>NZ_DFLY01000006.1:7492-8768 GCF_002375525.1 Marinobacter sp. UBA3607 | reverse complement strand
TCCCGGTAAAGCGCGATGAACCACAAAAAAGCCCCGACCACCAGGGCCAGGGCTTTCAGGTAAACGAGGCGGAAAGCCTTATTTAACCTTCGGGTCCAGCTCGCCAGCGGCGTAACGCTCGAACATCTGCTCGAGGTTAACCGGCTTGATCTTGCTGGCCTGGCCGGCACAACCGAAGGCTTCGTAGCGAGCTACGCAGATGTCGGTCATGGCGACCATGGTGGCCTTGAGGAATTTGCGCGGGTCGAATTCGGCCGGGTTCTGGGCCATGAAGCGACGAACGGCGCCGGTAGAGGCAAGGCGCAGGTCGGTGTCGATGTTGACTTTGCGCACGCCGTGTTTGATGCCTTCGACGATTTCTTCCACCGGTACACCGTAAGTTTCCGGGATCTCGCCACCGAATTCGTTGATCACCTTCAGCCACTCCTGGGGTACGGAGCTGGAGCCGTGCATGACCAGGTGGGTGTCCGGGATGCGGGCGTGGATGGCTTTGATCTGGTCGATGGCCAGGATGTCACCTGTGGGCGGACGGGTGAACTTGTAGGCGCCGTGGCTGGTGCCGATGGCAATGGCCAGGGCGTCGACCTGGGTTTTCTGGACGAAGTCGGCGGCTTCTTCGGGATCGGTCAGCATCTGGCTGTGGTCCAGGGTGCCTTCGGCGCCAATGCCGTCTTCTTCGCCGGCCTGGCCGGTTTCGAGGGAGCCCAGGCAGCCCAGTTCACCTTCTACGGAGACACCACAGGCGTGGGCCATTTCAACGGTGCGACGGGTAACATCTACGTTGTATTCGTAGCTGGTCGGGGTTTTGCCGTCTTCACCCAAGGAGCCATCCATCATCACGGAGCTGAAGCCAAGCTGGATGGAGCGCTGGCACACGGCCGGACTGGTGCCGTGGTCCTGGTGCATAACCACGGGGATGTGCGGCCATTCTTCGATGGCGGCCAGGATCAGGTGGCGCAGGAAGGGGGCCCCGGCGTATTTGCGGGCACCGGCGGAGGCCTGGACAATGACCGGGGAATCGGTTTTGTCGGCGGCTTCCATGATGGCGCGCATTTGTTCGAGGTTGTTTACGTTAAAGGCTGGCACACCGTAACCATGCTCGGCGGCGTGGTCCAGAAGTTGCCGCAGCGAAATCAGGGCCATGGGTTGTCTCCTTCGTTGACTTTTGATGTTTGGATTCTTGGTTCTCCCGCCGACTCCGGCATGAAACGCTGCCTTGGAGTCTGCGGCGGAGGGTGGGGTAGGTCTTTCGCGGAACCGCTACGAGCACATCCAT
>NZ_DFLY01000006.1:6025-7362 GCF_002375525.1 Marinobacter sp. UBA3607 | reverse complement strand
CCATCCTTGGCCTTCGAAATTCCGCGAAAGACCTACCCCACCCTCCTTGCGATTCTGGCCCTGTGCGGGCTTCTCTCAGAATCGCTTTGTTGATTACGCTCCGCGCTCTTCCAGTACGGCTACTGCCGGCAAGGTTTTGCCTTCCACGAATTCGAGGAACGCGCCGCCGCCGGTGGAGATGTAGGAGATCTTGTCAGCTATGCCGTATTTGTCAACGGCAGCCACGGTGTCGCCGCCGCCGGCGAGGGAGAAGGCGTCGCTTTCGGCGATGGCTTCGGCCAAGGCTTTGGTGCCGTTGCCGAACTGGTCGAATTCGAACACGCCGACGGGGCCGTTCCACAGGATGGTTTTGGCGTTCTTGAGCAGGCTCGCGAACTGGCCGGCGGTTTCCGGGCCTACGTCGAGGATCATGTCGTCGGCGCTGACGTCGGAGATGTTTTTCACGGTGGCGGTGGCGGTTTCGGCGAATTCGCTGGCAACCACTACGTCTACCGGCAGCGGGATTTCAACGCGGCTGGCGATGTCTTTGGCGGTGTCGATCAGGTCGTGTTCACACAGGGACTTGCCTACCGGGTGGCCGGCTGCGGCCAGGAAGGTGTTGGCGATACCGCCGCCGACGATGATCTGGTCACACACTTTTTCCAGGGCGTTGAGCACGTCCAGTTTGGTGGAGACTTTGGAGCCGCCAACGATGGCCACGACCGGTTTGGCAGGGTTGTCGAGGGCTTTGCCGAGGGCGTCGAGTTCGGCTGCCAGCAGCGGGCCGGCGCAGGCTTCCGGGGCGAATTTTGCCACTCCGTGCGTGGAGGCCTGGGCGCGGTGGGCGGTGCCGAAGGCGTCCATCACGTAGACATCGCACAGGGCGGCGTATTGCTTGGCGAGGTCTTCGTTGTCTTTCTTTTCGCCTTTGTTGAAGCGGACGTTTTCGAACAGCACGACTTCGCCGTCGGCCACTTCAACGCCGTCAAGGTAATCCTTGATCAGGCGCACTTTCTGGCCCAGCAGGGTGCTCAGGTGCTCGGCTACGGGCTTCATGGAGGAGGCTTCGTCGTACACGCCCTCTTCCGGGCGGCCCAGGTGGGACATCAGCATGACTTTGGCGCCGGCATCTTTGGCGGCCTTGATGGTCGGCAGCGAGGCGCGGATGCGGGCGTCGCTGGACACTTTGCCGTCTTTGACCGGTACGTTCAGGTCTTCACGAATCAGAACCCGCTTGCCGGCGAGGTTCAGGTCAGTCATTTTTTTGATGGCCATAATCAGGTTCCGTAGTTATGGGTTCACAGGTGCAAATTGTTAAGCCTTGGGTGGGGTCTGACCCCGTTCGGGGTCAGACCCCT
>NZ_DFLY01000006.1:5272-5863 GCF_002375525.1 Marinobacter sp. UBA3607 | reverse complement strand
ACCCCGTTCGGGGTCAGACCCCTCTGTATCCGTCAGGTTCTGGTTAGCCAGACCTTGCTGACATCCAGCATGCGATTGGCGAAACCCCATTCGTTATCGAACCAGCACAGCACTTTCACCATGGTGCCGCCGGTCACCCGGGTCTGGCCGCCGTCGACCACGCCGGAGTGGGCGTCGTGGTTGAAGTCGGAGCTGGCCAGGAGTTCGTCGGTGTAGCCGAGAATGCCTTTGAGCGATCCGTTAGCGGCGTTTTTCAGCAGCTGGTTTACTGCCGCAACATCGGTTGCTTCACGTACGTTCACCACCATGTCTATAGCAGACACATTCAGCGTTGGCACGCGCATGGCCACCGAGCTGAAGCGGCCTTCCATGTGGGGCAGCAGGCGCTCGATGCCGCGGGCCAGGCCGGTGTCTACCGGCACAATATTATGGAGCGCGCTGCGGGTGCGGCGCAGGTCCTGGTGGTGGTAGGCGTCGATCACTGGCTGGTCGTTCATGGCGGCATGGATGGTGGTGGTGCTGCCCTGTTCTACGCCGAAGGCGTCGTCCAGCACCTTGATCACCGGTACCAGGCAGTTGGTGGTGCAGGAA
>NZ_DFLY01000006.1:4693-5093 GCF_002375525.1 Marinobacter sp. UBA3607 | reverse complement strand
CCAGGCAGTTGGTGGTGCAGGAACCTGCAGCCACAATCACATCCTGCGGGTTAAGGTCACCATCGTTGATGCCATAGACCACGGTGCGGTCAACATCCGGGTCACCCGGCTGGGAAAACAGCATGCGCTGGGCACCGGCTTCAATATGTTTTTCCGCTGTGGCACGGTCGGAGTACGCGCCGGAGCATTCCAGCACCAGATCCACATCCAGTAGTCGCCAGGGCAGTTCCTCGGGTTCAGGGTGCCGCAATACGCGGATGCGGTCGCCGTTCACAATCAGGTCATCGCCTTCCACCGCCACCTTTCCATTGAGCCGCCCGTGGGTGGAATCGTATTTGGTGAGGTGAGCAATGGTGTCGATGTCTGACAACTCGTTAATCGCGACCACCTGCAGGTGGTC
>NZ_DFLY01000006.1:4301-4482 GCF_002375525.1 Marinobacter sp. UBA3607 | reverse complement strand
ACCACCTGCAGGTGGTCGCGAAAGCCGTTCTCATACAATGCCCGCAACACGCACTGGCCGATGCGGCCGTACCCGTTGATAGCAATCCGATAAGGCTTTGAGTTGCTCATCAAGCGTCCAGCAGTTCAGCAGCCACTTCCAGGATGTTTTCAGCGGTGAAGCCGAATTCCTTGAACAGCTC
>NZ_DFLY01000006.1:362-4061 GCF_002375525.1 Marinobacter sp. UBA3607 | reverse complement strand
AAGCCGAATTCCTTGAACAGCTCACCGGCCGGCGCAGACTCACCAAAGGTGGTCATGCCTACAACCCGGCCGTCCAGACCAACGTACTTGTACCAGTAGTCAGCGATGCTGGCTTCGATTGCAATGCGGTTGGTCACTTCCAGCGGCAGAACTTGCTGCTTGTACTCAGCACTCTGGGCATCGAATACGTCGGTAGACGGCATGGACACTACACGTACGGCTTTACCCTGCTCTCGCAGTTTGCCGGCAACGTCTTGCGCCAGACCGACTTCGGAGCCGGTGGCAATCAGGATCAGCTCAGGCGTGCCTTCGCTGTCGGACAATACGTAGCCACCTTTGGCAACGTTCGCCAGCTGCTCGGCATCACGATCCTGATGCGGCAGACCTTGGCGGGAGAACACCATGGCCGTGGGGCCATCGTTACGCTCCAGGGCAGATTTCCAGGCGACTGCAGATTCAACGGCATCAGCCGGGCGCCACGTGCTCATATTCGGTGTGGTGCGCAGGCTGGCCAGCTGTTCAATCGGCTGGTGCGTGGGGCCGTCTTCGCCCAGACCGATAGAGTCGTGGGTGAATACGAAGATGGAACGCTGCTTCATCAGTGCCGCCATGCGCACGGCGTTACGGCAGTATTCCATGAAGATCAGGAAGGTGGCGCCGTAAGGAACAAAGCCGCCGTGCAGGGCCATACCGTTCATGATCGCAGCCATGCCGAACTCGCGCACACCGTAATAGATGTAGTTGCCGGAGGCGTCGTCTTTGGTCACACCTTTACAGCCAGACCAGATGGTCAGGTTAGAGCCGGCCAGGTCGGCAGAGCCGCCCATCAGTTCCGGCAACATTGGGCCATAGGCATTCAGAGCATTCTGGGAAGCCTTGCGGGAAGCGATGGTGTCGCCCTTGTCCTGGCATTCCTGAATGTAGGCCTGTGCTTTTCCCGCGAAATCTGCAGGCAGCTCACCGGCCATACGGCGCTTGAACTCGGCTGCCAGTTCCGGCTCGGCCTTTTCGTAGGCGGCGAACTTGTCTTCCCAGGCCTTCTGGGCCGCTGCGCCTTTCTCTTTGGCATCCCAGGCGGCATAGATTTCAGAGGGCACTTCAAACGGGCCATGCTGCCAGCCCAGAGCCTCGCGAGTCAGGGCAATTTCATCGTCACCCAGCGGGGCACCGTGGCAATCTTCCTTGCCCTGCTTGTTGGGGGAACCAAAGCCGATGATGGTCTTGCAGCAGATCAGTGTCGGCTGCTCGGTGTTGGCCCGGGCCTGTTCAACAGCCGCGCGGATGGCGTCGGCATCGTGGCCGTCAACGTCCGGAATTACCTGCCAGCCGTAGGATTCAAAACGCTGCGGAGTATTGTCGGTAAACCAGCCTTCCACTTCGCCGTCGATGGAAATGCCGTTGTCGTCGTAGAAGAACACCAGCTTGCCAAGGCCCAGGGTACCGGCCAGGGAAGCCACTTCGTGGGAGATGCCTTCCATCAGGCAGCCGTCGCCCAGGAACGCATAGGTGTAGTGGTCCACAATGTCGTGGCCCGGGCGGTTGAACTGCGCCGCCAGGGATTTCTCGGCCAGCGCGAAACCAACGGCGTTGGCAATGCCCTGCCCCAGCGGGCCGGTCGTGGTTTCAATACCCGGTGTGTAACCGTATTCCGGGTGCCCCGGAGTCTTGGAGTGCAGCTGCCGGAAGTTCTTGATGTCGTCAATGCTAACGTCGTACCCGCTCAAGTGCAGCAGGGAGTACTGCAGCATGGAGCCATGGCCGTTAGACAGTACAAAACGGTCACGGTTGGCCCATTGCGGGTTGGCCGGGTTGTGGCTCAGGTAATCGTTCCACAGTACCTCGGCGATATCCGCCATACCCATGGGCGCACCCGGGTGGCCGGACTTGGCTTTCTGAACCGCATCCATGCTCAGCGCGCGAATGGCGTTGGCGAGATCTTTACGGGACGGCATTGACAATTCTCCAGTGTTTTTCAGGAAAAGACTTCAAGCTGCAAAAACTGCTCAAAAAGAAGGCGCGTATTTTCGCCGATTACTGTGTGCCGGGGCAAATCCATATGTAGTGGTTTTCCGATGGCGGCGGTACAAAATCACCAAAGCGACTGATTTCACAAACGCTATAAATCTATATCAAAAAATTTTGATATGGCTATTGATCGATCAATCGAACCCCCCTACACTTGCCAACCATGACCTCACTCAATGCACATGCGAACGAATTGTCCTCGGTGGACACCCTGGTACCGATCTTCAAGGCGAGCGGAGACCCCCTGCGCCTGGAGATCCTGCGGGTGCTGCGCCGTGACACCTTCGGTGTGCTGGAGCTGAGCCAGATGTTTGATATGCGCCAGTCCGGCATGAGCCACCACCTGAAGGTGATGCATAAAGCCGGGTTGCTGGAGCCCCAGCGGGAAGGCAATGCCATTTTCTACCGCCGCCCCCTGAACCTGGACGGCGACAAGCTGGCAGACCAGGCCATCCGGCAGATTTTCGAGACCGTAGACCGGGTGCCCTTGCCTCCGCAGCTGGAAGACAAAATCGAGGCCATCCGCGAGCAGCGGGCGGAACAGTCCCAGGCCTTCTTCTCCCGGCATTCGGAGCAGTTCCGGGAACAGCAGGAACTGATCGCCGCCTTTGACCTGTATGCGGAGCCCACCGCCGAGCTGATCCGCAAGCGGGCAGCACGGCAGGACTGGCGCAGCGTGCTGGAAATCGGCCCCGGTGAAGGCGGCTTCCTGCCGGTGCTGTCACAACTGTTTGATCATGTGGTGGGGCTGGATAACAGCAAGGACATGCTGGCCAAGGCCACCCGCACCTGTATTGAGGAACGGCTGAACAACGTCGACCTTATTGAAGGTGTCACCGACACGGTACTGGCCCGGGGCGATGCCTTTGACCTGATTGTCGCCAACATGGTGCTGCACCACGTACCCAGCCCGGCGGACATCTTTCTGGACGCCGCAGCTCTGATGAACAGCGGTGGCTGTTTTATCGTCAGCGACCTGTGCAGCCACGACCAGGACTGGGCCAAGGAGAACTGCGGCGACCTGTGGCTGGGCTTCGAGCCGGAAGAACTCACCGCCTGGGCGGCCGATGCAGGCCTGACTGCGGGCGAGCAACTGTTTATCGGCCTGCGCAACGGCTTCCAGGTGCAGGTACGGGAATTCTGGAAAACGTCTGGAACGGCCTGAAGCCCGCGCAGACACTGGAACATCAAAAAACTTTGATATTGACGTACGTAGAATTACGTACACCGATTTTGAAAACGCTCACAGAGGAGCACCACTATGTCTGACTACAACATTTTCACCTCCGAGTCGGTCTCTGAAGGCCATCCGGACAAACTGGCCGATCAGATCTCCGACGCGGTACTGGACGCCATCCTGACCGACGACCCGCACGCTCGCGTAGCTTGCGAAACCATGGTGAAAACCGGTGTGGCCATCGTTGGCGGTGAAATCACCACCAGTGCCTGGGTAGACCTGGAAGACCTGGTGCGTGGCGTGATCAAAGACATCGGCTACACCTCCTCCGAAGTGGGCTACGACGGCGACACCTGTGGCGTAATCAACATCATCGGCAAGCAGTCGGTGGACATCGCCCAGGGCGTTGACCGCCAGAAGCCGGAAGACCAGGGCGCCGGCGACCAGGGCCTGATGTTCGGCTACGCCAGCAACGAAACCGACGTGCTGATGCCGGC
>NZ_DFLY01000006.1:0-131 GCF_002375525.1 Marinobacter sp. UBA3607 | reverse complement strand
CGCCCGGACGCCAAGAGCCAGGTAACCTGCCGCTACGAAAACGGCAAGGTCGTGGGCATCGACGCAGTGGTTCTGTCTACACAGCACGACCCGGACGTGACCCAGGAAGACCTGAAAGAAGCGGTGATGGA
>NZ_DFLY01000005.1:0-61221 GCF_002375525.1 Marinobacter sp. UBA3607 | reverse complement strand
TGTGGCGCTTCTGCTCCGCCATCCATGGCTCCGCAAATTTTTGGAAAGCCATCCCCCGCCGGTTCACAAACCTCGCAAGGGGAGTCTCTTCAGCCGGCTGCCATCTGTCTGGTGCGCCAGGCTGGCTGGGTTTCCCTAGCCTACTACAGGCGTCCCCCGTTTGATAATCGCTGCCGGGTTGGTGCCGGAGGGCAGGTTGCCGTAGTTCATGCCGCCGTTGTTTTGCAGGCGGGAGGCGCAGAAGGCGTCGGCGACGTCTTTGTCGCCAAAGCGCAGCAGCAGCGAACCCTGCATGGTCAGGGCCATGCGGTCGACCAGGTTTCTGGCGCGGTACTGGAAGTCGCTGATGTCGGCGAAGTCGTGTTGCAGTTGGGCTAGGTATTGGTCGAAGCGGCGGTCGGCGCCTTTGGCTTCGGCGGCTTCTTTGAAGAAGGCGTCGAGGGTTTCGGGTTCTTTCTGCAGGGCGCGGAGGGTGTCGAGGCACTGGACGTTGCCGCTGCCTTCCCAGATGGCGTTGACGGGGGATTCCCGGAACAGGCGGGGCATGATGCAGTCTTCCATGACGCCGCTGCCGCCGATGCATTCCATGGCTTCGTAGGCGTGGTTGGGGGTGCGTTTGCAGATCCAGTATTTGCCGACGGGTGTGGCCAGGCGGGCGAGCAGGCGTTCGTGTTCGTTGTCCTGGTTGTCCATGGCCCGGGCGACGCGCATGGTGTAGGCGAGGGCGGCTTCGTTTTCGATGATCAGGTCGGCCAGGACGTTTTGCATCAGTGGCTGGTCGCTGAGGGTTGCGCCGAAGGCGCTGCGGTTGTGGCAGTGGTGCGTGGCCTGGGCGACGGCCTGGCGCATGCCGGCGGCGCTGCCGATCATGCAGTCGAAGCGGGTCATGGCGACCATTTCGATGATGGTTCTTACGCCGCGGCCTTCTTCGCCGACCATCCAGGCCAGTGCGCCGCGGATTTCCACTTCGCTGGAGGCGTTGGCGACGTTGCCCATTTTGTTTTTGAGTTGCTGCACCTGCCAGGGGTTCTTGGTGCCGTCCGGGCGCCAGCGGGGCATCAGGAAGCAGGACAGGCCGCTGGTGGTCTGGGCCAGGACCAGGAAGGCGTCGCACATGGGGGCGGAGACGAACCATTTGTGGCCGACCAGTTCGTAGGGCTGGCCGGGGCCTTGCTGGCCCATCGGGTAGGCCATGGTGGTGTTGGCGCGCACGTCGCTGCCGCCCTGTTTCTCGGTCATGGCCATGCCGATGGTGACGGAATTTTTGTCGGTGTCCGGCAGGTTACGGTGGTCGTATTCGTTGGCCAGGATTTTCGGGGCCCAGAGTTTGGCGAGGTCCGGCTGGTTCTGGATCGACGGGATGGCTGCGAAGGTCATGGTCACCGGGCAGCAGTGGGCCGCCTCTACCTGTGAATGCAGGTAGTACTTGGCGGCGCGGGCGACGTGGGCGCCTTTGCCGGGGTTGGTCCAGGGCGAGCTGTGCAGGCCGTTTTCCAGGGCTACCCGCATGAGTTCGTGGTAGGCCGGGTGGAAGCTGACTTCGTCAATCCGGTGGCCGTAGCGGTCGTGGGTGCGGAAGCCGGGTTTGTTGGCGTTGGCCTGGTTGCCGAGTTCGATGGTGTCGGCCAGGCCGGCCCAGGCCCCAAAGCGGGTGAGGTCGTCGTTGGCGAAGCCTGCGCCTTCCCGCAGAACGGCTTCCCGCAGCGCGGTGTCCTGTTCGTAGAGGTTGTAGTTCTCCAGCGGCCGGGGCTGGTTGATGACCTCATGGGTGGCCGACAGGTAACGGTTGTCGGTGGCGGACTCAGCTTTGCGCTGCGGGTTGTTCATGTTTAGCTCCTGGTGCCGGTCAACCCCCGTAGGCAGAAACAGACGATGGTGTCGACCAGTTCATTGTCATTGTTGTCGTTGTCCGGTAGCTCGCTTGTCTGGGTTGGAGACAACGGGCCTACCAGGGCTTCGGATATCGCGCCCACCAGACATGTAGCGGCCAGGCGGGTGTTCTGCTCCGGGATGGTGCCTTCGGCGATGCCTTCCCGGATGGCTTGTTCAAACAGGTTGGCGTAGGCCCTGCGGTACGCCAGTCGTTCTTCTTCTACTTTCGGGTCCACCGGCTCGGCAATCAGCGCCCAGGCTTTCATCGGGCCTTTCAGGGCCCGTTGGGCGAACTGGCGCAGGGCGTGGTCCAGACGCTGTACCGCATTGCCTGTTATGGCCAGGGCTTCGGCTACCTTGTCGACTTCGCGCTGGGTCGCCAGCCGGAAAATCTCCGCAAACAGGTCTTCCCGGGATTCGAAATGCCGGTAAATCGTGCCGGTTGCCACGCCGGCGAGGCCGGCAATTCGGGTAACTCGGGCGCTCTGGAAACCGCCGTCTGCCACGCATTCCCAGGTGCTTTCGATGATCTTCTGGCGCGCCTGGGCTTTGCGTTGGCGCATTTTTTCAGTTTCACGATAAGCCATGCCGGCTCCTTGCAAGCAGTGAATCATTATTCATTCTTTGTGTCAATTTGAAGGGCCTGGCAGGTGATGGGATTGGCCCTTCAAAATCAATGGCATGCGCCTGTTTACAAAACGTTACAAAAAAGTGGTTGTCAGGAAATAGCGCCGTCAACGAAACCGGATTATAAAGACGCCAAGACGGGGCCGCAGGCGGCCGGCAGTCGAGACGGGGTGCTGCCCGGGAGGGCGTACAGGGCACCTGAAAATCTGTTTTCGTTGATGGAGAAAAGAGCATGAGTGAATTCGACGAAAGCAATCTGGAGCAGTCCGGTAACTGGGGCAGCGACAGTGAGGATAACCATTCTGTTGCCGGCCGTGCCCGGGTGAGGGCCCAGCTGCAGTCAGATATCGAAGCCTTTTTGCAGGGTGGCGGCAAGATCCAGGCAGTGGATACCAGCTTCCGGGCTGATACCCCTCGCAAGGTGGAAGTGGGCTTTAACAACCGTTCCATCTGAGTTCCTTCCCCGATTTCCCTTCTTTACCAGGGCGGCCGGTTTGGCGCCGTCCTGGTTTTTGTCATTGAATTGTCATCTGAGTACTGCAGACTTGCCCCGGCCCTGCAACAGGCGGCTCACCGGGTGTATGATGTCATGACTTTCCAAGGCCATCCATGTTCAGGAGGTATTTCATGCCCAAGCCACGCCAGCCGCTTTCCAACCGAGCCTATCCGGCTACCCGTCTGCGCCGCAACCGTGCCAGTGATTTTTCCCGGCGCCTGGTGCGGGAAAACCAGTTGTCGGCCGACAACCTGATCTTCCCGGTGTTTGTGCTCGAAGGCGAGAACCAGCGTGAGGCGGTGCCGTCCATGCCGGGTGTGGAGCGACTGAGTATTGACCTGCTGGTCGAGCAGGCGGCGGAGCTGGTTGAGCTGGGCATTCCTGCGGTGGCGCTGTTCCCGGTGGTGCCGGCGGAGAAAAAGAATCTGTCCGGCTCTGGCGCCTGGGATTCCGATGGCCTGGCCCAGCGTGCGGTACGGGCGCTCAAGAAAGCCCAGCCGGAACTGGGTGTGATTACCGATGTGGCGCTGGACCCGTTCACCACCCATGGCCAGGACGGCATTATTGATAACGACGGTTACGTGCTCAACGACGTGACCGTAGAAGCCCTGGTGAACCAGGCCCTGTCCCACGCCGACGCCGGCGCCGATGTGGTGGCGCCCTCCGACATGATGGACGGCCGGGTAGCCGCCATTCGTGAAGCCCTGGAAGGTGCCGGTTATGTGAATACCCGCATTCTGGCCTACTCTGCCAAGTATGCCTCCAGCTATTACGGCCCGTTCCGGGATGCGGTCGGTTCCGCCGCCAACCTGGGCAAGAGCAACAAGTCCACTTACCAGATGGACCCGGCCAACAGCGACGAAGCCATTCACGAGGTGGCCATGGACCTGGCGGAAGGTGCCGATATGGTGATGATCAAGCCGGGCATGCCGTACCTGGACATCGTGCACCGGGTGAAAACCGAACTGCAGGTGCCGACCTTTGTTTACCAGGTCAGCGGTGAGTACGCCATGCACATGGCGGCGGCCCAGAACGGCTGGCTGGATGGCGATGCGGTGATGATGGAAAGCCTGATGGCCATGCGCCGGGCCGGTGCCGATGGCATTCTGACTTATTTTGCCGTGCGCGCCGCGAGACTGATGAGAGACCGCGCGCGGGCGTGACGCAGGCGACCGCCTGCCCAGACAACGGATATGGATAGCGATGACTACTGAAACTGCCAAGCAGACAATCGATGCCGAACTGAGCGTGCCTGCGCCGGTTGAGCTTCCGCCGGTAGGCGAGGAAGTGAACCTGGACGCCAGCGAGAACTACTTCAACCGGGAACTGAGCCAGCTCCAGTTCAACTACCGGGTACTGAAGCAGGCGCTGGACACCACGCACCCGCTGATCAACCGGCTGATTTTCTGCTGCATTTTCAGCAGCAACATGGACGAGTTCTTCGAGATCCGGGTGGCGGGCCTGCGTCAGCAAATGAAGTACGGCCGGGAAACCGTGGGTGTGGACGGCATGCAGCCGGACCAGGTGCTGGCGGAGATCAGCCGGGTAGCCCACGAGTACATCCACGAGCAGTACGACATCCTGAACAATGTCCTGATTCCCGAGCTGGAGCAGGAAAACATCCACTTTGTGCGGCGCCGGGAATGGACTCCGGCCCAGGCAGAGTGGGTGCGTACTTACTTTGAAGAAGAGATTCTGCCGGTGGTCAGCCCCATCGGGCTGGACCCGTCACACCCGTTCCCGCGCCTGGTGAACAAGAGCCTGAACTTTATCGTGGAACTGGATGGCAAAGACGCCTTTGGCCGGGAAACCGGCATGGCCATCCTGCCGGCGCCCCGGTCGTTGCCCCGTCTGGTGCGCCTGCCGGATGAAGTCTGCGAAGGTGGTGAGAACCTGGTGTTCCTGTCGTCGATGATCCACGCCCACGCGGATGAGCTGTTCCCTGGCATGGAAGTAAAGGGCTGTTACCAGTTCCGTTTGACCCGTAACGCTGACCTTGAGCTGGAAGATGACCTGGAAGACCTGGCATCGGCCCTGCGCGGCGAGCTGCTCAGCCGTCGCTTTGGTGACGGTGTGCGCCTGGAAGTAGCCGATAACTGCCCGGAAGAACTGGTGCAGTTTCTGTTGCGGGAATTCGGCCTGACCGAGCGTGACCTGTACCAGGTGCACGGCCCGGTGAACCTGACCCGCCTGATGGCCGTGGGTGGCCTGGTAGACCGGCCCGACCTGACCTACTCCAGCTTCTCGCCGTCCATTCCGCGCCAGATCCGCAGCAAGGAATCCATGTTCGATGCCATCCGCAAACGACCGATCCTGTTGCTGCATCCCTACGAGAATTTCAGCCCGGTGGTAGATCTGCTGCGCCAGGCCGCAAAAGATCCGAATGTGCTGGCCATCAGGCAGACGCTTTACCGGACCGGTGCCGATTCGGAAATTGTCGAAGCGCTGGCCGATGCCGCACGGCGCGGCAAGGAAGTGACTGTGGTGATCGAGTTGCGGGCCCGTTTCAGCGAGGCAGAAAACCTGGAGCTGGCCAGCCGGTTGCAGGAAGCCGGGGTGATCGTGGTGTATGGCGTGGTGGGCTACAAAACCCACGCCAAGATGATTCTGATTGTGCGCCGGGAAGAAGGGCGCCTGCGTCGCTATGTGCACCTGGGTACCGGTAACTACCACGCCGGCAACGCGAGGCTGTACACCGATTACAGCTTCATGACCTGCGACGAGTCTATTGGCGATGATGTCAACAAGCTGTTCCAGCAGCTGACCGGCATGGGCAAGGCGCTGAAGATCAAGAAACTCTTCCACGCTCCGTTTACCCTGCACAACCGGCTGATCAGCCTGATCGAGCGCGAGGCCAGCTATGGCGACAAGGGCCGGATTATCTTCAAGTTCAACGCCCTGACCGAGCCGCAGATGATCAAGGCCCTTTACCGGGCCTCCCAGGCCGGCGCGAAGGTTGACCTGATTATCCGGGGCATCTGCTGCCTGCGGCCGGAAGTACCGGGGCTGTCGGATAACATCCGGGTGCGTTCGGTGATTGGCCGGTTCCTGGAGCATACCCGGGTGTATTACTTCGGTAATAATGGCCGTCCGGAAGTTTACTGTTCCAGTGCTGACGGCATGGAACGCAACCTGCTGCACCGGGTAGAAACCGCATTCCCGGTGGAAGAGCCGGCACTGGTGGCCCGGTTGCGGGAAGACCTGGATACCTACCTGGCGGATAACTGCCAGGCCTGGGTGCTGCAGCCCGATGGCAGCTATATCCAGAACCAGCCGGCCGAGGGCGAAGAGCCCTTTGCCTCCCAGCTGGTGCTGTTGGAGCGCCTGACCAGCAAGCCGGTCTGAGCCCGGATACAACAATAACTACCTAGATAACAGGACTCTGATTTTGAAATTCAACAAGTGGTTGGTTGCCGGCGGAGTGATTCTGGCCGGAGCCGGCCTCGCGCCCTGGGGCGTGGGCTATGTGACCGAGCAGCAGTGGTCCCGGGCTGCCCTGGAAGTAAACGCGGCCCAGCCTTTTGTGCACCTGGAAACCCGGCAGTATCAGCGTGGTGTGCTGGCCTCCGAAGCTGATGGCACCCTGACCATTACCGACCCGGCCCGGGGCGACAGTTACCGGGTAGACTTCCGCGTGAAGGTGTCCCACGGGGTGACCGGCAGCCTGATGGATTTCCGCCCGGACGCCGGCTGGCAACCGGAGGGCGCCAACTGGTTTCGTGGTGAAAAGCCCCGCCTGACCCTTGAAACCCGGGTTTGGGGCTCGGCCACCCTGGTGCTGGAAGCGCCGGCAATGGCGATCGATAACCCGGCATCGGGCGAGTCCCTGCGCAGCAGCGGTGGCCTGGCCAGCATCAGTGTGGGCAGTCTGGGTGAGAAGGCTGATCTGATGATGGTGTGGCCGGCACTGTCGCTGTCCGGGCCGGAGCTGGACCTTGCTGTGGACGATGTCCACCTGGAGCAAAGCCTGGCCTGGTTGAATGGTGATATCTGGACCGGAACCGGCACCTTGTCGGTGGAGTCCCTGTCGGTACAAAGCCCGGGTGCGGAGCCCGTGGTCCTGAATGACCTGGCCATGACCAGTGCCAGCGAGGCGAAAGACCAGGATCGTCGGCTGGATTCAACCCTGGAGCTGGATGTGGCGTCGGTGAGCGTCGGCAGTGACGCATTCGGCCCCCAGCGGATGGCGGTTTCGGTGGATAACCTCGATGTAGCCGGCTGGAATGCCTTCAGTTCGGCCATGACAGACCTGCAGGCGATGACGGTCAAGTCCGGGGCTGGCGGTGGTGCCAGGTTCGAGGAACAGATGGCGGTGATGCAGCGATTCAATGAGTCGATCCGTGACCTGGCCGCCGCCGGTTTTTCGGCCGGTATCCGCGAGTTGAGCCTGGAAACGCCGGAAGGGCCGGTGCAGGGCAGCCTGGATATCTCTCATCCGGAATTGGCCGGGGCTGAAAAGGACGCCATGCTGATGGTGATGCAGGGCCTGACCGGCGAGCTGGATTTTTCCATGCCGATGGCACTGGCCGAAGACTATGCTGCGGTGCGCATGCAGGTAGCGCCGCTGATCAAGCAGGGTTTGCTGGTTCAGGAGGGTGACCGGCTGGTGATGGATGGCCGCATGGAAGATCTGGTGCTGGACATCAACGGGCTGCAGATTCCGCTGCCACCGCTACTCTGAGCTCAGACCGCTGCCTGTGCTGGCAGCGGTTCCGCTAATTTTCCGCTTTTGCTTTTCTTCTCGCCAGCCGGGCTCAGGCCTGGCTGAATTTTTGTTTCAGCGCCTCGGCCACCGCCGGATCGACAAATTCCGAGATGTCTCCGCCCAGGGATGCGATTTCCCGGATCAGGGTGGAGGAAATGTAGGACAGGTGGTTGGCGGGGGTCAGGAACACGCTTTCGATTTCCGGGGCCAGCCGGCGGTTCATGTCGGCGAGCTGGAATTCATATTCGAAGTCGGATACTGCGCGCAGGCCACGCAGGATGACGGTGGCGTTCTGTTCCCGCACAAATTCGGCCAGCAGGTTGCTGAAGCCGGTGACGGTTACGTTGGGTACGTGGGCGGTGGCTTTGCGTACCAGTTCGCAGCGTTCTTCGAGGTTCAGTAGTGGCTGCTTTTTCGGGTTGTAGGCGACGGCGACGACGATTTCGTCAAACATGCGGCCGGCCCGTTCGATGAGGTCGGTGTGGCCGTTGGTGATGGGGTCGAAGGTGCCCGGGTAGATGACTTTTGGCATGCGCAGCTCCTTTTGTTTGTGGGCGGTAGCATAGCAGGAACCATAGGTGTGCTGTAGTCCGGGGCTTTGGGTGATCGGTTTTATGAATGGGTGCAGGTCGCAGGCTGGGTGGCTCTGTCCGGGAAACGCTACAAGCACATCCCTGTGCGCTTGACTCCGGCCATCCATGGCCTCCGACATTCCCGGACAGAGCCACCCAGCCTGCGCCCCTAACTAAGTGCAGCCTTCCCCGGAAACTTCGTCAGCTTGTCAGTTTCTGGGCCAATCTGGTGCTGTTCCTCGCCGCCAATGCATACACCGACAACTGCGGGTTCGCGCCGATACTCGTTGGAAAGATCGATGCGTCGTGGATGCTCAGGTTGGGAACGTGGTGGTGTTCACCGAAGCCGTTGACCACGGAGTCTTCCGGGTTGCTGCCCATGCTGCAGCCGCCCATCTGGTGGGCTGTGAACAGGCGGGCGCGGTGGGGTTTCATGGGGAGTTCGGCGATCGCTGCGCGGGCTTCGGCCCAGGTTTTGTACCACGCGGAATCCAGGTGCATGGCGCGGACGGCGTCGGCGCCGGCGGCGAACTGGATTTCGGCCATGTGCAGGTAGGCCTGGCGGATGCCTTGCCACAGGTAGTCGGTTACCGGGTAGTCGAGTACCGGGCTGCCATCGTCGCGCAGGGTGACGGTGCCGCCGGGGCTTTGTTCGTGGAAGCCGTCGCGCAGCAGGGCGATGACAGACTGCATTCTGGCCAGCTGGCTGAGGTCGGCGAGTTGCTCCGGGCCGTGCCCGGGGACGACGCCGGCGGCCATGGCCGGGTGCAGGGGGGGTACTTCGAGTTTGTAGCCCACGGGGCCGTCTACGCCCTGGCTGAAGTTGAACTGGTCCGAGTAGATGGACTGGGGTGCGCCGTAGAAGGGGTCTACGTTGGCCGGCATGCGGGCGACGGTGGCGTTGACCGGGTGGATGAAGGAGCGTTTGCCTACGCGCTGGTGCGGGTCGGGCAGTTGCGAGCGCAGTAGCAGTCCGGGTGAGCCGATGGCGCTGGCGGCGACGACAAAGTGCCGGGCCTTGAGGGTGACGGTGACGCCGGAGGGGGTTACGCCGTCTGGCCCCATGGCGCTGGCCTGCAGGTGGTCGATGCGGTCCTGGTTCATGACCAGTTTTTCGGCGCGCAGGCCGTGGTACATGCGGGCGTTGTTGTCGAGGGCGCCGGGGATGGTGGTCAGCAGGGCGCCTTGCTTGGCGTTGGTGGGGCAGCCCACGCCGCAGTAGCCGGAGTTCCAGCAGCCTTTGACGTTTCTGGGAATCACCTGCCAGGAGTAGCCGAGTTTTTCGCAACCCTGGCGCAGGATGTCGTTGTTCAGGTTGGGGTCGGTTTGCCAGGGCGCCATGATGTGGCGCTCTTCCCGGCCCTGGAACCAGGGCGCCATGGCGTCGGGTGTCAGGCTGTCGAGGCCGAATTGCCGGCTCCAGTAGGTGAGGGTTTCGTCCGGGGTGCGGAAGCTGCTGGTCCAGTTGACGGTGGTGGAGCCGCCTACACAGCGGCCCTGCAGTATGGCGATGGCACCGTCGGCGGTGGTCCGGCTCATGCCTTCCTGGTAGAGGTTGGCGTAGGACGTCAGCTCGTCCATCTTGAAGTCTTTCTGGTAATACAGCCGGCCTTCTTCCACCAGGATAACGGCCAGGCCTTGCCGGGCCAGGATTTCCGCGGTGGTGCCGCCACCGGCACCGGTGCCGATGACGACCACATCGGCTTCTGCGGTCTGGTTGCTGGTGAGGGTGCTGGCGTCGGTAACCTTCCAGCCGGCGGCCAGGCCCCGGGCAATGGGATCATTCATGGACATGCTGCGCTCCGTAATCCGGGGTCTGTCAGGTGTTTTTGAACTGGGGTAAGACGTTCACGATCCATTCCTGTGGCCCGGGGTATCCGGTCAGGTGCCACTGGTTCTGGTGGCCGTAGAAGGCCACGTTGCAGATCTTGCTGAGGGCGATGTAGCCGTTGTTGAGCAGGCCGATCCGGCTGTTGCGCCAGCGGTTCAGGAAGGCGTCGGCTTCGCCGGTGGTCACGGATGGCCAGTCGGACCAGACCCGGGCCAGGGTGACCCGGGTGGGGGCAAAGTTCAGCAGGTCGAACAGCTTGCGCAGTTCTTTCTGGTTGGGGGCGCCGAACTGGACGATGCCCTGGTCGATGCGCTCGATGGTGGCCGCAACGGCAAACTGGCGCTGGTTTGGTTCTTCCGGCAGGGCGCCGGCGAACATGGCCGGTAGCAGGGCTTCGAACAGCGCGATGTCGTCCTTGCTCAGAAACTGGAAGCGGTAGCTGGCGTCCATGCGGCTGTCGACCGCACTGACTCGCCCGGCCGGCGCGGTGGCGCAGCCGGACAGGCCGGCGGTGAGGCTGACGGTGCCGAGGAAGACGGCGCCGCCTACCCCGGTTTTCAGGAAACTGCGTCGGTTCATGGGGCTCACCGGATAAAGAATTTGTAGACCATGCGATGGGCAGCGGTGCCGTGGGGTGCATACACGTATTTGCCGCTGTTGAACTTCTGCTTGGTGAAGATGGCCCGGTGGTGCGAGAAGGTCAGGAAGCCTTCGCGGCCATGGTAGTGGCCCATGCCGGAGTCGCCGATACCGCCGAAGGGCAGGTCGTCCTGCGCTACGTGCATCAGGGCATCGTTGATGCACATGCCACCGGAGTGGGTGTTGTCCACCACGTGCTGTTGCTGGGTTTTGTCGTAGCCGAAGAAGTACAGGGCCAGCGGACGCGGCCGTTCGTTGATGTAGTGGATGGCTTCGTCCAGGCCGCTGTAACTGATCACCGGCAGGATCGGGCCGAAGATCTCGTCCTGCATCACTTTCATGTCCGGCGTGGTTTTCAGTACCAGGGTCAGCGGGATCTTGCGGGTGCCTTCCTTCATGTCTTCGTTGGCGGGGTTGATTTCCACCAGTTCGGCGCCCTTGGCCCGGGCATCTTCAAGGTAACCCTGCAAGCGGTCGTACTGGCGCTCGTTGATGATGGCGGTGTAGTCGTCGTTGTCCCGCAGGCTGGGGTACATTTCCGCGAATCGGGCGCGGAATTCATCCACGAAGGCCTGCACCCGGTCGGCCGGGCACAGCACGTAGTCCGGTGCCACGCAGGTCTGGCCGGCGTTGAAGGCCTTGCCGAAGGCGATACGCTGGGCGGCGTCTTCCATGGGGACATCCGGTGACACAATGGCGGGCGATTTGCCGCCCAGTTCCAGGGTCACCGGAGTCAGGTTTTCGGCGGCGGCCCGCATCACCAGCTTGCCCACCGAGGTGGAGCCGGTAAACAGCAGGTGATCAAACGGGCGCTGGGAAAAGTCTGCGGCGACGTCTGCTTCGCCGGTGATCACTGAGACCATTTCCTCCGGGAACATGGATTCGATGATTTCCTTGAACAGGGCCGAGGTATGCGGCGTGTACTCGGACATTTTGATCATGGTGCGGTTGCCCGCAGCCAGCGAGGCCACCAGCGGGCCTACCGCCAGGTACAGGGGGTAGTTCCAGGGCACGATCACGCCCACTACGCCCTTGGGCTGGTAGTGCACCTTGTTGCTGGCCGGCTGGAACAGTACCGAGACATGGCGCTTGGACGGCTTCATCCAGTCGCCCAGGTTCTTCAGGGTGTAGTTGGTGCCCTGAATGGACGGCATGACTTCGGCAATCAGGGATTCATCCTTCGAGCGGCAGCTGAAGTCCCGGTCGATGGCATCGGTGAGCCGGTCCTGGTTGCTCAGCAGGGCGCGCTTCAGGCGTTTCAGGTTTTCCTTGCGCTCGGTTAGGGATGGCATCGGGTTGGCGCGGAAGGCTTTTTTCTGCTCTTCGAAAACCCGGTGGGTGTGCTGGATCTGTTTCTTGCTCTCGGTGAGCTGAACAACGGTGGCTCCCATTTTCTCTCCCCTTGCCGTCAGGCCTGCCTGTACAGCTTGTTGTTATCGGTGGCTGCAATCCGGTGGATTTGCACTTGCGGCTATTATTAGAGTATATACTCTAGGCAGTCAAGAAGCGGTGGATGGCCCATCGGGCCATCTGCGAGACAGATAACAACAAACACCGGCGGGCGAATGAAAACCAGAGACAAAATTCTGCTTTCCAGTCTGGAGCTGTTCAACGAACGGGGCGAGCGCAATATCACCACCAACCATATTGCCGCGCACCTGGCCATTTCTCCGGGCAACCTGTATTACCACTTCCGGAACAAGTCCGACATCATCTACGAGATCTTCCAGGAATATGAAAAACTGGTGGATTACTACCTGGATATTCCCGAAGACCGGGCCATTACCCTGGAAGACCTGACCTTTTACCTGGAGTCGGTCTTTGACGGGCTCTGGAGTTACCGGTTCTTCCACCGGGACCTGGAATACCTGCTCGACAGCGACCTGCGCCTGCGCCGGGACTACCGGGAATTTACCAACCGCTGCCTGACTGCCATTAACCGGATTTTCGGCAAGCTGGCGGAAGCGGGCATTATCGAGCCTCAGCCCGAAGAGCTGCGTTCGGCCATGTCGCTGAATGTCTGGCTGGTGATCACTAACTGGATGGCATTCCTGAAAACGGCCCACGCCAGCGAGGAGCCGGCCAGCCTGACTCTGACCGAGCTGAAGCAGGGCATTTACCAGGTGCTGACGCTGGAAATACCGTACCTGACGCCTGAATACCGTGAGCGGGTGATGGTGCTGCGAGAGAAGTATCGCCCGGTTTTACCGGAGGCAGTGCCCGCTTGATTGTAGCTGGCTGTTATTTTTTGAACAGATTTTGAACTTTTGGAAGAGTGCGGTGTCACAGGTAGTGACGTGGGAAATCGGACTTTTCTGCGTCTCCTGAGTGAGTTCTCAGGTTTTAGCACGTCGCAAACCCTGACGTTTCGCCGGCCTGCGCCTTTGCAGGCCGGTTTTTTCTTTTTCTTCTGCTTATTCTTCTGTCTCTTCCGCTTCAGGCGCTTCCAGCCAGTCGGTCAGGGCCTCGCGGCATTCGTCGACGCCCCGCTTCGAGGTGGCCGAGAACATGATCAGGTGCTGTA
Source organism: Marinobacter sp. UBA3607 (assembly GCF_002375525.1). Taxonomy (NCBI): domain Bacteria; kingdom Pseudomonadati; phylum Pseudomonadota; class Gammaproteobacteria; order Pseudomonadales; family Marinobacteraceae; genus Marinobacter; species Marinobacter sp. UBA3607. The sequence goes on along the minus strand of NZ_DFLY01000005.1, from coordinate 47,955 downwards.
CGCAGCTAAAAGGCTTGAGTTTGCCGGCGATGCCCAGCATGGCAGTCTTGGCTTGCCCGAATTTCAGCTTGTCGGCCTTGGTGGCCAGGATCATCAGGGGCAGGTTATTGTGTTCGCACCAGTCCACCATCATCTGGTCGAAGTCGGTCAGCGGGTGGCGGATATCCATCACCAAAACCAGGCCGCGCAGGCAGCGACGCTCGTTCAGGTAGTGGCCCAGGTGTTTCTGCCAGTCGTCTTTCATGTCGCGGGAAACCTTGGCGTAGCCGTAGCCGGGCAGATCTACCAGGCGCATGTTTTCGCGATTCAGGGTGAAAAAGTTGATCAGCCGGGTGCGCCCCGGCGTTTTACTGGTGCGGGCCAGCTTGCCGTTGGCGGTGATGGCGTTCAGGGCGCTGGATTTGCCGGCATTTGAGCGGCCGGCAAAGGCCACTTCAGCGCCGAAATCCGGTGGGCATTCATCCAGCCGTGACGCACTGATCAGAAATCGGGCGCTGTTGAATGAGAGGCTTTTTTGAGTCAGATCAGAGTCCACGACGGTTGGCGTTCCTTTGGATTTCAGTTATCGGCGATTAATGTATAATGCTACACCAATTCAGGGCGGGACGCCTCGCGTTACCGCTTTAGCCCCGGTTATGAGCCTGTTTTGTCAGTGCTTGCCGGTTGCACAACGAAGAATACTTTCAAGATGCAAAGATGAGAGAAGCGGAGCGAGCATGAAAAGACTGATCGCAGGAGTTGTTCTCGGAGTTGGCCTGACAGCAATGGCTCACGGGGCAGGAGATCCGGCAGCGGGTGAACAGAATGCAGCGGTATGTGCCGGCTGCCACGGACAGGGCGGAGCCAAGCCAGTAATGGCTGTGTATCCGAAGCTGTCCGGTATCGGCGAGCGTTACACATACCTGCAGCTGGTAGATATCAAGAACGGCGACCGTCCGATTCCTGAAATGACAGGCCTGCTGGACGCCATGTCTGACCAGGACCTCCAGGACCTGGCAGCCTATTTCAACGAGCAGGACATGGTGGTTGGCCAGGCTGATCCAGAGCTGGTGGAACAGGGCCAGGCCCTGTACCGTGGCGGCAACATGGCTTCCGGTGTTCCGGCCTGTTCCGGTTGTCACAACCCTCGTGGTACCGGTAACGAGCCTGCGGGCTATCCGGCACTGAGTGGCCAGACTGCCGAGTACGTTGCCAAGCAGCTGAATGCCTACCGTTCCGGTGAGCGCGCTGGCGGTGCCAACGCAGCCATCATGATGGATGTGGCCTCCAAGCTGACCGACGCGGAAATCGAGGCAGTTGCCAACTACGTTTCCGGCCTGAACTGATCGTTCCCGGTAACGCTGCGTCAGAAACCCCGCTTCGGCGGGGTTTTTGCTGTTTACCTTTCTGTAACGATTTGCCCATGGCCTGCGGTGGAACTTTTTCCGTATGCTGGGTCATAATTCCCGATAACTCAAAATCATGGCTCGGAGATTTTCGATGATCAGAAGCTTTGGCTCTGTTGTATTTCTTGCAGCTGCCCTGCTTGTTTCAGGCGTGGCAAATGCCCAGTCCTGGCAGGAGGGCAAACATTACCGCACGCTGGATAACCCGGTTCGTACCGCCTCAGACAGCGGTGTCGAGGTGGCCGAGGTGTTCTGGTATGGCTGTCCCCACTGTTACAACTTCAAGCCCCTGGCGGAAGCCTGGGAAGAGAAGGCGCCGGAGTATGTAAACTACGTTCGCCTGCCGGCGGCCCTGGGGCAAAGCTGGGAGCCCCATGCCTACGCTTTCTACGCCCTTGAAGCCATGGGTGAACTCGACAAGGTGCACGACGCCCTGTTCAATGCGCTGGCCGGAGAGCGTCGCCCGCTGAATTCTGCAGAGGCGCTGGCGGATTTCGTGGCTGACTACGGGGTGGACGCCCAGGAATTTGTCGGCACCTACAACAGCTTCGGCGTACGTGCCCGGGTGCAACAGGCGCAGTCCAAGATCCGGGGTGCACGCATCACCGGAACACCGACTATGCTGGTAAATGGCAAGTATGTGGTCAGTGCCTCCATGGCTGGCAGCCACGAGAATGTTCTTCAGGTAGTCGAATACCTGGCCGAGCAGGAGCGGGCAGGAGCCGAGTAATACGGTGGCCGCGTGCCAGTGCTGAAGCTGGCCGTTTTCTGGAGCAGTCCGGGGATTTGCGCGCATGTATAAACGGATCCGCAATCAGCTGAACGGGATTCTGAAATCGCAAGAAAACCCCCGGGGTGCCTGCTCGGGCAGCGAGCATGTGCCCGAGTTTGAGGCCCACCGCCATATCCGTTTGCTCACCTTTAATATCCAGGTGGGCATCAATACCTCGTCATATCACCACTACCTCACCCGCAGTTGGCAACACTTCCTGCCTAACCGCCGGCGCATCGAGAACCTTGATCGAATCGCAACCCTGCTCAGCCAGTACGATGTGGTGGCCTTGCAGGAGTGCGATGGTGGCAGTCTTCGCAGCGGTTATATAAACCAGGTGCAATACCTGGCCGAGGCGGCAGGCATTCCGTACTGGTATCAGCAGCTGAACCGTAATCTGGGGCAGATTGCCCAGCACAGTAACGGCCTGTTGAGCCGGTTCCGGCCGCTGGACGTGACCGAGCACAAGTTGCCGGGAGTGATTCCGGGCCGGGGAGCCATTATTGCCCGTTACGGGGCAGAGGATGATCCCCTGGTGCTGGTGCTGATGCACCTGTCCCTGAGTAAGTCGGCTCAGCAGCGCCAGCTGGGGTATATCCGGGAGCTGATTGCCGACTACCGGCATGTGGTGCTGATGGGGGATATGAATGCCCATGCAGAACAGCTGCTGACCAGGACCCCCCTGAAAGAAACCGACCTGATTCCGTTGCCGGATACCGCCCACAGCTTTCCCAGCTGGCGGCCGGAAAAGGCGCTGGATCATATCCTGGTGAGCCCGTCGCTGGAGATTCGCCGTTCCGAAGTGGTGAGCTATCCGGTGTCGGACCACCTGCCCATCGCCATGGACGTCGCCCTGCCCAAGGGATACCTGCAAACCTTCTGATCCTGGTCCAGCTTCAGGCACAAAAAAACCCGGCCATGGCCGGGTTTTTCGTGGAGGCAGGATCAATTACTTGATCTTGGCTTCCTTATACGCAACGTGCTTGCGGACAACCGGATCGTACTTTTTGATCTCGATTTTTTCCGGGGTGTTACGCTTGTTCTTTTTGGTCGTGTAGAAGTGACCAGTACCTGCTGATGAAACCAGCTTGATTTTCTCGCGCATGATGCGGCTCCTTAAACTTTCTCGCCGCGGGCACGAAGATCGGCCAGCACAGCGTCAATGCCTTTTTTGTCGATGATGCGCATGCCCTTGGTGGATACGCGCAGCTTCACGAAACGCTTCTCGGACTCAACCCAGAAACGGTGGTTCTGCAGATTCGGCAGAAAACGACGACGAGTGTGGTTCATCGCGTGGGATACATTGTTACCGGTAACCGGACGCTTACCGGTAACCTGACAAACTCTGGACATACTTGCCTCCGACCTGAGCAATGGTCTATCTATACGAATTCGTTATTTAATGCGTCTCTGGTTGCTCCGGAGCCATAACTGCTACCGGTTCGCGCCTCTAAACTGAACGCTGCTCGCCAGACGCCGCCAGAAAGGGACGCTTTTATACCAGAACTGGCCAGCCAACGCAAAAAATTGTTGGGAAATTGTCCAGTTTTCCGGTGGCGACCCCGCAGCGGTTACATCAACCCTCGTTCAGCCAGCGATATTACCTCACCGTGGCCAATAACCATATGGTCAAGAACCCTGATATCCACCAATCCCAGCGCTTCCTTCAATCTGCGGGTCAGGGAAATGTCGGCCTGGCTGGGCTCGGCCACGCCACTGGGGTGGTTGTGGGCGAAAATGACGGCTGCGGCGTTGTCTTCCAGGGCCTGGCGCACCACTTCCCTCGGATACACGGCTGCGCCGTCGATGGTGCCCCGGAACAGCTCCCGGTACTGGATGACCCGGTGGCGGTTGTCCAGGAACAGTCCGGCGAATACTTCGTGGGGATAGGTGCCCAGCCGGCTGGTGAGAAAGCGCCGGGTGTCTGCCGGTGAGCGCAGCGGATCCCCCTGGCGCAGGGGTTCGTCCATGACCCGCCGGGCCATTTCCATGGCGGCCTGCACCTGGGCGTACTTGGCGGTACCCAGGCCTTTCACTTGCAGAAACTGCCGGCGGGAGGCGGTCATCAGCCCCCGCAGGCCGGAGAATTCGTCAATCAGGTGTCGTGCCAGCGCCATCACTGGCATGCCGGTCGTGCCGGTGCGCAGAAAAATGGCCAGTAATTCAGCGTCAGACAGGGATTGGGCGCCATGGGCAAGCAGGCGTTCTCTGGGCCGCTCGTCGGTGGGCCAGCTGGAATCGGTCATCCGGGCTTCCTTGCTTTGGTTTGATACGGGCGATGCGTCCTGCATCGGGTTCTCAGAATTACAAAGGTTACCTGAAAAGGTAACATTTGGTAAACGAACGGGGTGGCCGCGCAGGCTGCCTGCCGGCCCGTGGCGTGCTATCTTATAACCCTTTCATTTTACGGGATTACGGAGCCCCCATGGCTGCCAAGCGAATTCTGCTGGGAATCACCGGTGGCATTGCCGCCTACAAGAGTGCCGAACTGGTCCGGTTGTTGAAAAAAGCCGGGCTGGAAGTGCGGGTTGTGATGACCCGTGGTGCCGAAGCGTTCATAACACCACTGACTTTCCAGGCGCTCAGCGGCGAGCCGGTTCGTACGTCCCTGCTGGACCCGGAGGCGGAAGCCGGCATGGGGCATATCGAGCTGGCCAAGTGGGCCGACCAGGTGGTGGTCGCGCCGGCGTCTGCCGATTTCCTGGCCCGGCTGGCCCAGGGTATGGCAGACGACTTGCTGACCACGGTGTGCTGTGCTACCGAGGCGCCGATCGCGGTTGCGCCGGCCATGAACCAGGCCATGTGGAAAAATTTCCGCACCCAACGCAACGTGCAGCTGCTCTCAGAAGATCCACAGATTACCCTGTGGGGGCCAGATCAGGGCGAGCAGGCCTGTGGCGATACCGGCCCGGGCCGGATGCTGGAGCCGGAAGCCCTGGCCCGGCTGGTTATGGCGCCGCCCGAACCCCCGGCTACGGGAGTGCTTGCCGGTCGCCGGCTGGTGATCACTGCGGGGCCAACCCGGGAGCCCATTGACCCGGTGCGCTACATCTCCAATCACAGCTCCGGCAAGATGGGCTACGCCATTGCCCGTGCCGCAGCGGCGGCCGGTGCCCGGGTGGTGCTGGTTAGTGGCCCGGTAAACCTGCCGGCCCCGGAGGGCGTGGAAGTGCGCCCGGTAGTGACGGCAGGGGATATGCTGCGGGCGTCCGAGCAAGCGGTCACCGAAGGTTGCGATGTTTTTATCGCCACCGCCGCCGTGGCGGACTACCGGCCGGAAAACTGCGCCGGCGACAAGATCAAGAAAACCAGCGAAGCCATGAGCCTGGCGCTGGTGCGCAATCCGGATACCCTGGCCACTATCGCGGCCAGGCCTGATGCGCCCTTTACCGTGGGCTTTGCGGCGGAAACCACAGACGTCGCCCGCTACGCTACCGACAAAATGCAGCGCAAGAAACTGAACATGATTGTGGCCAATGATGTCTCTGCGCCGGGGCTGGGCTTTAACAGCGACCAGAACGCCGTTACGGTTTTCTGGCCGGAAGGGCAGGAGTCCATCGGCCCGGACAGCAAACAGGCCATCGCAGAGCGACTGGTTACGCTCATTGCCAGCCACAGTGACAGGATTGAAAACGCATGACCAAGAAGAATTTACAGGTCCGGATTCTGGACGACCGTATCGGAACCGGGATCCCGTTTCCCTCATACGCAACCGACGGTTCTGCCGGCCTCGACCTCAGGGCCTGTGTCCAGCAGCCGCTGACGGTGGCGCCCGGGGAAACCCACCTGATCCCCACCGGCCTGTCGATTTATATCGAAGACCCGGCGCTGGCGGCCATGATCCTGCCTCGCAGTGGCCTGGGCCACAAGCACGGTATTGTGCTGGGTAACCTGGTGGGGCTGATCGATTCGGACTACCAGGGCGAGCTGATGGTGTCCTGCTGGAACCGGGGGCAGACCCCGTTCACCATTGAAGTGGGCGAGCGCATTGCCCAGCTGGTGCTGGTTCCGGTGGTTCAGGCGGAATTTGAAGTGGTGTCGGAGTTCCATGCCAGCGAACGGGGTGCCGGCGGATTTGGCTCTACCGGGAGCCACTGATCACACCCTAAAGGCTGAGAGCCGTCAGCACGGCTGCCAGCTATACTTCGCAGAGCAAGGCAGCATCGGGACTCAAAAATAACTGCGGGATGCACTATGAAATTCGGTAAAAAGAAGAGCAAAGAGTCCGCCCAGGACCAGACGCCGGAACAGAGCCCAGTAGAGCAAAGCAGCAAGTCACAGGAGCCGGTGGCCAAAAGGGGGCGTCGCCTGGGGTCGGTTGCGTTGCAGCAAGCACTGGCAGTGTTACTGGCGGGTGTAGTCGCTGTGCTCGCCGTGTATTTCCTGTCGGTGATGCCGGCTGCGGAAAAGCGCCATGAAGCATCGCGTCAGGTGGAAGCCGACAGCGCCCAGCAGCGCCTGAACCGGTATTTTACCGCCCAGCAGGAACAGGTTCAGGCCATCGCCAACCAGCCCCATGTACTCCGGGGTCTGGCTGGAGACACTAGTGCCGAGGTGTTGGCCGGTCAGCTCCAAAATGCCTTGCCCGGTGCCAGCGCGGTGTTTGTTTTCCTCCATGGTGATATCCCGCGGGCTGGCGATAACGGCTCCTTGCTGGGGTTTGCCGGTGCTGAGCTGGCCCGGCGGGCCGAAAAAGGTTTGCCGCTTCAGCCAGACGCCTTCCCCCGGGATGGTGTCTGGTATATCCAGTTTGCTGCGCCGGTCCGGAATCCGGTGAGCAATGCGGTCGTCGGAACCGTACTGGCTGTCTTTGATGCTGACATTCTGCAACCGATGCTGACGGTCTCCAATGGCCGGCTGGGCGGTCAGCTGGCCTTGGTCCAGACCATTTCCGGCAGTTCCGGCACCGTCGCCAGCGCAGGTAACGGAAACGGGCCCTCAGAAACCCGTACATTGACCAACCCGGACTGGTCCGTGGTGTACCAGGTAGCCTCGGCACCGGAACCGGTGGTCAGCCCCATGGCACTGGCACTGCTGATCGGTATTCCGGCCCTGCTGGCAGCGGTACTGGTATGGATGCTGCTGGCGGCAGCCCAGCGCAGTATCCGTGAAGATATGTCTGCGCTGATCCAGTGGGCCCATAAGGCCTTTGTCGGTGAACGGCTGCGCCTGCCGGCGTTGCATTGGGATACGGTGGCCTCAGCCGGCGAAGTGCTGCACCGGTTGTCGCTGGCGGTAGACAGCCGGGTAAACAAGGCCGGCGAGAATGGCAACGGCAAGCCCGCCCGGGCCAGTGCACTTGCCTCCGATAGCGCCGCTCCCATGTTCCAGGACGACATTCCCGATGTGGATATGATGGATGGCGATGAAGACGTCCTGGGCTTCGGCGATGCCCCGATGTTCGACGACGAACTGTTTGACGAGGATGAACCGGTTCTGGCTGAGACCTCGCAGGTGGATGTGCGGCCGGAAATTTTCCGGGCCTATGATATCCGCGGCATTGTTGGCGATAACCTGACCGAGGACGTTGTCGAGGTTATTGGCCGGGCCATCGGCTCTGAGGCGACCGACCGGGGCGTTACGTCTTTGTGTATCGGTTACGACGGCCGGCATTCCAGCCCGGGCCTGGCCGATGCGCTGGCACGGGGTGTGCTCTCCACCGGCTGTAGCGTGATCGAGGTGGGCGCAGTGCCCACGCCGGTGCTGTACTTTGCCGCCCACCACCTGGAAACCGGCTCTGGTGTGATGGTGACCGGCAGCCACAATCCGGCCAACTACAACGGCCTGAAGATTATGCTGGGGGGCGAAACCCTGTCCGGCGATGCTATCCAGAAGCTGTATGACCGCATCCAGAATGCCGACTTCAGTGCCGGCCAGGGTGAGTTGTCCCGGGAAGACGTGCGCCGGGCCTACCTGGACCGGATCATCGGTGATATTGCCGTGGCCGCACCCCTCAAGGTGGTTGTGGATGCCGGCAACGGAATTGCCGGCGAGCTTGGCCCCATGTTGCTGGAAGAACTGGGTTGCGAAGTGACACCGCTGCATTGTGACGTTGACGGTGACTTCCCCAACCACCATCCGGATCCGGGCAAGCCCGAGAACCTGCAGGACCTGATCGCGAAGGTGCAGGAGACCGGCGCGGATATCGGCCTGGCCTTTGACGGCGATGGCGACCGGCTTGGCGTGGTGACCAACAGTGGCAAGATTATCTGGCCCGATCGCCTGCTGATGCTGTTCGCCCGGGATGTGGTGTCCCGCAATCCGGGTGCCGATGTGCTGTATGACGTCAAATGCAGCCGTCGCCTGGCTGGGGTGATTTCCGAAGCCGGTGGCCGGCCCATTATGTGGAAGAGCGGCCACTCCCTGATGAAAGCCAAGATGCAGGAAACCGGTGCCTTGCTTGCGGGCGAACTGAGCGGGCACATCTTCTTTGCCGAGCGCTGGTACGGCTTTGATGACGGCCTGTATACCGCCGCCCGCTTGCTGGAAATCCTGGGGATTGAAGATCGCCACAGCGATGAGGTGTTCGAGGACTTCCCGGAAGACATCAGCACCCCTGAGCTGAATGTACAGGTTACCGAGAGCGACAAGTTTGCCATTATCGAACGCCTGGAGCAGCAGGCTGATTTCGGCGACGGCAACGTCAGTACCATTGACGGCCTGCGGGTAGACTACACCGATGGCTGGGGCCTGTGCCGGGCATCCAACACCACGCCGGTGCTGGTGCTGAGGTTCGAGGCCGAAAACGAGGACGCCCTGGAGCGGATCAAGTCCGTGTTCCGGGAACAGTTACAGAAAGCGGCACCGGACCTGGTGGCCGATTTCTGATTCAAACCATTCTCTGACAGTAAGGATTAACACATCACCATGGCGCTGGATCGTGAAACAGCAATGCAGGTGGCCTCGGTACTGAGCCGGGGCCTGCCCTATATCCAACGGTTTACCGGCAAGACGGTTGTGATCAAATACGGCGGCAACGCCATGGAAAATGAAGACCTGAAGAGCAGCTTCGCCCGCGACGTGGTGTTGATGAAGCTGGTCGGTATCAATCCCATTGTGGTGCACGGTGGTGGCCCCCAGATTGGTGAGCTGCTGGAGCGGTTGAACATCCAGTCCCGCTTTGTGAACGGCATGCGGGTGACCGACTCCGAGACCATGGATGTGGTAGAGATGGTGCTTGGCGGCCAGGTCAACAAGGAAATCGTTTCCCTGATCAACGCCCAAGGCGGCACCGCCGTGGGCCTGACCGGTAAAGACGCCAACCTGATCCGCGCCCGCAAGCTGGAAGTGGTGGATCGTTCCCCGGAGCTGGAACGCCCGGAAATCATTGATATCGGCCATGTCGGCGAAGTGGCCAGCGTGAATGTGGATGTGATCGACATGCTCACCCGCAGCAACGTGATTCCGGTGATTGCGCCCATCGGTGTCGGCCCGGACGGTGCTTCCTACAATATCAACGCAGACCTGGTAGCCGGCAAGGTGGCCGAGGCCATGAAGGCGGAGAAGCTGATCCTGCTGACCAACGTCTCCGGCCTGAAGAGCAAGGACGACAAGGTGCTGACTGGCCTGACCGCGCAGCAGGTCAACGACCTGATCGAAGACGGCACCATCCACGGCGGCATGCTGCCGAAAATCCGTTGCGCCCTGAGTGCGGTGGAAAACGGCGTGCGTACCTCCCACATCATTGATGGCCGGGTGGCCCATGCCTGTCTGCTGGAAATCTTTACCGACGAAGGTGTCGGTACCCTGATTTCCCGTAACTGAAGCCGATAACCGGGAGTAACCGTGGCATGAAGCGCCTGCTGTCCTTTCTGATCATCCTGGCCCTGGTGGTGTTTGCCGGCTTCAAGGCCGGTGCCTGGTGGCTGGCGGATCAGCGCCTGGCGGAGGCGCGCACGGCACTCTCGGAGGTCGGTGTATTGCAGCGAGGCAACATCAGCTCGGCACTGGATGGCCGGTTACTGCTGAAACAAGCAGGCTGGCAGGACTTCCGGCTGACCCAGCCACTGGAGCTGGGCCTGGTGGAGCTGGACACCGGCTCGCCGGTGAGCCTGCTGACGGCACTGATGTACCCGGAGCCGCTGCCATCCGACTGGCAGCTAAAGGTAGAGCAGGCCAGCATGGTTCTGGAACCGGTGATGTTCCGCAACTGGGTAACCGCCGGCGCTGAAGCCGAGGATGCACCGGCACCTCTGGTTGTGCTGTCCTGTGCGCCGGACCCGCGCCAGCAGTTGGGCAGCGGCGACTTGACCCGCATGGGTATTGAAGCCATCCGCGGTGACCTGTTGCTGATTCAGGACAGCGAAGGCCTGCACGCGGAACTGAATACGGTGGATACCGGCAGCCTGGAAGTGCACTGGCCCGGTGCCCGCTTACAACTGCTGGATTCGGAGCTGACCCTGGCCGGTGCACAGGACAATGCCAGCGTTACTTTGCGGGATGGTGGCCTGATGCGCCGTTTGTCAGCCTACTGTGGCCGGGAAACCGGGCTCACGGTGAACGAGTGGGCAGGCAAGGCGGCAACTGCACTGGATACCGGGCTGCGGGCCCGGGGATACCAGGCCAGTGACCAACTCGTTGCGCTGTATCGTCAGTGGCTGACCGAAGGCGGCGAGCTGGTATTCCCGGTTGCGGCCACCACCGGCACACCGGATATCCCGGTTCGCACCGAAGACAACCCGGAGGCCGCCTGGCCGGTGACCTACAATGGCGCCACGGTTCCGGATGTCTACCTGACCACCATTGAAGTGGTTGAGCCGCCTCTGCCGGCTGAAGCCATGGAGCCGGTCGCTGTCCAGGAAGAGCCGGGCAAGCAGGGGTGGTATGAAGAAGATTCCGAAAACGCGAGCGACTGGATCGGCCGACAGGTTCGTATAACTCTGTCGAACGGTAACCAGTTGGAAGGCCGGCTCGACATTGTCGGGGAAAGGGAAATGGACATCACCCGTTCGGTGGGCAGCGGCGAAGTATCCTATCCGATACTGATTCGCGCCATCAGCCAATTCGAAGTCTGGCGGCGCGGCCGGGCAGACTGACGCCAACAAGCCGGGAGGCGAGGATGGTGCACACAGACAGCAAAGCCAGCGTGCCGGGCATCCGGGAGATGCTGGCCCGATTGATTTCCCAGCCATCGATCAGCAGTGCGTCGCCGGACTGGGACCACAGCAACGAGGCGGTGGTTCGCACCCTGGCTGAATGGCTCGAAGCGCTGGGCTTTGCCATCGAGATCCTGGATGTGCCGGGCATGCCCGGAAAGTACAACCTGGTGGCTACTCTGGGCAGCGGCCCCGGCGGCCTGGTGCTGTCCGGCCACACCGATACCGTGCCCTTTGACGACAAACGCTGGCACAGCGACCCCTTCACCCTGACCGAAAAAGACGATCGCTGGTATGGCCTGGGTACCTGCGATATGAAAGGGTTTTTCCCGCTCGCCATCGAGGCGGCGAAAGCCTTTATTGACCAGCCCCTGAAGCAGCCCCTGATTATCCTTGCCACCGCCGACGAAGAAAGCTCCATGAACGGGGCCCGGGCGCTGGCCGAGGCGGGCAAACCCAGGGCCCGCTATGCCGTGATTGGCGAGCCTACCAGCCTGCGGCCGGTGCGTATGCACAAGGGCATCATGATGGAGCGGCTGACCTTCGAAGGGCAGTCCGGCCATTCCTCGAACCCGGATTTAGGCCGCAATGCCCTGGAGGGTATGCACGAGGCCATGACCGAACTGCTGGCCCTGCGTGGCCAGTGGCAGGAGAAGTACCGGAACCCGGCGTTCAAGGTGCAGGTGCCCACCCTTAACCTTGGCTGTATCCACGGTGGCGACAACCCGAACCGTATCTGTGCCCGCTGCGAGCTGCACTTTGACCTGCGGCCGTTACCGGGCATGGACATGGATAACCTGCGCCAGGCTATCCTGAACCGCATCCAGCCGCTGGCGGAGCGGCGCCAGCTGGCCCTCAGTTTCGAGCCTTTGTTCGATGGTGTGCCACCGTTCGAGACGCCGGCGGATGCGGCACTGGTGCAAGCCTGCGAAAAGCTTACCGGGCACACCGCCCATGCTGTTGCCTTCGCCACCGAAGCGCCCTGGCTGCAGAAGCTTGGCCTGGAAACCCTGGTGATGGGCCCCGGCTCCATTGACCAGGCGCACCAACCAGATGAGTACCTGGAACTGTCGCAATTACAGCCCACGGTGGATATTCTGCGGGGACTGATCAGGCAGTTCTGTATCGGATGAACAGGGAGACCGGTTTGAAATCAAACGAATGGCTGCACGGGTTCCGGCACTCATCACCGTACATCAACGCCCATCGCGGGCGCACGGTGGTGCTGACCATGCCCGGCGATGCCATAGAACACCGCAATTTTATTAATATCATCCACGACATCGCCCTGCTCAGCAGCCTGGGTGTGCGACTAGTGGTGGCCTTTGGTGGTCGCCCGCAGATCCAGTCGCGGCTGGATGATGCCGGCCTGGAATCCACCTTCTCCCGCGGGCTTCGGGTCACTCCCGATGACCACCTGCCGCTGGTGATGGAAGCCATTGGCGGCTTGCGCGCCTACGTTGAAAGCCAGTTGTCCATGGGGCTGGTGAACTCGCCCATGCACAACGCCCGGATCCGTGTCAGCAGTGGTAATTATCTGACTGCCAAGCCGGTCGGGGTGCTGGATGGTATTGATTACGGCTACACCGGGCGGGTACGCCGGGTCGATAGCCGGGGTATCGAGCAGTTGCTGGAACTGGGCCACATAGTGTTGCTGCCACCCATGGGCTATTCACCCACCGGCGACGCCTTCAACCTGTCCTACGAGGATGTTGGCAGCCAGGTGGCGGCCGCGCTGCAGGCGGAAAAGCTGATTGTCTTTATTGATGATGAAGGCCTGCTGGATGAAGACGGCTCGCTGATCCGTGAGTTGTCTGCGCGCCAGGCTTCCGAGCGGTTGAACGACAACACCGTGACCGGCCACGATGCCGCGTTGCTGAAAGCCGCCTGTGATGCCTGTGTTAAAGGGGTGCGCCGGGCCCACATTATCAGCTACGCCGAAGACGGCGCCTTGCTGGAAGAACTGTTCACCCGGGACGGCTCCGGCACCCTGGTGAGCGGTGACAACTACGAGCAGATTCGCCAGGCCCGGGTGGAAGACATCGGCGGGATCCTCGAACTGATTCAGCCACTGGAAGAGCAGGGCGTACTGGTGCGCCGCTCCCGGGAAATGCTGGAAACCGAAATCGACCGGTTTGTGGTGGCAGAACGGGACGGCACCATTGTGGGTTGCGCTGCCCTCTACAATTACCCGGATGAAGGCGCCGGCGAGCTTTCATGCTTCGCCGTTGACCCTTCTTATCGCCGGGCAGGCCGGGGTGACGACATCCTGGCCATGGTGGAAAAGCTGGCCCGCAGCCAGGGCATCCGCAAACTGTTTGTGCTCACCACCCAGACCGAACACTGGTTCCGGGAGCGGGGCTTCGAGCCGACGGCCGTGCAGAACCTGCCGGGGCCCAAGCTGGCGGCCTACAACACCCAGCGCAACTCAAAGGTGTTCGTCAAACCGATGTGACAACTCCGCCAGCCGGGCCCTGCGTTTCGGTTCCGGCTGGCCGGACAGCTGTTCCACCTGCCGGTAGAATTCCCCGAAGTTGTAGTCCAGCTCCCGCAACAGTTGCCGGAACGCCGGCACATGCTGGTTGTACTGCCGGAACAGCGCCAGGTTGGCGTTGTTCAGCTGCACCGGCGGCGCCCCGAAAGGGCCGGGCTCCGGGTAGTCATCGGCCAGCCGGGCATAGGCCTGCGCCAGTTGCTCCAGGTGTCCTGCCTTGCGTTCACGCAGTTGTTCCGGGGTCAGCCTGTCCTGCCGGTCGTACAGCTGCTCCAGCTCTGCCGTAGTGGCCTCAACCAGGGCCAGGGTTTGGTTTCGGTGTTCCTGCCGCAGCAAGGCCAGGTCAAAATCTTCCGCACTGTTTTGCTGCTCCAGCCACAGGCGCAACCCTTCCAGTTCCACGGCGGTCGCAAAGCTTTCGTTGAAGGCGGTATCTTCGGCCATGTAGACCACCTGGTGGGCCAGTTCGTGGAACATCAGCGCTACCATGCGGTCATCCGACAGGCGGGTAAAGCCGGTGTGCAGTGGGTCATCAAACCAGCCCAGTGTTGAGTAGGCCGTCATCCCGCCAATAAAGGTGTCGTAGCCCTGCAGGCGGAACCGGGCCTCTTCCTTGCGTGCCTGTTCGAGTTTGAAGTAGCCTCGGTAAGCCTGGCAGCCGAGCACCGGATAGCACCAGCGGTGGGGCTCCAGGGAGAACTCGGGCACCGCCACCAGGTTGACCACCACCCAGGGCCTGTCCAGTTCCACGAACTCGGTAAACGCATCGCCCACGGGCAGGTCGAGCCGGTTGCTGGCGAAGCGGCGGGCAGCTTCGGTAAGCTCCAGTTTCTGCCGCAATTCCGGCGGTGTATCCGGCTGCTTTTGCAGGCGCTCTACCGGCTCGCCCCGCATCATCAGCGCCAGGTGGCCGTCGATAGCCTGGCTGTAGTAGCCAAAAGTCGAACACCCGGATACACCAGCCAGAAGTAGTAAAAGAAGATTGATCTGAATAAGCTGTTTCATGACATGGAATGTTATGATGAAACACTTGCACGGTCACTGAGCAAATGCATTGCCAGCCATCGCCGTCGAACCGGTAACCGGCCAGGATGTCCATGGAACCCAAAGAACGTCGCAGCAGCACCCGACAGCCCATCAAACTCGCAGCCCAGCTTGATATCGGGACCGGTAATCCGTTGCCGTGCCAGATTGCCGACTTCTGTGCCGAGGGCATGTACATTCGTTATTCTGCCGAAACCTCCGGCAAGATCGAACGGGCCTTCTCGGGTGATGCGCCGCAAGAGCTGGTGGTGCGTTTTCGCGGGCTGGAAGGTAACCGCCGTTACGAGCTGCATGTGACACCCACCCGTCGTACCGAAGGGGCCATGGGCGTCAGTTTTACTCGCTCGGACCCCGAGGCGGTCAACGCCATGCTCAAGCTGTGCGGCGCCAGCCGGGAACAGGATCGCTCCTCCCTCAAGGCGCCTTCTGACCGGGTCCAGTTTGTCCTGCACCAGGCCGCCCGGGCAATTACCCACTACATCGAACCCCTGATGGATGCCTGCATCGTTCAGATGGCTGAGGAACTGCAGGCTGCTGCCAGGAAGGCTTCCCATGACCAGCAGGCCAACGAATACCTGGAAGCGACCGGGCAGATCCACAGCCGCCAGCGGGTCATCTGGCACCAGATGGCGGCCAGCCTGCAGTCACCCCTGAAGCCCGAACCCAAGGGCGCCCCCGGCGCGGCGCTGTCGGTAGTCGACAAGAACGAATTCGAGGAATGGCTGGCGGTACGCGTGATGGTGACCCGGGCCGACACCCGCTATCGCGGTGACTTGCTGCAGCTGAAGCTGCGCCTGGACCACCTGCAGGTGGCCAACCGCACCGGCCACCATAATCCGCTGGGGCCGGCCCTGGTCAGCGAGGCGTTCCACAATGCCCTGGGGCAGCTCAACCTGTCCCGGGATGTGGAAAAAATTTGCCTGAAGGTTTTCGAGCTGACGGTGCTGAAGGAACTCGGGCCCATGTACCGGGAACTGAACAACATACTGATTCGCCATGGTGTGTTGCCGGATCTCGACCTGTCCCGCTACCTCAGTGAACAGCCCGATCCCCGGCCAACCAGGACGCCGCCGGAGCCGAAGCCGGCTGAAGAGCCGAAACCGGCTGTGGACGATCAGCAAAGTACTGCGGACCAGAACAGCGACCCCGCTAACCGGCCAACCGGTGACTTCCGTGGTTATTCCCAGTCGGCCCGGACGGCGTTCGCCACGGTTCGCAACCTGTTGAGTACCCTCCAGGCCAGACGGGCGGCCGCCGGAGAACCGGCAACCGGGATGTTCCCCGCCGATGCCCGGCCGCTGTCGCCGGGTGAGCTGTACCGTGATCTGCAGGAACTGCAGCTACAGGTTGTCGGTGACGAAGACGATACCGCATCCCTGAAAGAGCGGGTGCTGGGCAAGGTTCGGGAAAATGGCGAAGACGCCGGCCTGAACGAGGAACAGCAGGAAACCCTCGATGTGGTTGACCGCTTTTTCCAGAGTGTGTTGTCCAGCCCGAAACTCAGTGAACACGCCCAGGCCATCATGCGCCGGCTGGAAGTGCCGGTACTGAAGGTGGTGATGCGTGATCCTGCGTTTTTCGAGGACCATGGCAGCCCGGTTCGGGAAGTGATGAACCGGCTGGCCCAGCTGGGTATCCGGGGCGGCCGGATCAACCCGGTGGTGCAGCGCCGGGTTGATGAGCTGGTGCACCGTATTGCCACCGAGTTCGAGCAGGACCCGGCGATGTTCGAGCAAACGCTTGCCGAGCTGGACGGGCTGATCGAGCGCCAGAACCAGATTTATCGCCGCAACGTTGAGCGGGTGACGGCGGCAGCAGAGGGGGCCCAGAAAGTATCCGAGTCCCGGGCGGCGGTCACTGAAGCGGTCAACCGCAAGATTGCCGGCTGCCGGGTGCCCAGGGCACTGATGACCCTGCTGGAAGGTGGCTGGCGTGACCTGCTGTCGCTGACCTGGATTCGCCAGGGCCCGGACAGCCAGGCGTGGGCTGATTACCTGGCGGTAATCGACTCCCTGCAGGCCTTCGGTGAAGACCCGCAGATGGAGATCAACCTGCCGGAACTGCTGCGGCTGATCCAGGATGGCCTGGCGTCTATTTCCGGTAACCATATGCCCTCGTCCCGGATTCGGGAAGAACTCAAACGGTTCCTGGTGCGGTCGCCGGAGCAGCCGCCTGAAATGGTGGATGTGCCCGAGGCCGAGCCGGAGCAGGATGCGGCAGCACAGGACCAGGATGGCCTGAGCGAACTGGAGCGGCGCAACCTCCAGCGCTGGATTACCCGCGCCCAGCAGTTGCAGGGCGGGCAATGGCTGAAGGACCTGAGCCAGCCGGAACAGCCCCAGCATATCAGGCTGGTGTGGGTTGCCCGGGGCTTCGGCCGCTTTGTCTTTGTGAACCATCAGGGCATGAGAGTGGTGGAGCTGGGCCTGGAAGACCTGGCCCGCCAGATGCGCCGTGGCGTGATTGTGCCGGATGCCGAGTATGATCGGCCGCTGGTGGATGAAAGTATCGACCGCATGGTCAAGGATGTTTACGACCAGCTGTCCTGGGCATCCAGCCATGACCAGTTGACCGGCCTGCTGAACCGCCGGGAATTCGAGCGTATGCTCGACCAGCAACTGGCGGGACGGGAAGAAAACCTGGCCTTGCTGTACCTGGATCTTCGGGGTTTCCGGCTATTGAACGACACGGCCGGCTACCAGGCCGGTGATGAAGTGCTGAAACGCCTGGCGGATATCCTGTGCCGGCAGGCGGAGCGTGGCCGGCCGGTGGCGCGCCTGGCGGGTAACGAATTTGCCATGCTGGTGCCGGCGGACAAGGGCAACAGCATTGCCAAGGCGCTGATCAGCGCCATCGAAACCGATGTGTTCGAATTCGGCGGCAACCAGTATGCGTTGTCGGCGAACGTGGGGCTGGTGCCGGACCTGCCGGTGCTGGTCAATGGCGAGCGCTGGTTGCGGGCCTCCGAGCAGGCGCTGACCGCCGCCCGCAAGAAAGGCGAGGGCACCATTGCCGAGTATGCGCCGGACAAGGCCGACCAGGACCGCCAGGAACAGATTGCTGCCCGGCTGGCGAACCTGCGGGACCCGGG
This sequence comes from Marinobacter sp. UBA3607, assembly GCF_002375525.1. NCBI lineage: Bacteria > Pseudomonadati > Pseudomonadota > Gammaproteobacteria > Pseudomonadales > Marinobacteraceae > Marinobacter > Marinobacter sp. UBA3607. The sequence continues at coordinate 30,074 of NZ_DFLY01000005.1, read as the reverse complement.
CGACGAGCGCATGTTGCTGCGCTGCCAGAAGATTATCCCGCTGCATGGCAAAGCCAGGATGCCGTCCCAGTACGAAGTGCTGATCAGCATGTACGACGACAGCGGGCAGCTGATTACTGGCCGGGACTTCATCCGCATGGCCGAGCGCTATGACCGGATGCAGGTGGTGGACCGCTGGGTGGTGGGCCACATGCTGGACTGGTTGCGGGAAGAGGCGCCGGACCCCGGCGCGGTGGGTGGAATCTGTATCAACCTGTCCGGTCACTCCCTGAATGACCAGTCGCTGCTGGAGTTTATCTACGAAAAGCTCAGCAAGCAGGATGCGCCCATTGAACGGCTCTGGTTCGAACTGACAGAAGCTTCGGCCATCAATGACCTGCAGGCAGTGGCCGACTTCATGGCGGAAATGAAGGAGCTGGGTTGCCGGTTCTGCCTGGGTGACTTCGGTAGTGGCCCCAGCTCGTTCCAGTTCATGCGTTCGCTGCCGGTGGACCTGATCAAGATCGACAGCGCCTTCACCAGCCAGCTGGTGGCCAGCGAGACTGACCAGACCATGGTGAAGTCCATGGTCGACATGGCCCACTACATGGAGCGGGAGGTGATTGCCTCGCAGGTGGAGTCCCGGGGCGTGCTGGACCTGTTGCGACAGCTGGGTGTGGACTATGCTCAGGGCTTTGTGATCGAGAAGCCGCGGCTGCTCGACAGCCTGACCTGATCCGGGAGCCTTGCCGTTTATGTCCAAACGCCATCCTGTCATAGCCGTTACCGGGTCCTCCGGAGCGGGCACCAGTACAACCGGCCAGATCTTCAGCCGGTTGTTTGCCAGTGAAGACATCAGCGCGGCGATGGTCAGCGGCGACAGCTTTCACCGATATACCCGCGAGCAGATGGCCCGGCTGGCAGCCAAGGGGCAGTTCGGCGAGCGCAACCACTTTGCCCTGGCGGCCAACCACATCGACCGCCTGGAAGCCTTGCTGTACGACTACAGCCATACCGGCAACGGCCGTTATCGCCACTATGTCCATGATGAAGACCGGGAGCTGATTGCTGCCGGTTTCAAGCCCGGAACCTTCACCCCCTGGCAGTCATTGCCGGCGGATACCGATTTACTGTTCTACGAAGGTTTGCATGGCGGGGTGGTCAGCGAAAACTACAACATTGCCCAGTATGTGGACCTGTTGATCGGCGTGGTGCCCATCGTCAATCTGGAATGGATCCAGAAGATTCACCGGGATACCAACCAGCGGGGTTACAGCCCGGATGCGGTGGTCAAAACCATCATCAACCGTATGGACGACTATGTGCACGACATCGTGCCGCAATTCTCCCATACCCACATCAACTTCCAGCGCATCCCGCTGGTGGATACTTCCAACCCGTTTATTGCCAGGGATGTGCCCACCGAAGATGAAAGCATGGTGGTGATCCACTTCCGGGAAGCCGCCGATGTCGACTTTGCCTGGCTGTTGCAGGTGATTCCCCACAGCACTCTGTCCCGCCACGATACCCTGGTGATTCCCGGTACCAAGATGCCCCTGGCCATGGACCTGATCGTCCGGCCCATGGTGCAGAAGCTGATGGCCGGCAAGGCCTTCGCCTGAAGCTCAGGCGGTCAGGTGGCCGCTCTGGTAATCCTTCAGGGTCTGTTCGATTTCTTCCCGGGTGTTCATCACAAACGGGCCGTATTGCACGATCGGCTCGCCGATCGGTTTGCCGGCTATCAGCAGCACACGGGCCGGCTGTGTGCCGCCCTCCAGCATCAGCTCGTCACCGTCATCCAGCACACTGGCTGCCGATGCCTGCAGCCGGGTGCGCTTGCCCCCCGTGATCAGCTCGGCGTCGCCTTCGTACAGGTACAGCATGGCGTTGTGGCTGGCCGGTACCGGCAGTGACAGCTGGCTGCCGGGCTCCAGGTGAATGTCGGCGTAGATGGCATCGGTACTGCCGCCGGTGACCGCACCGGACACCTGGCCACCACTGAGGGTCATCTCACCGGCAATCAGCTTGACGGTGGCGCCGCCCTGACTGAAGGCCGGAATGTCTTCGGGCTGGATATCCCGGTAGCCGGCCGGTTTCATTTTTTCCGCCGCCGGCAGGTTCAGCCACAGCTGGAAACCGCGCATCAGGCCGGATTCCTGCTGCGGCATTTCCGAGTGCACAATGCCCCGGCCGGCGGTCATCCACTGTACGCCGCCGTTGCGCAGGTTGCCCCGGTTACCCAGGTGGTCTTCGTGCAACATGTGGCCTTCGATCATGTAGGTGACCGTCTCGAAACCCCGGTGCGGGTGGGCGGGAAAGCCGGCAATGTAATCCTGGGGCTGGTCAGAGCCGAACTCGTCGAGCATCAGGAAGGGATCCATGCGGATGCTCTGGCGCTGGCCCAGGGAGCGTTTGATTTTTACCCCGGCACCATCGGAGGTCTCCAGTGCGGGGATAATCTGTTTCAGGGCGCGATGCGTCATGGTGTCGTCCTCTCGGTTAGCAATGGTTCCATTAAACCGGGGCGACGGGCAGGATGAAAACGCAGAATTCTGGCGGGAGGGATCAAAAAAACTGAAGGAGCGGCCGGTGGCCCGTCCGGGCCACCGGCAGGGCCGGATTACTCCACGTTTCGGGAGTAGAAAATCTCCAGCATTTCGCGGCGCAGACGGTCTTCGATGGACTGGGCTTCGGCCGGGTCCAGTTCGCTGGCATTCACGCCGAATACATAGTTATCCAGGTTGAAGTCCTTCAGCATCATCTTGGTGTGGAACAGGTTTTCCTGGTACACGTTCACGTCGATCATCTGATAGGCGTTCTGGGTGTCTTCGGTCAGGTAGTTCTGGATCGAGTTGATGTCGTGGTCGATGTAGTGCTTGGTGCCGTCTACATCACGGGTGAAGCCCCGCACCCGGTAGTCCACGGTCACGACATCGGAATCGAAGCTGTGGATCAGGTAGTTCAGTACCTTCAGGGGTGAAATCAGGCCGCAGGTGGACACATCGATATCCGCCCGGAAGGTGCTTACGCCATCGTGGGGATGGCTTTCCGGGTAGGTGTGCACGGTTACGTGGCTCTTGTCCAGGTGCGCAACAATGGTGTCTGGCAGCGGGCCCGGGGATTCCTCGTTATTGGCTTCACTGTCGGTCACTTCATGCTCGGCAATCAGCATGGTGACAGACGCGCCATGGGGCTCGTAGTCCTGGCGGGCAATGTTGAGGATGTTGGCGCCGATGATCTTGACCACGTCTGAAAGGATCTGGGTCAGGCGCTCGGCGTTGTACATCTCGTCGATGTAATCAATATAGGCTTCACGCTGTTCTTCGGTCTGCGCGTAACAGATATCGTAGATATTGAAGCTCAGGGACTTGGTCAGGTTGTTGAAACCGTGTAGCTGGAGTTTGGTTTCCATAATAGTTGATCACCTTTTGCGCAGACCTTTAAGAAAGTTGCGTATTATGCATACCGTATGTGTCATTGGATAGTCGTTGCAATGACTTTTTCCAGCCGGTTATTCCGCCTCGTGGATCTCGTAACTGTGGCTGATTTCCACGCCTGCCTTACCCAGCATGATTGATGCCGAACAGTACTTTTCTGCGGACAGGCTAACTGCCCGTTCTACCTGCTTTTCTTTCAGGTTGTGGCCGGTTACCACAAAGTGCAGGTGAATCCTGGTGAACACGGAAGGCACGGCATCGGCCCGCTCGGCCTCGAGCTCGGCGTGGCAGGCGGTGACGTCCTGGCGGCTCTTTTTCAGGATGCTCATGACATCAAACGACGAGCAGCCGCCCACGCCCATCAGCAGCATTTCCATGGGGCGGGGGCCCAGGTCCTGGCCGCCGTGGTCGGGCGGTCCGTCCAGTTGTACGGTGTGGCCGGTGCCACTGGTGGCTTTGAAGCTGGCATTGCCGGTCCAGTCAACGGTAGCTTTCATCGGTGTCTCCATCGGCTATTCGGGTATGGCCGGGAATGCTAGCACAGTTGCCCGCAACCGGCCTTCTTGTTATAAGTTGCCGGGCACATCAGTAAAAACCCTAACCTGCAGGGAAAAGCGGGGATATAAAAAGATAAGCACTGCCAGACTCTGAGGAGGCACGTCTCGCATTATGGCTACTATCGTCAAGCCGGTTGAGCAGAAGACCAAACATCTCGATTATTTTCTTTCCCAATGCCATCGCCGGCGCTATCCCGCCAAAAGCACCATCATCTATGCAGGCGACAAAAGTGACTCCCTGTTCTACATCGTCAAAGGTTCGGTGACCGTTATCATTGAAGACGACGATGGCCGGGAGATGATCATGGCCTACCTGAACGCCGGGGACTTTTTCGGCGAAATGGGTCTGTTCGATAACATGGATTCCCGCAGTGCCTGGGTCAAGGCCAAGACCGAGTGTGAAGTGGCGGAAATCAGCTACACCAAGTTCCGGGAAATCGCCCAGCAGGATCCGCGGGTGCTGTATTTCATCGGTGAGCAGATGGCAACGCGCCTGCGCCAGACCACTCGCAAAGTGGGTGACCTGGCCTTCCTGGACGTAACCGGTCGGGTGGCCCGTACCCTGCTGGACCTGTGCAAGGAACCGGATGCCATGACCCACCCGGACGGCATGCAGATCAAGATCACCCGCCAGGAAATCGGCCGCATTGTCGGCTGTTCCCGGGAAATGGTGGGCCGGGTACTGAAAACCCTGGAAGATCAGGGCCTGGTGCGGGTGAAAGGCAAGACCATGGTGGTGTTCGGCACCCGCTAAGGTCAGTCCATCAGGGCAACGGATTTAATCTGCATCCAAACCTGCTGGCCCTGCTCCAGTTGCAGCTGGTGCAGGGAGCGGGTGGTCAGGCGGGCCAGGAAAGCGGTTGGCCCGGCTTCCAGGCGTACCAGGCTGGTGCCGGGGGTTACCTCGGTATCAATCTGGTCGATACAGGCCGGTAACAGGTTCTGGATGCTCTGGTCCGGATTTTCCTCCAGGGCAAGGCTGATATCCCGGGCCAGCACCTGTACCCGCACAGTCATTCCCTCACTCAGGTGATCATGGTGGCGCAGCCAGAGTTCGCCGCCATCGAACGCCAGCCGGCACAGGTGCCAGCGGGTATCCACCTCGATAATCTTGCCTTTCAGAATAACCCCTGCATTTTCTTCCAGTCGGAACGGGTGATCGGTGTGGGCCAGGGTTTCCTGCAGCGGGCCCTGGGCAACCACCCGGCCCTGATCCATCATCACGATATGATCTGCCAGCCGGGCCACCTCGACGGTGGAGTGGGATACGTAGAGCACCGGCAGCTCCAGGCTGTCCCGCAGCCGTTCCAGGTAGGGCAGGATGTCCTGTTTGCTCTGCTGGTCCAGGGCCGTCAGGGGCTCGTCCATCAGCAGCAGTCGGGGGCTGGTGAGCAGGGCCCGGCCGATGGCCACCCGCTGGCGCTCCCCGCCGGATAACCCGGCCGGCATCCGCTCCAGCAGGGGCGACAGGCCGAGCCACTGGTGCACCTGTTCAGGTTCTATTTTCCGGTGGGCTTTGGGCACCCGCCGGTATCCGTACAGCAGGTTTTTACGCACCGACAGGTGGGGAAACAGGTTGGTTTCCTGGAACACATAGGCCAGGGGCCGGTGGTGCACGGGCCGGCTGAGCTTTCCGGCCTGCCAGGGTTCGCCCAGCACGCTCAGGTGACCCTCGGCAGGCTGCAGGCCGGCGATGCAGCGCAGCAGGGTGGTCTTGCCACACCCGGAGTGGCCGAAGATCGCGGTTATCCCGGAGCCGGGCAGGGTCAGGTTTACATCCAGGGTGAAGTCCCCCAGCTGGCACCGGAGGCAGGCGTTGACGGTACCGGTCATTTCACCACTCCCGGCTGGTAGCGGCCATTCAGGGCGTACAGGCTGACCAGCACCACAAAGGAAAACGCCACCATGCCGGCAGACAGCCAGTGGGCCTGTGTGTACTCAAGGGCTTCCACATGGTCGAAGATGGCCACCGACAAGACCTTGGTTTCTCCCGGAATGTTGCCGCCAATCATCAGCACCACCCCGAATTCACCCACGGTGTGGGCGAAGGTCAGTACCGCGGCGGTCAGAAAGCCCGGTCGCGCCAGCGGAATCACAACCGAGAAAAAACGATCCCGGGGCGAAGCCCGCAAGGTGGCGGCGGTCTCCAGCAGGCTCTGGTTGATGGTCAGGAAAGCAGTTTGCAGGGGCTGGACGGTAAAGGGCAGGGAATAGATAACCGACGCCAGCACCAGGCCTTCGAAGGTAAAGGGCAGCAGGCCAAGCCCGAGGTTCTCCATCAGGCGGCCCAGGGCACCGTCCGGGCCCATAACGATCAGCAGGTAAAAACCCAGCACCGTGGGTGGCAGTACCAGTGGCAGTGCAACCACGGCCGAAACCGGCTGGCGCAGCCAGTGTCCGGTGCGGGCCAGCCACCAGGCGATGGGCGTACCAATCACCAGCAGCAGTGCGGTGGTGATGCCTGCCAGTTTCAGGGTCAGCCAGACGGCCTGCCATTCCGGGCTCATGAAGTCTCCGCCAGTTCAGTGGTTGGGCTGTTCAGGAATATCGTAGCCGTCTTCACGGATGATCGCCTGTGCCGGTTCGCTGGCGAGAAACAACATCCACGCCCGGGCCGCCGGATTATCCTCGCCGTGGCCCAGCAAAACAGCCTGTTGCCTGATGGGCGTGTGCAGATCATTCGGTACCAGCCACAGGGAGCCTTCCTCCTTCCATGTCCGCGTTTGGGCCAGTGCTACAAACCCTGAGACGGCATTGCCGGTGGCGACAAACTGGAAGGTCTGGGCAATGGAGTCGCCGCTGACCAGCGCGGGCCGGAGGGCTTGTGCGAGCCCGAGATTCTCCAGCACTTCCATGGCAGCGATGCCGTAAGGGGCGGTTTTCGGGTTGCCGATGGCCAGCCGCTCGGGTTGTCGGGCCAGCCAGGCCGTGCCATCGGTAAACAGATCGGGGGTTCTGCTCCAAAGCGCCAGCCGGCCCTCGGCATAGTCAAATCGTGTGCCGGCGACCGCCAGCCCCTGTTGTTCCAGTAACTGCGGTCGTTCCTGGTCAGCTGCCATAAAGGCATCAAACGGCGCGCGATGGCGGATCTGGGCATAGAGTTTGCCGGTAGAGCCGTAGCTGATGCGCAACTGGTGACCGGTCTGTTGTTCGAACAACGGCGCCAGCCGGTTCATGGTGCCGGTGAAGTTGGCGGCTACCGCCAGGGTGGCCGTTTCTGCGAGGGCTGCAGACTGGAAAACAAGCAGGGCAATGCCGATCAGGCCGGCAAGGGCTCGGTGCAGGCGTTTTCCCGAGCCGGAATACATTGCAGAAGGTGTTGCCATACGTCCTCGGCATTGAGTTCATTCAGCATCTCGTGGCGGCCTCCGTCAAACAGCCGGAAGGTCACCTTCTGGATGCCGGCTTCGCGGATCGCCCGGAAGTGCTGGCGGATACCCTTGCCCATCTCGCCCACCGGGTCATCGGTGCCGGCAAACAGGTGTACCGGAAGATCCTGCGGCCATTGTCCGGGATTGATGCCAAGCATACCAGTGATGAAATCATGCCACAGGCCGGCGCTGCACTCGAACCCGCACAGCGGATCTGCCCGGTAGCGGTCCACTTGTTGCGGGTCCCGGCTGAGCCAGTCGCAGTCGGTACGGTTAGGGCGGAAGTGCCGGTTGAACTGGCCGAAGGTCATGGCGCTTATGAGCTTGCTGTGGTGCCGGCGGCCCCGCAGCAGACGGATCAGCCAGACCAGTGCGGCGGACGCCCGCAGCTGGGGTTTGTGAATGCGGTTGGTGGCACTGAGCACCAGTGTGTCGAGCTTGTCGCCGTGCTGCGCAGCATAGCTCTGGGCGATGAACGACCCCATGCTGTGGCCCAGCAGGGTGACCGGCAGCTCCGGAAACTGCTGGCGGATGTGATCCACCACCAGGCCGAGATCGTCCACCACTTTCTGCCAGCCCTGATGGTCTGCGTAGTGGCCCAGGTCTTCCGGACGGCAGTCCGGGCCATGGCCCCGGTGGTGATAGGTGACAACCGCCACGCCCTGATTGCCCAGCCACCGGGCCAGGCCGGCATAGCGGTTGCCGTGCTCGGCCATGCCGTGGCTGATCACTAAAGCCGCGCCGGGGGTGTCCGGGCAAAACAGGGTGCCGGTTATCCGGTGTCCGTCAGTGGCGGTCAGGTTCAGGGTGGTTTCGCTCATGCAGGGTGCCCGGTTGTTCGCTGTTGCTGGTGGTCGGGCGCTGCCACTCCGGTGGTCGCCACAAATGTCCGAGACGGGAGAGTAGACCGCCCGGGCGGCTCATGTCGCGGAACATGTCCACATATTCGTGGGTCCAGAGCACAATCAGGTTGGTGGAATGGATTTGCCGGGTGATGCCGTACTCCGGCGGATTGGCATCGTTTTCCGGGGCAAAGGTGCCGAACAGCCGGTCCCAGATGATCAGGGTGCCGCCGTAGTTGCGGTCAATGTATTCCGGATTGCGGCCATGGTGTACACGGTGGTGGCTGGGGGTATTGAACACCCGTTCGATCCAGCCGGGCAGCCGGCCCACCAGCGTGGTGTGCACAAAGAACTGGTACACCAGCGAGAAGGCATAGGCCACGCCGATCCACACCGGGTTGAAGCCGATCAGGGCCATGGGCAGGTAGAACACCCACATACAGTTGAAAATGTTGGTGGCGTTCTGGCGCATGGCAGTGGAAAAGTTCATGCGTTCGGAGGAATGGTGCACCACGTGGGCCGCCCAGAACCAGCGCATGCGATGGCTGGCCCGGTGCATCCAGTAAAAGCAGAAATCCACGCCCAGGAAGGTCAGGAATCCGGTCAACCAGTTCAGTTCCAGCTCGAACAGGCGGTAGTGATAGCAAAGCGCATAGACAGGGAAGGCTATGATGCCGGCAAACAGTAACTCGGTAACCTGGTAACCGGCGCCGAGGGCAAAGTTGCGGATGGCTTCGGCGGTATCCATCAGTTTCGGGTCGTGACGGATTTTCCGGTACTCCCAGAAGGTAATACCGATAAAAATCGGGGTGGCCACCATGAAAATCAGCTGCCGCTCATCCAGGGCCAGCCACGGGGCCAGTGTGTGCCAGAGTGCCAGCAGGCCGCTGTCTTCCAGTACGGCCCGCATCATGTCGAGTAATGCCATGGGAAACCTGTTTTGTTTTTCTTCAGGTTTTATCTTGGCATAACCAACAATAAATGCACTGTCCTGTTGCGACAGCGGAGGTGACCTTTTCGGCCAACAGCCCCGGTTACCGGTGCTTGTGGTACACCTGCACCACCGGCTCCAGTTTCGGGCGCCAGTCTGCCAGCCAGGCCTGCACCGGTTTCGGGACCTTTGCCGGCTTGGGCCAGGGCACGGGATATTGCTCGGGCTGGAACAACGGGGCCAGCAGCGCTGCAGCGGTCAGGTCAGCCCGGGTGAACCGGTCACCCACCAGGTACGGCTGCCGCTCGTATACCTCTGCCAGCTCGGTAATCAGTTGCTCCAGGGTTTCCTGCGCGGCATCGGCGGTCTTCTGGTTAATCTTCATCCAGTTTCGCATGATCTCGTCCACCCGGCTGAAGGCCAGGCTGAGCAGGATGCGGTTGTAGAACGGTGTGCCGGCAGCCAGCAGCGGCACCACTACCTTCGGCCGTTGCAGGAAGTAGTGGTAGACCCAGGTGCGGATGGCCGCGCCAGCCAGTTCGTCCAGCTTTGTCTCCCAGCTGCGAACCTGTTCCTGCAGGGCCGGGTCTTCGGGCATCAGGGCGGGTTCCGGGAAAGTTTTATCCAGGTAGTCCAGGATCTCTGAAGAGCCCTGGATAATCTGGCCATCGTGGTCCAGCACCGGCACCGAGGACCCGGCCCGGGTAAGCTTCTTGATGGTTCTGCTGTGCTGCCCGGGTAGCAGGTTGACCGGCTGGTACTTGATGTCCTTGTAATCGAGGGCCCAGCGAACCTTTTCGGAATAGTGGGAGATGCAGAATTGGTAGAGTTTCACGGCCATGGTGATGATTCCCCTGAAATAGATGGCGCAAGGTTACCCTGTGCGGCCCCGGTACCACAACAGGCCGGTTCCGTGTGACTGGGCATGGTGAAACTGGCCCGGAATCTTTAGACTAGCGCCCCGGAGTCTGGACCAAAATAGGATGTTTTGATGTTTAAGGGACGAATTTTTTCGCTGACCATTCTTGCCGGCTGCAGCCTTGTACTGGCAGCCTGCGCTTCCCAACCCAAAACCCTGGCCCTGTCGGACTATGGCAGTTATCGCTGCGGCCAGCTGGATATCCGGGTTGCCCCGGCTGAAGACGGCCAGCTTCTGGGCCTTGAGTATCTGGACCGCCGCGTATTGCTGAAACCGTCCCCCACCGACACCGGTGCCCTCTACGTGGCTCCGGGCGATACCTCCACCCGCTTCCTGGCCGAAGGCAAGCGGGCAACGCTGACACTCAAGGGTGATGTGCTGCCGGAATGCCTGGAACCGGGCGCGATAGAATCCCGGTTTGAGGCCATCGGTGCCGACCCGGACTGGTCGGCGCTGATCGAGAACAACCGGATGACCCTGACCCCGCCGTACCAGCAGCAAGCGCTGAACGAGATCTGGCTGACCGAAACCCTGGCCAATCGACACGGCCGGACGTTTGAAGCGAAAACCGAAGCCCAGTCGCTGGAAGTGCGGGTGGCACACCAGCTGTGTGAAGTGGGCCTGGACAAACGCCAGTATCCGTCCCAGATCCGGCTGACCCTGGACGGCAACAGCTTTGAAGGCTGTGGCGGCGACCGGGAGCGGCTGTTCCGGGGTGTGCAGTGGGTGGTAGAAGACCTGGCCGGTGCCGGGCTGATCGACCGCTCCATGGTTACCCTGCAGTTCCTGGGCAATGGCCGGGTAGCCGGGCGTGCATCCTGCAACCGGTTTATGGGCAACTACCGTTTGAGTGATGATGGATTGTCGTTCAGTACCCTGGGCAGCACCATGATGGCCTGCGCGCCGTCGCTGATGAACCAGGAGCGCAAGTACCTGGAATTGCTGGGGCAGGTGGTGGATGGCCGCATTGGTCGCCAGGGTGAATTGCTGCTGGAAACCGGCAACGGTGAGGTGATCAAGGCGCTCCCGGCAACGACCGACAACCTGTAACTCTCTTCAAGGGCCCGCCCGGTCAAATTTCTGCAGCATTTGCCGTCTACCCTGACAGGTCGATGCTGCAGAGAGACCAGCCATGACCGAATTGCGGGCCCTCACCCCCCACAGTGCCATTCCCGAACAACAGGCCGGCCGCGACCGCAACCAGAAGCGCCTGTTGCGCAGCTTCCTGCCGGAATTGGTGCAGCTGGAGCGACAGCTGGCCGAAGCCCCCGAACAGGTCACCACCACCGTCGCCGGCGAGGTTGCCGTGCGGGATCTGCACTTGCCCATCTACCGGGTGGACCTGGGCTCCACCCGGGACGATGTGCCGGCGGTGCTGATTGTCGGCGGAGTTCACGGCTTAGAGCGTATTGGCAGCCAGGTGGTGATGGCCTGGCTCGATTCCTTCCTGGCCCGGCTCGGTTGGGATGACCACCTGAACGCCTTGCTGGAGAAAGTCCGCATCACCCTGCTGCCGATCCTGAACCCCGGCGGTATGTACCTGAACCAGCGGGGCAATCCCAACGGTGTCGACCTGATGCGCAACGCGCCGATTACCGCCCAGGACCAGAGCGCCTTCCTGCTGGGTGGCCAGCGCCTGTCGCCCCGCCTGCCCTGGTACACCGGCGATCCGGAGCAGGGCATGGAGCCGGAGAACCTTGCACTGGAAGCGGTGATTCAGGACCTGCTGCCGGGCCGGCCCTTCAGCGTGGCGCTGGACTGCCACTCCGGTTTCGGCTGGCAGGACCAGATCTGGTTTCCCTATGCCTATCGCCGCCGGCCCATGCGCCGCATCGGGTCGGTGATGGCCCTCAAGCTGATCTGGGAACAGGCTTACCCCAATCACCACTATCGTTTCGAACCCCAGTCGGCCCATTACCTGACCCACGGTGACCTGTGGGATTACTTCTACAAGCAGGTCAACCGCAGCAGTGACGGGGTGTTCCTGCCCCTGACCCTGGAAATGGGCTCCTGGAAATGGGTGCGCAAGCGCCCGCGCCAGCTGCTGCGGCTGGACGGGTTATTCAACCCTCTGGTGCCTCACCGCCATCAGCGGGTGTTACGCAGCCATCTGAGCTGGATGGACTTCCTGGTGAATGCGGCCGCCAGTTACCGGAACTGGTTGCCGGAGGGCGATGAAGAGTCCATGCTCAGGGAAGCCGCCATCATGCACTGGTACAGGGATAACCGATAACATGCACTGGATCCTCCTGCGGGGTCTTACCCGGGAACGGGCACACTGGGGCGACTTTCCCGAACGCTTGCGTGCCGCCTTTCCCGGCCAGCATTTCCACCTGGTGGACCTGCCCGGCACGGGCATCCATTACCGGGAAGCCAGCCCGGCCACAGTGCGTGCTATTCGCGAGCAGGTGTGCCGGCAGGTGAGCCATATTCCCCGGCCGTTCAGCATCCTGGCGTTGTCTATGGGGGGCATGGTGGCCCTGGACTGGGCCCAGCATGCCGAGCCCGGGGAATTACAGCACCTGGTGCTGATCAACACCAGTTCCGGTTTCAGCCGGCCCTGGCAGCGAATGCAGCCGGCGGCCTGGCCGAAGATCCTGCGTTTACTGGTTCGCCGTGAACTGTTCCATCGGGAACGGGACATCCTGCGCCTGACCTCCAACCGGGATATTCCCCTGAGCCTGTGCAAGGCCTGGTACAGCATCCAGCGCCAGCGCCCGGTCTCGTTCACCAACGCCCGCAACCAGTTGCTGGCGGCTGCCCGTTTCAAACCCCTGGAAAAGCGCCCGATGGCCGATGCCCTGATACTGGCCAGCAAGGGCGACCGGATTGCCAGTTGGCACTGCAGTGCCGAACTGGAACGGCGCTGGTGCTGGACCCTGAAGCTGCACCCGGATGCCGGCCACGACCTGCCGCTGGATGAGCCGGAGTGGGTAATCCGGCAAATGGGTGACTGGATACCCGGCACCCGATAGTTTCTTGACGCAACCGTTTTTTCCGGTCAACCTGCTGTATTCAAAGCCCGTTTTTCTGCCAGGGAGCCAATAACAAGATGAAAATTTTCGAAACCCGGACTGCACCCAACCCCCGCCGCGTGCGTATGTTCATGGCCGAGAAAGGCCTGCTGGACAAGGCGGAATTTGTTGAGATAGATATCCAGAAAGGCGAGAACCTGACGCCGGAATTCGTGGCCCGAAACCCCATGAAGAAAGTCCCGGTGATGGAACTGGATGACGGCACCTGCATTGCCGAAACCATGGCCATCTGCCGCTATTTTGAGGAAGCCTACCCGGATACCCCGAAACTGATGGGCGAGACTGCCGCCGAGAAAGCCCTGGTAGAGCAGTGGCTGCGCTGGCTGGAGTTCTATTTCTTCATGCCCACCGGCATGTGTTTCCAGCACACCACCGGCTACTTCAAGGACCGGATGAACCCCATCAAGGAATGGGGCGAAGAATGCGGGCAGGGCGTGGAAAAGTTCATGCACTTCCTGAATAAGCACCTGGAAGGCAAGGATTACATCTGCTGCGACCGCTTTACCGCGGCCGACATCAATGCCTTCACCACCGTAGCCTTCGCCCGGGTGGTGAATATCCGTATCAAGCCGGAGCACACTAACCTGCAAGCCTGGTACGACCGCATCAAGGCCCGGCCTTCGGCCCAGGCTTGATGCCAGCAGCCAGGATTGCCCAGCAAAGCCACAACCCGGTCAGGATCAGCAACAGGACATGGTATGACGCAACAAACCTTGATGAACACACTGGAAGCTATCGACCGGGCCAATCAGGCAGACCCGAATACTGAACAGGTAGACGGCCAGAAACTGCCCAGGGAATACGCCTACAGCCTGCACATGACCCGCTGGCTGTTCGCGCTGGAACCGGAACCCTCAGAGCGCATGCAGATTGCCTGCCGGGCCCAGCACCTGGAGCGCTGGACCATGCCCCGGAGCGACTATGGTGAGGGCCGCAAGAACTATTATCAATGGCGCCTGGCCTGTGGCCGGATGCACGGCCGCCGGGCGGCGGAGATTATGGCGGAATGCGGCTATCCGGAGGAAGAATGCGAGCGGGTAGAAACGATCGTCACCAAGCGCAAACTGCGGGAAGACGAAGATACCCAGTTGCTGGAAGACGTGGCCTGCATGGTGTTTCTGGAACGGTACTTTGCCGGGTTCTTCGAAGACAACCCCGATTTCGATAAGGAAAAGTGGCTGCGCATCGTGCGCCGCACCTGGGACAAAATGAGCCCCCGGGCCCACGAAGCAGCACTTAAACTGGCGGAAGGCATGCCCGCGCATCTGCTGGAATTGCTGCAGGAGGCGCTGGCTGAGCCGGAGAGTTGATCCGGGTGCACAGGCTGGCAGAAGGTATCCGCCAGCCTGTTCTGACTGTGAGTTAGCCCTCCGGGAAGAAAAGCTCCTGCAATTTCTTCCCGGGTTCCGGCGCCCGCATAAAGGATTCCCCCACCAGGAACCCGTAAATGCCCCGGCTGGTCATGGCTTCCACATCGGCGCGGGTCATGATGCCGCTTTCGGTAATCGTCAGTCGGTCATCGGCAATACGGTGGTGCAGTTCAAAGGTTGTTTCCAGAGAGACCTCAAAGTTGTGCAGGTTCCGGTTGTTGATACCCACCAACGGCGTGCTCAGGGTTAGCGCATCGTCCAGCTCCTCGCCATCATGCACTTCCACCAGCACATCCAGCCCGATCTCATTGGCAATGCCTTCCAGTTCCTGCATCTGGTCCTTGGTCAGGCACGCGGCAATCAGCAGGATGCTGTCGGCACCAATAGCGCGGCTTTCATACACCTGGTAGGGCGCCACCATGAAGTCCTTGCGGATCACCGGCAGGCTGCAGGCGGCTCGGGCGGCTTTCAGGTAGTCTTCGTGGCCCTGGAAGAAATCGTGGTCGGTAAGCACTGACAAGCAAGCCGCACCGCCTTGTTCGTAGCTTTCGGCGATGCGTTCCGGTTCAAAGGGGTCTCGCAGGATGCCTTTGCTCGGAGAGGCTTTCTTGATCTCGGCGATGACGGCTGGCTGTTGCTCTTTGATTCGTGTGCGCAGAGCGTCGGCAAATCCCCGAGCCGGGGCTTGATCGCCGGCCATGGCTCTGAGGTCTGCAATGGAAACTTTCGGCTTCCGTTCGTCGATCTCTTCCCATTTCCGGTTAACGATCTTCCGAAGAATAGTGGGAGTCTTATCCAAATGTCTGTCAGTCATAGCAGGCCCGTAAATAGTTTGCGAGAGCGGCTGGGGAGGGGCGTTCCAAAACTGTCTGCAGCCAAGGATGGCTGCAGTCAAGCCCTACAGGGATGTACTTGTGGGCGTGTTTTGGAACGCCCCTCCCCAGCCGGTCGTCCGGCACCGAATTCAACAGGCCGGGATTAAAAGCACTGAGAAAAGTCAGCCAGCTCAGACATCTTGCCGGCCGCGAGGCCAGAGCCCATTGCGTCCAGCGCCATATCGACGCCTTCTTTGGCTGTTCTGGCCAGACCCGCCACATAGATAGCCGCGCCGGCGTTCAGGGCGATCATGTCCCGGGCTTTCTCGGTAGTTTCGTCGTGGCTGCGGCCGAAGGCGGCTTTGATCAGCGCCAGTGACTCGTCAGCCCCATCTACCGTCAGACCCACCAGCGACTGGCTCTTGATGCCCAGGTCTTCCGGCGTCAGGTCGTACTCGTTGATTTCGCCATCCTTCAGCTCTGCAACATGGGTGACAGTGGCCAGACTGATTTCATCAAGGCCGTCCTTTGAGCAGACCACCATGATGTGTTCTGCGCCCAAACGTTGCATCACTTCTGCCATCGGGCGGCACAGTTCCCTGGTGAACACACCGATCAGCTGGCGAGTGACGCCGGCCGGGTTGGTCATCGGGCCAAGGATATTGAAGATGGTCCGGCAGCCCAGCTCCCGGCGCGGTCCGATAGCATGTTTCATGGCGCCATGGTGGGCCGGGGCGAACATGAAGCCGACGCCGATCTGTTCGACGCAGCGGGCCACTTCTTCCGGTTTCATGTCCAGGTTGATGCCGGCCTTTTCGATCAGGTCGGCGCTGCCGCTCTTGGACGATACGCCCCGGTTGCCGTGCTTGGCGACGAAGCCGCCGGCTGCGGCCACCACGAAGGCTGAGGCAGAGGAGACGTTGAACAGATTGGCGCCATCGCCCCCGGTGCCGACGATATCCACCAGCGGGCTGGCGTTGATGCTGACCTTGGTGGCCAGTTCACGCATCACTTCGGTGGCGCCGGTGATTTCGTCGATGGTTTCGCTTTTCAGGCGCAGGCCCATCAGGAAGGCGCCGATCTGGGCGTCTGTGGCCTCGCCGTTCATCACAATACGCATCACATCCTTCATCTCGTCCCGGGACAGGTCCAGGTTGGAGGCAATGCGGTTCAGGGCTTGTTTCATGTCCATGGGGTCGGCCTCTTGTTATGTTCTCAGGAAGTTGCGCAGCAGTTCGTGGCCCTGCTCGGTCATGATCGACTCAGGGTGGAACTGCACGCCCTCGATGGGCAGGGTCTTGTGGCGCACGCCCATGATTTCTTCAACGGAGCCGTCGTCGTTGCGGGTCCAGGCGGTCACTTCCAGGCAATCGGGCAGGGTATCCTTGTCGATCACCAGGCTGTGGTAACGGGTAGCCTGCAAGGGGTTGTTCAGGCCGCGAAACACACCTGCATCATTGTGGTACACCGCTGACACTTTGCCATGCATTACCTTGCCTGCCCGGATGACGTCGCCGCCGTATACCTGGCCGATGGACTGGTGGCCCAGGCAGATACCCAGGATAGGCAGTTTGCCGGCGAAATGACGAATGGCGTCCATGGAGATCCCCGCCTCGTTGGGCGTGCAGGGCCCCGGGGAAATCACCAGTCGCTCGGGGTTCAGAGCTTCGATTCGTTCAATGGTGATTTCGTCGTTCCGGTATACCTGTACGTCGGCACCCAGCTCAGCCAGGTACTGCACCACGTTGTAGGTGAAGGAATCGTAGTTATCGATCATCAGCAACATAATCTGTTCCTCCGCCTCAGTGGTCGTAGTCGTTGTAGGTCATGGCCACAGCCTTGAAGATGGCCCGGCCCTTGTTCATGGTTTCTTTCCATTCGAGGCGGGGAATGGAGTCTGCCACCACGCCGGCGCCGGCCTGGATGTGCAGGGTGTTGTCCTTGATCACCGCAGTGCGGATAGCGATGGCGGTGTCCATGTTGCCGTTGAACGACAGGTAGCCTACGGCGCCGCCGTATACGCCACGCTTCACCGGTTCCAGTTCGTCGATGATTTCCATGGCGCGGATCTTCGGCGCGCCACTCAGGGTGCCGGCGGGCAGGGTGGCACGCAGCACGTCCAGGCAGCTGGTGTTTTCTTTCAGTCGACCGGTGACGTTGGAGACAATGTGCATCACGTGGGAATAGCGCTCGACAATCATCTTGTCGGTCAGCTTCACGGTGCCGGTTTCCGACACCCGGCCGGCGTCGTTGCGGCCCAGGTCGATCAGCATCAGGTGCTCGGCGATTTCTTTCGGGTCTTCTAGCAGTTCTTTTTCCAGCGCCTTGTCTTCGGCCTCGGTAGCGCCGCGCTTGCGGGTGCCGGCGATGGGGCGCACGGTGACTTCTTCATCTTCCACCCGGGCCAGGATTTCCGGCGAGGAACCCACAATGTGAAAGTCTTCGAGGTCCAGGAAGTACATGTACGGTGACGGGTTGAGCACGCGCAGGGACCGGTACAGATTCAGCGGTGGCGCTTCGAAGGGAATCGACATGCGCTGGGATATGACGGTTTGCATCACGTCGCCGTCCAGCACGTAGCCCTTGATTTTGTCCACCGCGGCTTCGAATTTGTCCTGGCTGAAGCCGGAAATAAAGTCGCTCTCGTCCACCACCTTGCCGCGCAGATGTTCCGGGGTGCGGGGCGCGTTGGCGGTCTGGCGGTGCAGCTGGTTTTCCAGTTCGTCGATGCGGGCCTGGGCCTGCTCGTAGGCTCCCGTGGCGGATGGGTCCGCATGCACAATCAGGTGCAGTTTGCCGCGCAGGTTGTCGAACACCACGATTTCGTTGGACACCATCAGCAGGATATCCGGGGTGCCGATCTTGTCGGGCGGGCAGCTGTTGCGCAGGCGCTTTTCGATGTAGCGCACGGTGTCGTAGCCGAAATAGCCCACCAGGCCGCCGTTGAAGCGGGGCAGTTCGGGCAGGTCCGGGGCGTTGAAACGCTGCTGGTACTCGTCGACGAAGGCCAGCGGGTCGTCCACTTCCGCCTGCTCGACCACGTCGCCGTTACGGCTTACTTCAATGCGGTGGTCAAAGACTTTCAGCACTTCCTGGCTGGGCAAGCCGATGATCGAATAGCGGCCCCATTTCTCGCCGCCTTGTACCGATTCGAACAGGTAGGAATAGGGCCCGCTGGCCAGTTTCAGATAGGTGCTGAGGGGAGTGTCCAGGTCCGCCAGTACTTCGCGGTACACAGGGATGCGGTTATAGCCGGCTTCAGCGAGCTCGCGGAATTGCTCGGGTGTCATGGTTCGGTTTCCTGAAATCTGATCTGCGTTTTGTCAGAACGGTGTTACACCGTTGTGACAGGTGGTGCGGGCATGCAGGCGTGTGCCATCAGCCCCGTGGCTTGCTCAGCCGGTGCGCCATCGCCACCATCGTGTTGCGCGGGTTGTCAGGATGCCTCGCGCTGCAGTCAGATTCAGTCCCTGCACGGCAGGAATCTCCCGAAATGATGTGTTCAAAGTAAAACGTCCTTGCGAGATTACAAAAGCTGGGCCAGCGAATCAACAACCGCGTCGGCACCGAGGCTGTTTACCGAGCCCCCGAAGTTGTAACCATAGCGCACGGCCACGCATGGAATGCCGGCGGCCTGGGCGGCGTTAACGTCTGCGGCGGAGTCACCCACCATCACCGTGGTGCCCCGGGTGCCACCCAGTTGTTCCATGGCGTAGAGCAGCGGTGCCGGGTCCGGTTTCTTCACGTCCAGGGTATCGCCGCCCACCCAGATCCGGAAGTACTGGTCCAGCCCGGCCTTGTTCAGCAGCGGGGCCACGAAGCGGTCCGGCTTGTTGGTCACCACGGCCATCTTGCAGCGCAGGCTGCGCAGGTGGTTCAGGCACTCGGTTACGCCGTCGAACACGACGGCATTGCGGCCGTTAATCTGGCCGTAGGCGTGGTAGAAGATTTCAAGCGCGTCGTTGTAAAGGATTTCGTCTTTCAGTGCCGCAGGTTCCCAGTCGGTTTTGTCGGCCAGGGCCCGGCGCACCAGGATGCCGGCCCCGTTGCCGACCCAGATGCGCACTTTCTCCAGACCGGCGGGCTTGCGGCCCAGATGCTCCAGCATCTGGTCGACCGCCGCGGCCAGGTCTGGCGCGCTGTCTACCAGGGTGCCGTCCAGGTCGAACAGGGCAACGCCGGGCCAGCGGGGATTAAACAGACCTTTCAGGCTCATCCGCCAATCACCTTGCGGGCCTGTTCCAGCTCGGCGCGCATGGCATCGATAGTGGCTTTGTAATCCGGCGTGTTGAAAATGGCGGAACCGGCCACGAAGGTGTCGGCGCCGGCTTCGGCGATTTCCCGAATGTTGTCGGTCTTTACGCCGCCGTCGATTTCCAGCCGGATGTTGTAGTTGCTGGCATCAATCTTCTTGCGGGCTTCCCGGAGTTTGTCCAGGGTGCCGGGGATGAACTTCTGGCCACCAAAGCCCGGGTTGACCGACATCAGCAGCACCATGTCGAGCTTGTCCATCACGTAATCCATGTAGCTCAGGGGCGTGGCCGGGTTGAACACCAGGCCGGCCTTGCAGCCGCCGTCGCGGATCAGTTGCAGGGAGCGGTCGATGTGCTTGCTCGCCTCCGGGTGAAAGGTGATGTAGCTGGCGCCGGCGTCGATGAACATGCGGATCAGGTCGTCTACCGGCGATACCATCAGGTGCACGTCGATGGGGGCGGTTACGCCGTGCTTGCGCAGGGCTTCGCACACCATGGGGCCGATGGTCAGGTTGGGCACGTAGTGGTTGTCCATGACATCGAAGTGCACCACATCGGCGCCGGCGGCAAGTACGTTATCAACTTCTTCGCCCAGCCGGGCAAAGTTGGCGGAGAGGATGGACGGCGCAATCAGATAGGGGTTCATCGTGGCTCTCTCGATCAGGTGATTCGTCGGCTGAATGGAATGGGGCAAGTCTACCAGCTTGGCGCGGCTTTTCGCAGCGCGGGTGCTACGGATATCAGCGCAATTTGCGATCCAGTTCTGCTAATCGCTCCGGAGTACCTATGTCCATCCACTGGCCGCGATGGTGCAGGCCCCGCACCCGCCCGGCCACCATGGCGCGGCGAAGCACAGGCCCCAGTTTGCCGGCGTTGTCGTCCAGTCCGGTAAACAGCCGCCGGTGGAGCAGGCTGATGCCGGTGAAGGTAAGTTTGTCCGTGCCTTCGCTGGCCAGGGTGCCGTCCTGTTGCAGGGCGAAGTCGCCGTCAGGATGGTGAGCCGGGTTGTCGGTGACGACCAGCAGCGCATCGCAATCCGGAGTGGCGGGCGGTTGCAGTTCGGCCAGTGGGAAGTCTGTCCAGATGTCGCCGTTGATCACCAGGAACCAGTCTTCCCCGCCGCCGGTCAGCAGGGGCAGGGCGCGGACGATGCCGCCGGCGGTTTCCAGTGGTTCGCCTTCCGGTGAATAACGGATCGTGAGGCCGAATGCCTCGCCGGTGTCCAGGGCCTGTTCGATCTGTTGCCCGAGCCAGGCGTGGTTGATGACCAAGTCGCGAAAGCCGGCCCGGTGCAGGTTTTCCAGGTGGTAGGCAATCAGCGGTTTGCCGCCGGCTTCGAGCAGGGGTTTCGGAGTGGTGAGGGTCAGCGGGCGCATGCGCTCGCCTTTGCCTGCCGCCAGAATCATCGCTTTCACGGCTGGCGGGCCTCCGCAGCCGGCAACGGACCAATGCGTTCTTCGATGGCGGGAATCACCACCTCGCACAGCCATTCGTGGAAGTGCCGGAAGGCTGGCTGGCGGGCGCTGGCGTCGCGGATGTAGCGGACGGTTCTGGGAATGTCGGCCAGGTAGCCGGCCTTTCCGTCCCGGATGGCCAGCCGGGCAAAGATGCCGGCGGCTTTCAGGTGCCGTTGCATGCCCATCAGCTCAAACCACTGCCGGAAGGTGTCGGCGTCGGCCCGGTGCAGCCCGGCGTCCAGGCTAACCTGGCGATAATGTTCCAGCCAGTTAGCGATATCGGCTTCCGGCCAACGCACGTAGCAGTCTTTCAGCAAGGAGACCGCATCGTAGGTTACCGGGCCGGTCACGGCATCCTGGAAGTCGATCACCCCGGGGGCGATCTGGCCCGGGCGAATCAGCAGGTTGCGGGAGTGGTAGTCGCGGTGCACGGTCACTTCCGGCTGGGCCAGGGCGCTTTCTTTCAGCAGGCCGAAGGCGGTTTCCAGCAAAGCCCGGTCCTGGTTGTCCAGCGTCAGCTCCAGGTGCTGTTCCAGCAGCCAGTCCGGAAACAGGGCCATCTCCCGGTCCAGCAGGGCGTCATCATAGGCCGGCAACGGATAATTCGCGGGCGGTGGCATTTGCCCGATTCGCACCAGCTCGTCCAGCGCCTGGCGGTACAGGCTGTCGGCGCTGTCGCCGTCCAGTTCTGCCAGCATCAGCCGATCACCGAAATCTTCCAGCAGCAACAGCCCCTGTTGCAGGTCTTGGGCCTCGATGGCCGGTACATGCACGCCGTGGCGGTGCCAGTGTTCGGCAATGGCGACGAAGGGCCGGCAGTCTTCGTGTGCCGGCGGGGCATCCATGACAATAAACGCTGTTCGGGGCTGGCCCGGCGTTTCCCGCCAAACCCGGAAGTAACGGCGGAAACTGGCGTCACCGGAAACCGGTTCCGGGCTGGCGCTGTTGAAACCGGGAATTTGCCTGACCCAGTCGGTCAGCAGTTGCAGGCGGGTATCCATGGTTGTCGGGTGCGTCCTGAGTTGTCTTTGGTGTCCGGGAACGTTAGCAGAGGAGTATAAAGAGGGTAAAACGGATTTGCAGCGGGGTTTCCGTTAACAACCCCGGGGGGCGCGTGTAAACTAGGCAGCTGTTTTTAGTGTCAGTCGCCATTTATCCGGAACAGGAATATTGCCGTCGTGCCCAGCCGTTACCGTCACCTGTTATGGTTCAAGCTCCGTTGCGGCGGGCTTTTGCTGGCGATGGCCCTGGCACCGGCAGCTGGCCTGGCCCAGGATGCCGGCAAGCAGGCACCGAGTGCGGCCGAGATCGACTGGCGGCCCCGCAGCCAGTTACCGGCTGAAGTACAGGCTGGCTTGCCAGTCTTCTGCGATGGCGGCTACCTGCCTTCCGGCACAGCCGGCGGAGCCATGCCGGTACTGCCGGCCGGAGAGACCGAGGCACCGTTGGAGGCCAGTGCGCTCAGTGCCCGCTACGAGCTGGATGCGGAGCTGTACCTGCAGGGGGATGTGCGGCTGCGCCAGGGCAGCTTCCAGGCCTCCGGCTCCGAGGCACGATACGACACCCGCTCCGGAAGCCTGAACCTGCAGGGGCCTCTGGTAAGCCGGGGCGAAGGCTTCCTGCTGACCGGTAAAGACGCCCGCTACTCCACCGAAAGCGGTCAGCTGGATATCAACACCGCCACCTTCCTGCTGCACGAATCCGAGATGCGCGGCGAGGCATCGTCCCTGTCGCGCATTGGTGAAAACCAGGTGCTGATTACCGATGGCCTGCTGACCACCTGCGGCCCGGGCCAGAACGATTGGGCCATCGTTGCCTCGGATATCGAGCTGGACCAGGCTGAAGGCTTTGGCACCGCCAGGCATGTGCGCCTTGAGGTGCTGGATGCCCCGGTGTTCTACTGGCCCTACATCAGTTTCCCCATTGATGACCGCCGCAAGACCGGTTTTCTGTACCCGCAGTTCGGCTCGTCCAATGCCGGTAGCGGCGCCTTCCTGGCCTTGCCCTATTACCTGAACCTGGCGCCCCACTACGACGCCACGCTCACGCCTCAGTACATTCATGGCCGGGGCCTGTTTACCGAACTGGAAGGCCGGTATCTGAGCCGGTTCGGGGAGTCAGTGCTGCAGCTGGGTTACATCGATGACGATTCCTACTACAAAGACGAGAATCCGGGCGCAGACGGCCAGCGCTGGGCCCTGGATCTGTCGACCCGGGCAGCCTTCGGTGGTGGCTGGAGTGGTTACGGTGATTTCTCGGTGGTGTCTGACGAAGACTACCTGAGCGACCTGAACCGCTCCCTGGAAATTGACCAGGCGACTCACCTGCAGCGTCGCGGCGGTGTACGTTATTCCGACCAGAACCAGTATTTTGATGCCTACCTGAATGGCTACCAGACCATTGCCGAACGTATTGCCGACGTCAACAAACCCTATAATCTGTTGCCGGAAGTGCTGTATGCCGGAACCACCGAGGTGGGGGCCTTCGAGGCGGGCATCGAAAGCCAGTACTCCTGGTTCTATCGGGATAACGAAAACCTGACCGGTCTGAACCGGGCCAATGGCCAGCGGGTGCGTGCGATTCCTGAACTGGCGCTGCCCATGCGCGCGCTCTGGGGTTTCAGCCGGCCGTCGGTGAGCCTGGATTACACCCGCTACGACCTGGAAGACTACACACTCGGCAACAGCAGTTTTGATCGCACGGTGCCGGTGTTCGAGTGGGACAACGGCCTGTACTTTGACCGCCGCTCCAGCCTGTTCGATATTCCCTATAACCAGACCCTGGAGCCCCGGCTTTATTACGCCTGGGCCGATGCCGAGGCCGACCAGAACGACATCCCGGATTTTGACACCGGCCTGAAAAGCTTCCGATTCGACGAGTTGTTCCAGCGTGATCGCTTCACCGGCGGTGACCGGGTGGGGGATGCCAACCAGCTGACCGTGGCCCTGACCAGTCGCTTCAACGACCTGCTGACCGGCGCCGAGCGGGCCCGGGTCAGTATTGGCCAGGTGCGCTATTTTGACGACCGGGAAGTGAGCCTGTTCGGACAGGGTGCCTCCGACCGAAGTAACTCGCCGCTGGCCGGTGAGCTGGTGCTGAACCCGGTTGATAACCTGGAAATCCGCAGCTCCGGCCTGTGGGACCATGACACCCAGAGAACCGAGGAAGGCCGCAGCCAGCTGATTTTCCATTCCGAGGATTATCGGTACCTGGCAACGCTGGGCCATACCTACAGCCGGCCCGATGACATTGAACAGACCGATGTAGGTGCCGTGTTGCCGGTCACCAACCGGGTCAGTGCTATCGGCCGCTGGGTGTGGGATTCGGAACTGGACCGTACCGTGGGTACCCTGGCCGGCCTGGAATACAACAACTGCTGCTGGAGTGTGCAGGTAGTGCACCAGAATTACCTGACCGACGATGAAGAACTGGATACCCGACTGCTGTTCCGGATCGAGCTGAAAGGCCTGGGCGGCAGTGGCGGAGCATCTGACAACATTGCCGATGCCATCTACGGCTATGACGAGCGCGAGCGCCGCCGTTTCGGAACTCAGCGTCGCTAAAACGAACCAATACCGTTAGCCGGGCCTTGCCTGGCTGACGACCCGGAATGCACAAACCAAGAGGTGACTATGAAGGCGACTGTACGCCACGGACTGACCCTGCTGCTGACCATGGCCATGATGACCATGTCGTTGGCGGTACAGGCTGAACGCAAGCTGCTGGACAGGGTGGTCGCCATTGTCGACGACGATGTCATCCTGCAGACCCAGCTGGAAGCCCGGGTGAACACCATTGTGGGCCGGCTGAGTGCCCAGGGTACCGGCCTGCCACCACGCCAGATGCTGGAGCAGCGGGTACTGGAACAGCTGATTGCTGAATCCGTCCAGCTGCAGATGGCGGACAAAATGGGCATGCGCATCAGCGATAACGAGCTGAACGAAACCCTGGCCAATATCGCCCGCAGCAATGGCATGACCATGGCCCAGTTCGAAAGCCAGCTGGCGGAAGAAGGTGTGACCTACCAGCAGGCGCGGGAGCAGATCCGCAACGAGATGCTCACCAGTCGGGTGCAGCAGCGCCAGGTGGGCAACCGGGTGCGCATTACCGATAACGAAGTGGAAAACTACCTGCAAGCCCAGGCCGGTGCCGGCAGCGATGGTGCTGAATACCGCCTGGCCTATATCTTTATCCAGGTAGACGAGCCGGGTAACGAGGCGTCTGTGCGCCAGGCCCGTAACCTGGCGGATAACCTGCGCCAGCAGATCCTGGATGGCCGGGATTTCCGGGAAGTGGCTGTTGCCGAATCCGACGCCAGCAACGCCCTTGAGGGTGGTGATATGGGCTGGCGCTCTGAAAGCCAGCTGCCGTCGCTGGTGGCGCCGGTGGTGCCGGACCTGGAGCCGGGTGTGCCGTCTGCCGTGCTGGAGAACAATAGCGGCTTCCACCTGGTGATGGTAATGGACAAGCGTGGTGGTGAGCAGCAGCAGATTATCGAACAGCACAAGGTTCGCCACATACTGGTTCGCCCGTCGGCAGCGGTGACCGAGGCCCAGGCCGAGCAGCGGATCCGCGATATCTACCGCCAGTTGCAGGACGGTGCCGACTTTGCGGAACTGGCCCGTGAGCTGTCAGACGATCCGGTATCCGGCTCCGATGGCGGCAACCTGGACTGGGTGAGCCCGGGCCAGATGGTCCCCGAGTTTGAGCAGGCCATGCTGGACGCCGATGTAGGTGAAATTTACGGCCCCGTGCGCTCCCAGTTCGGCTGGCATATTCTGCAGGTTCAGGAGCGTCGCAAGCAGGACGTCACCGCGGAGGCCCGCGAATCCCAGGCCCGCCAGGCCATCTATCAGCGCAAGTTCGAGCAGGAACTGCAGAACTGGCTGCGGGAAGTCCGTGATGAAGCTTTCGTGGAGTTCAAGGGCGAGTTCGCCGATATGAACCCGCAAAGCGAGGAAACAGACCCGTCATGAGCACACCGGTCATCCTGGCGCTGACAGCGGGCGAGCCGGCCGGTATCGGCCCGGAACTGTGCCTGCAGCTGGCCACCGAAGCCCGGGACGCCGGGCTGGTGGTGATTGCCAGTCGCGAGTTGTTACAGGCACGGGCCAGCGCGCTTGGCCTTGAGGTCCAGCTTCATGACTGGCAACCGGGCATGGTGCCGGAAACCCGGGCCGGATATCTGTCAGTTCGGCATGTGGATGGTTGCCAGTCAACGCTAGCCGGGCAGCTGGATGCCGCCAACAGCCAGTATGTGCTGGATACCCTGACCGTTGCGGCCAGAGGCTGCCTGAACGGCTCCTTTGACGGCATGGTCACCGCGCCGGTGCACAAGGGCGTGATCAACGAAGCCGGCATTGCCTTCAGCGGCCACACCGAATTCCTGCAGGAGTTGTGTGGCGTTGAACGGGTGGTGATGATGCTGGCCACGGAAGAACTCCGGGTGGCGCTGGTAACCACCCACTTACCCCTGAAAAACGTATCGGCGGCCATCACGCCGCAGCGTCTGGCCCAGGTAACCCGTATTCTCAATGCCGACCTGCAAACCTTCTTCGGCATTGAGCAGCCGCGCATCCTGGTGGCGGGCCTGAACCCCCACGCAGGGGAAGGCGGCCACCTGGGCCGGGAAGAAATCGAGGTGATCGAGCCAACCCTGGAACAGTTGCGCGCCGAAGGCATACAGCTGACCGGGCCGCTGCCGGCGGATACCCTGTTTACTCCGCACTGGCTGGACAATGCCGATGCGGTATTGGCCATGTACCACGACCAGGGCCTGCCGGTGCTGAAATTCCAGGGCTTTGGCCGTGCCGTAAACATCACCCTCGGGTTGCCCATTGTCCGCACCTCGGTCGACCACGGCACCGCGCTTGACCTGGCTGGCACCGGCAAGGCTGACGCAGGCAGCCTGCACACCGCCATTCGGGTGGGCGAGCATATGGCCCGCTGCCGCAAGGCCGCACAGGCCGGAGAATCATCATGAGTAACAAACACGGCCACCAGGCCCGCAAGCGCTTCGGCCAGAACTTCCTGCACGATCCTGGCGTGATCGAACGCATTGTCCGTTCCATCAACCCCAAGCCGGACGATGCCATTGTCGAGATCGGCCCCGGCCTGGGCGCCATCACCGAAGAGATCCTGGCGATCAATCCGCGCCTGCAGGTAGTGGAGCTGGACCGGGACCTGATCCCGGTGCTGCGAACCAAGTTTTTCAACTACCCGGACTTTCAGATTCACGAGGCCGACGCCCTGAACTTCGATTTTCGTGAGCTGATGACCGACCGCCCCCTGCGTATTGTCGGTAACCTGCCGTACAACATTTCCACCCCGCTGATTTTCCACCTGCTGGAACAGAGTGGCGTGGTGCAAGACATGCACTTCATGCTGCAGAAAGAAGTGGTCCAGCGGCTGGCGGCGGTACCCGGCGACAACAACTATGGCCGCCTGGGCATCATGGCCCAGTATTTCTGCAAGGTGCAGCCGCTGTTTGAAGTGGGCCCCGGCGCCTTCCGCCCGGCTCCGAAGGTGGATTCCGCCATTGTCCGCCTGGTGCCCCACAAAGAACTGCCACACCCGGCGAAAGACCTGAAAACCCTGCAGGCCGTGGTGCGTACCGCCTTCAATGCCCGCCGCAAAACCCTGCGCAAGGCGCTGGGGGCGATGGTAACGGTGGAGCAGTTGCAATCCCTCGGCATCAACGACGGATTACGCCCGGAAAACCTGAGCCTGGCGGACTATGTAAAGATTGCGGATTTGCTGGTGGACAGCGGAGCTGCGCCGGCCGGGAACAACGAGGTAAGTAATGACTGACTACGCCATCGGCGATATTCAGGGTTGCTATGATCGCCTGCGGGATGTGCTGGCCAAGGTGGATTTTTCACCGTCCCGGGACCGGCTCTGGGTGGCCGGTGACCTGATCAATCGGGGGCCGTCCTCGCTGGAAACCCTGCGCTACATCGAAAGCCTGGGCAGTTCCGCGGTCGTGGTATTGGGCAACCATGACCTGCACCTGCTGGCTGTAGCGCTCGGTGGCCACAGCCCGAAGAAAAAAGACACCCTGCACGACATTCTCGAAGCCCCGGACCATGAGCAGCTGATCCACTGGCTGCGCCAGCAGCATCTGTGTGTGCACGATGCCGGTCGTAACCTGCTGATGGCCCACGCCGGCCTGCCCCACATCTGGAGTGTGGAACAGGCCGTGGCCTGTGCCCGGGAAGTGGAAGCGGTGATCCGCGGCGACAATGCCGGCGAATACTTCAGCCAAATGTATGGCAATCAGCCCGAACGCTGGTGTGATACCCTCACCGGCATGGATCGCTGGCGGGTGATCACCAATTACTTCACCCGTATGCGCTTTATTGCACAGGATGGCAGCCTGGAGCTGGCCACCAAGGAAGCCGCTGCCAACGCTCCGCAAGGCTTCGCGCCCTGGTTTACCTACCCGCGCGAAGACGATGTAAAAGTCGTGTTCGGCCACTGGGCCGCCCTGGAAGGTAAAACCGGCAGCGAACGGTTTATCGGCCTGGACACCGGCTGCGTATGGGGCGGTGCCCTGACCATGATGAACCTGGATACCGGAGAGAAAATTCACTGTGACTGCAGCTGACAGCAACACCCGGATTGTACGCTGGGCACTGGTAGCCGGCGCCGTTGCCGGTTTGCTGGCGGTGATGGCCGGCGCTTTCGGTGCCCACGGCTTGCGTAACCTGGTGAGCGAACGTGGCCTTGAAGTGTTCCAGACCGCGGTCAGCTACCAGATGTACCACGCCCTGATCCTCGTCGTGGCCAGTCTGATGCCGGTACTCGGCCTGCCCCGGAAACTCCTGGCTGTGGCTTGCGGCTTCTGGCTGGTGGGCATCCTGCTGTTCAGCGGCAGCCTGTACCTGCTGGTGCTGACAGGAACCCACTGGCTTGGGCCGGTTACTCCGGTAGGCGGGCTGTGTTTCATGGTGGGCTGGGCACTGTTGGCCATCGCAGCCCTGAAGAAATAACAAAGGTGATCACAACCATGCAGGTAAAGGTTAATGGCGAAGCCGTGGAGCTCCCGAACGGAGCCACCATTGCCGCCTTGATTGAGCAACTCGCACTGTCCGGGAAACGCGTGGCGGTGGAAGTGAACGAAGACATTGTACCCCGCAGCCAGCACCCGGACTTTTCCCTCAGCGAAGGTGATCGTGTGGAAGTGGTACACGCCATCGGAGGCGGCTAAGCCATCTTGGTACGAACGACCACTCCGGACCCTCATTTCGACACAACTCAGGCAGGTTATGACAGACACACCCGAGATTCAGCTCCCCGAAGACAAACCCCTGGAAATCGCCGGCAAGGTATACCAGTCCCGCTTGCTGGTTGGCACCGGCAAATACCATGACCTGATGGAAACCGGCCACGCCATTGAAGCCAGTGGCGCTGAAATCGTGACCGTAGCGGTACGCCGCACCAACATCGGCCAGAACCCGGACGAACCCAACCTGCTGGATGTGGTTTCCCCGGATGCCTACACCATCCTGCCCAACACCGCAGGCTGCTACACCGCCAAAGACGCGGTACGCACCTGCAAACTGGCCCGGGAACTGCTGGACGGCCACGACCTGGTAAAACTGGAGGTGCTGGGTGAACACAAAACCCTGTATCCCAACATGCCGGAAACCCTGGCCGCAGCCGAAGAACTGATCAAAGACGGCTTCAAGGTGATGGTGTACTGCTCTGACGACCCGCTGCTGGCCATGCGCCTGGAAGAAATGGGCTGCGTGGCCATCATGCCCCTGGGCGCCCCCATCGGCTCCGGTCTGGGCATCCAGAACCGCTACAACATCCGGCTGATCGTCGAGAACGCAAAGGTGCCGGTACTGGTGGATGCGGGCGTAGGCACCGCTTCTGACGCCACCATCGCCATGGAACTGGGTTGCGACGGCGTACTGATGAACACCGCCATTGCCCAGGCCAAAGACCCGATCAAAATGGCCAACGCCATGCGCCTGGCCATAGAAGCCGGCCGCGAGGCCTACCTTGCTGGACGTATGCCGAAGAAGCTGTACGCCAGTGCGTCGTCGCCGATCGACGGCACCTTTTTTTGATTTAATAATTAGCCACGGAATCCATATATGG
>NZ_DFLY01000033.1:0-11375 GCF_002375525.1 Marinobacter sp. UBA3607 | reverse complement strand
CCAACTTTCGGGGGTCACTTCATATCGGGGGTCTGACCCCGCTGGTTGATTTTTAGTCGATCCGGAAGTCTGGGTGTAGGGTTTGCCAGTGTTGCGACATCAGTCGTCTTCGTCTAACAGGCCTTGCCAGGGGTTGTCTGCGATGGGGTTGGAGTTGGGGATTAGTTCTGCCTTGCCTTCCAGAAAAGCCGCAACAGCCCTCGCTTTCTCTTCTGGTATTAGCATAACTCGCATCTTCAGTCCTTTGGCTACTAGTTCAAGGGTTTCTAGTCGTGAATTACCCCCAGACTCAAGCCGCTGATACTGCTGGCGAGGCATGCCGATGCGCATCTCCATATCCTGCTGGCGCAGTTCAAGAGATTTGCGGCGATCTTTCAACTGTTCGTGGACTTTGCTCATGGGTCCTTTCTGGCAACGTATAAGTTTCAAAATATTATAATAGAATCATATTAGTTTCATTTTCGCCGAATGCAACCAATTCGGGGTCAGACCCCCAGTACATTTCGTGTGGCCAAATGTATCGGGGGTCTGACCCCCGCAGTGTGTCGGTTGGGCCAAGGTTTGTGGCGGGGTGGGTTGGTAAGTTTACCGGAATAACAAGTTCAATGAGCGGAGTGTGGGTTTTATGAGTCGACAGGTTTTTATTACCGGCGGGGCCAGTGGTATCGGGTTGCAGCTGGCGCGGAGTTATTTGCGCACGGGCGCAGCGGTGACTTTGTTTGATGTGCAGCCGGCGGAGCAGGCGGTGGCGGAGCTTTCGGCGCTGGCCGGGGCGCACAAGGTGCGGGCGTTTGCGATGGATGTCACCCGGCCGGAGCAGGTGCGGGAGGTGTTTGCGGAGGCCGCACGGGATGCACAGCCGGATGTAATGATTCACTGTGCCGGCATTTGTGTGGCGGCGGATTTCGAGGCGATTGATGACGACACCTACGCCCGGGTGATCAACATTAACCTGGTTGGCACCCGCAACGTAGTAGCGGGCGCGCTGCCTCACCTGAAATCCGGCTCGCAGTTGGTGTTGATTGCTTCCATGGCCGGGTTGGTGGGCTGTTACGGTTATGCCGCTTACTGCGCTTCGAAATACGGTGTGGTTGGGCTGGCGGAGGTGTTGCGGATTGAGCTGGCGCAGAAGGGGATTGATGTAACCGTGGTGTGCCCGCCGGAGGTGGAAACGCCGATGGTGGAAGCGGAGCGGCTGAACAGGCCGAAGCAAACGGAAGCCCTGAAACTGATGGCCGGCACCCTGCCGCTGGATTATGCGGTGCGGCAGATTCGCAAGGGCATTGATGCCCGGCGCTTTATGGTGATCCCGGGCTGGCGGGCCCGGGGGTTGTGGTTCACCAACAAGTTGTTGCCGGGGTTTATGACGCGCCGGTTGGCGGATTTTTTGGTTAGCCGGTGATCGGTGGCGGGTCTGACCCGCCGATAAAAATCCGCTCTGGAGGATAATTTATCGGGGGTCTGACCCCGAATCAGGAGAGGGCCTGGTTGAGGTCGGCGATCAGGTCTTCGGCATCTTCCAGGCCTACGGACAGGCGCAGCATGCCGTCGCCGATGCCGCGTTTCAGGCGTTCTTCGCGGCTCAGGCCGTGGTGGCTGGTGGCGCTGGGTTGGCTGACCAGGCTTTCGACGCCGCCCAGGCTGGTGGCGAGCAGGAAGATTTTCAGGGAATCTGCCACTTTTTCAGCTGCTTGCTGGCCGCCTTCCACTTCAATGCTGAGCATGCCGCCGAAGCCGGTCATCTGCTGTTGGGCCAGGTCGTGGCCTTCGAAGGAGGGCAGGCCGGGGTAGTGGACCTTGGTGATTTTCGGGTGCTGTTCCATGGCTTCAGCTACCGCCATGGCGTTTTCGTTGTGCTGGCGGATGCGCACCGGCAGGGTGCGCAGGCTGCGGGAGAGCAGGGCGGCGGTTTCCGGGGCGATCAGCTGGCCCAGGTTCTTCCTCCAGGCGGCGACCGGTTTGGCCAGTTCGGCTGAGGCCATCAGGGCTCCGGCGGTGATGTCGCTGTGGCCGCTGAGGTATTTCGTGGCGCTGTGTAGTACCAGGTCTGCTCCCAGTTCCAGCGGTTGCTGGTTGATGGGGCTGGCGAAGGTGTTATCGACGGCCACTAAGGCGCCGTGTTGGTGGGCGGTTTCTGCGATGGCGCGAATGTCGAGGATGGCCATGTTCGGGTTGGCCGGGGTTTCGAAATACACCAGTTTGCCCGATTCGCCCAGCTCGTGTGCCAGCCGGTTCTGTTCTTCACGGAACAGGAAGGTGACCGGAATGCCCAGGGCCATGCAGTGATTTTTAAGCAATTCCTGGGTGCCGCCGTAAAGGTCCCCCACGCAGACAATTCCCTTGCGACCGTGGGCCAGCAGCGTTGCAGAAATCGCCGCCATACCCGAGCCAAACGCCAGCGCCGCTTCCGCCTGCTCCAGCCCGGCCAGTCCCTGTTCCAGTTCACGAATGCTCGGGTTGGTGCCCCAGCGCGTGTACAGGTTGCCTTCGCTGCGCCCTTCAATCACATCCAGCAACGCGGCGGTGTTCTCGAACCGGTAGGTGGTGGTGTTGTACACCGGCGAGTAGGGGCTGCCGAACTGATCCTTGTGGCGGCGGTTGTGGATGATGCGGGTGGCGGGGCCTTTGTGGTTCATGGTGGTTCCTGTTTGTGCGGAGGAGATTCGGCTTATCCGTTGAAAGGGATAAAATGATCGGGGTCAGACCCCACTTTCTGGGCTTGTGCTCGAAGGCCGGTGAGAATCGGGTCAGCTACTTTCGCCGGAAATCCATTGGGTAGCCGCGCGTTGACGGATTCGATGACGGCTTCGGTTTGAGCCACCGTTTCTTCCATTATGGCGGCGGCCCGCGTCGGCGAAAAGCCCATGGCCTTTGCAGTTGAGAGAAAGTGCCGGGGAAGCATTCTGGCCCAGTGATAATGGCGATTGCGGCCTTTGAGAGACATGGCCATCTTAGCGCGTGCCGGTGCCAGGCTTCCTTGAGTCATCAGCGGATAGGCGGAAATGACGTCGTACAGTAGCGTCATGCGGTAGGCCGAGCCGGGTTCAAGGAACAGACTGAAGTTCTTGGCGTGGCCATCGATGGCGGCCAGAAGCCAGAACACGAGCTGGGTTTTGAAAAACGTGTCCCGGTCCTGGCTGGCATTCTGCGAGCCTTCAAGAATCTTCATGCATTGCCGAAGACCTGGCCCGCCATCACTTTCATATTTCAGCGCGGGCGAAATGCCCAGTGCCTGGCAGAAGTCTTCCTGGGGCAGACGCATCAGCCAGGAACCATCACTTGACCATTTCCGGTCAAAGCGTTCGACAATAAGGATGTTTTGGTTCCCGAAACACGCCAAGTCTGCATTGGCGGTTGGCAGGCCGAAGGCTTTGAGAATCTGAAGGCAGAGCCATTCGTTCTCGCTGCTTTCGCGCAGATCAATGTTGCTGTGTTCGAGAAAACCAATCGGTAGTTTGAAGATGTGGCTGGTGGGCGTCGACCCCAGAGGAAGTTGCCATTGATTCTGGTGCCACAGCAGTGCGGTTTTCTCCTGTGCGCCGGCCAGTGATATGCGGAAATCGTGATCTTTGGCCATACCCAGCGGCGCATCCTGATAGCCTGCCAGAAGGTTCTCGATGTCCCGGTTGTTCAGCGGCCTGGCCCTGGTTTGTGTAACGTCAGGCAGCACCATGCCATTGGGGTATAGCTGAATGGCCCCAATGCAGTCTCTGCCCACGCTGGCAAGGAGATCGAAGGGGTGACTGCTGGCAACACGAAAGCGAGCTTGCATGCGAGCTCGAAGGGTATCGGAATCCGGCAGCAGGTTGTCGAAGAAGTTATAGACTTTCTCACCCTTGTAGGGTGCAAGTGTGAGCTGCAAGGATAACGAGATAGCCCGCGCGCCAGGCCGGTTTACCCAATCTTTCAGGTACTGAAAAGTCATCGCGCCGGAGCGGGCCTTTTTAAGAATGCCAACCTCAATTCCGTTGAGCGCTACCAGCAGTTGTGACATCTCACCACTCCTGGTCCCAGCCAGCTTCGGCATTTTTTGCATCGCGCTCGCTCAGGTGCAGCTCCAGATCGAGGGCGGTAAGCAGCTTGAACAGCGTTTCAACCCGAGACGCCTCCGGCTTGTTCTCGAAGCCAGATAGGGTCGCCTGCTTCAGGCCAACGTTATCAGCAACCACGCTCTGGCTGAGCTGACGTTCCTTCCTGATGTTCTTCAATGCCTGCGCCAGCATTTCCGGTGATGTGATTCTCACACTTATCCCCTTAAGCGGATTTTCTTAACCATATACCCTGCAGGGGATAAAGTCTATTTATCCTCTTGTTGGGATAAAGAGTTCGGGGTCAGACCCCGATGGCGAGGATTATCCGCTTTGGCGGATAAAATTTGAGGGGTCTGACCCCGGTGGTTTTATTGGCCGGGGAGTAGGCTGCATTGTAGACTGTTGCGTATTGAGAGGATAACCGAGTTGCTTCAACCCAAAGAAGGATGACGCTTTGTCTATCAAGTTGACTGAATTCAGCCACGGCGCGGGCTGTGGTTGCAAGATTGCGCCGGATGTTCTGGACCGGATTCTGCACACCGATATGCCGGATTTTCATGATCCGAAACTGCTGGTGGGTAACAGCAGCCGGGATGACGCAGCGGTAGCGGATATCGGCAACGGGATTGGTGTGATCAGCACCACCGATTTCTTTATGCCGGTGGTGGATGATCCGTACGATTTCGGCCGGATTGCGGCGGCGAATGCCATCAGTGATGTGTACGCCATGGGTGGCAAGCCGGTGATGGCGATTGCGATTCTGGGCTGGCCGGTGAATGAGCTGGCGCCGGAGATTGCCGCGAAGGTGATTGATGGCGGCCGTGCCGTGTGCGCCGAGGCAGGCATTGCACTGGCCGGTGGCCACAGTATTGATTCGCCAGAGCCGATTTTTGGGCTGGCGGTGACCGGCCAGGTGGCGGTAGACCGCATTATCCGCAACGACACCGCCAAGGCGGGTGACCTGCTGTATCTGACCAAGCCGCTGGGCGTGGGCATTCTTACCAGTGCTTCCAAGAAGGGTAAGGTAACGCCGGAAGACCTGGCCGTAGCGGTGCAGAACATGTCGACCCTGAACAAGGTGGGCGAGGTGTTCGCACAGATTGATGGCGTGAATGCGATGACCGACGTAACCGGTTTCGGCCTGGCTGGCCACCTGCTGGAAATCTGCCGGGGCAGTGGCCTGAAGGCTACCGTCAGCCGCAAGGCGATTCCGACCCTGCCAAACCTGCAGCCGTACATTGATGCCGACTGCATCCCGGGCGGCACCCACCGCAACGCCGCGGCGTTCGGCAAGGCCATCTCCGGCATGACCGAGGCCGACAAGTTGCTGTTCTGCGATCCGCAAACCAGTGGCGGCCTGATGGTGAGCGTAGCCGAAAGCAGCCGCGAAGCCTTCGAAGCCAAGGCCCGCGAGCAGGGGCTGGAGCTTCAGCCGCTGGGTCGCTTGGAAGCGACCGGTTCCGAAGAGAGCCTGGTGTTTATCGAAGACTGATAACACCCGCAATCAAAAAGCCGCGCCTGGTACCACACCCGGCGCGGCTTTTTTGTATCCGGGGTCAGACCCCGAATACAGACCCCGAATACAGACCCCGAATACATTTGGTGGGTCAAAATGTACCGGGGGTCTGACCCCCATGGAAGATGAGGGGCAGGTGGTTGAAGCCGCCGGTGGGGAACATGGCGCGTTCTGGTTGGTGGCCTTCTGCGCTCTCTACGGCTGATATCTGTTTCAGGAATTCTTCCATGAATACCTGCAGCTCCATGCGGGCCAGGGGGGCGCCGGGGCATACGTGGATGCCGGCGCCGTAGAGCAGGTTTTTGCTGGCGTTCTGGTGCGGGCAGTAGCTGTCCGGGTTGCCGAATTCGGCTTCGTCCCGGTTGGCGGAGGCCCAGAGGATGGTGATTTTCTCGCCGGCAGGAATGGTGCGGCCGCCGATTTCGACTTCGCGGGTGGTTACCCGGCGGTTGGAGATTAGCGGGGCGTCCATGCGCAGGATTTCGTCGATGGCTTCGGGCAGCAGCTCCGGTGCGGCTTTCAGGTCGGCCATTAAGGCCGGGTGCTGCGCCAGGTAGTTCAGCAGTATGGAGACGGAGGCCGAGATAGTGGCCAGTTCGCCCACGGTCCAGTTGCGCATCAGGCTGACCAGTTCGTCATCGGTCATGGGTTTGCCGTTCACCTGTTCGCGCATCAGCGATGTGGTGACGTCATCCGGTGCCTGGTCGCCAGCCTGGCGGCGGGTTTCAAGCATGTCGGTAATGTAGCCGTCGAATTCCTGGGCCACAGCGGCCATAGCATCGCGGTCCCGGGCGAGGGTGGCGCGGTGGTTCTTGCGTACCCATTCCGCCAGGGGTTCGTGCAGGCGCTCGGGCCAGCCCATGAAGGCGCACTGGATATGCAGGGCGAAGGGGCGGCTGAGGGCATCGACCACATCCACGGTTTCCCCCTTGGCCAACTGGCTTACCAGCCCACGGGCAATCTCACGGCAAATTGGTTCGAACCGGGCCATGGGTTCCGGGGCGAAGTAGGGTTCGATCACTTTGCGATAGGGAGTGTGCTCGGGCGGGTCCATGCCGTTGGGAACAGACAGGTGAGCAGACACGGCGTTGCTGAAGGTGTCGTGGTCTTCCAGTACGGCCATCACGTCTGCATGGCGGAACAGCGTCCATTGCTGGTAGTCGCTCCAGGCCACGGGGCAGCGTTCGCGCATGTCGTCGTACGCGCGGATCTGGTCTTTCTGTACGCTGGCGGCTCTTGGGTCCCAGTCTTCGTGGCGCTGTTCGGTCATACGGCCTCCTGATGGTCTCGTTAGCTTGCTTTCAGGCTAACACCGGAGGCCGCTGGCCATTTGGAGAAATGTCAATTTATGACATTTGTAAAGGAAATTGCTTATGCGCCGCGGGTAACGCTCACCACCTTCAGGTGGATGGGCTTGCGGCCTTTCATGGGCCATTCGATGCTGTCGCCAATGCTCAGGCCCAGCATGGCGGCACCGGCCGGGGCCAGGATGGAAACCTTGTGGTCTGCATTGCCCACTTCGTGTGGGTAAACCAGCATCATTTCGTGTTCTTTGCCGGCGTCTTCATCCACAAAGCGCACCAGCGAGTTCATGGTGACCACGCCTTCGGGCATTTCTGCCAGGGGCACGAGGTCTGCACGGCTGAGTTCGTCTTCCAGGCCGTCGGCGACGTCGGACTTGCCGGCCATGCGCTCGAGCAGGGTGCTCAGGCGGTTGTAATCTTCTTCGGCAACAGTAATAGAGGGTAATTCAGACATAGAAATCTCCGGAAAAATGGTTCAACAATGTTTGGTTTTAAGCGCTGAATCCGGAAGGGTTGTAAGGTGGATTCAGCGAAATCAGAGGCGGATAGCAGCCCTGCCGGTGTTCGCAGAGGAAGACCGCAGTGCCAAAGAGGATGTGTGAATACAGGAAATCTGGCTGTTCACGTTGTTCGAATCAGTCCGTTATAGGATGCTATAGGCTGAATCTAACCCCCAAAGAGCAAAATGGCAACGGTTAAAAGGATGATGGCATGCCGGTAGTTGTACAGGCCCTGTTTCCGGTTTTCGTATTGATCATGTTGGGCCATGTTTTACGGCGGCTGAACTTCCCGGGCGGGGATTTCTGGCCCCAGGCGGAGCGGTTCACCTATTACATTCTTTTCCCGGCCATGCTGGTGTTCAAGCTGGGGCAGGCCAGGTTGCCGGCCTCGGCCTATGCCGACACCGCGTTGCTGATTGTGGCCATGCTACTGGCGATGACGGCGGTGCTGGTGGCGGTTCAGCTGTTCTGGCGCTGGAGCGGGCCGGTATTTTCCTCGGTGTATCAGGGCGCTATTCGCTTTAACTCCTATGTGGGCCTGGCGGCGGGCGGAATGCTGCTGGGGGATGACGGGTTGTCCCTGACGGCCATCGCGGTGGCCATTATGGTGCCGTTGCTGAACCTGCTGTGCATTCTGATGTTCTCGCTGGTGGCGGGGCAGGACAAGGTCAGCGTGGTTCAGGTGTTGCGGGCGATTGTGACCAACCCGCTGATTGTCGGCTCGGTGCTGGGGGTGTTTTGGAGCTGGTTCCAGATCGGTTTCCATCCGCTGTTGGCGGGCATCCTGGCGCCCCTGAGTAACCTGGCGCTGCCCATGGGCTTGATGACAGTTGGGGCTGGATTGCAGCTCAGTGCCTTGCGAGGAGCTTCGGCGCCCTTCCTGGTGTCGTCCGGGTTGAAGCTGCTGGCCTTCCCCGCCATGGTGGTGGGGCTGGCCTGGGCGCTGGGGCTGAGTGGTTTGTTGGTGCAGGTGGCGGTGTTGCTGGCAGCGTTGCCTACCGCCACCTCGGCTTACATCCTGGCACGCCAGCTGGGCGGTGATGCGCCGCTGATGGCAGGGATCATCAGCGGGCAGACCTTGCTGGCGATGGTCACCATTCCGTTAATGTTGAGCCTGTTCTGGTAGGCATTCCAGTACAGCGTCCGCAATGGATTGCTGGAACCGGATGTAGCCTTCGCTGGTCGATTCGATATCGGTGGCCAGCGGGTCCCAGGTGCTGAAGGTCACGTTCAGGCCTTCCGTAATGGAACGCCACCACTGGCGGTTGAACTGGGGTTCGGTCAGTAGGCAGGGCTGGTTGGCCTGGCGCAGTTTGTCCTGCACTTCGGCAATATGCCGGGCGCCGGGAGACAGCTCCGGGTTCAGGGTGAGCACGCCATCCAGCTTCAGTTCATAGTGTTCGGCAAAGCGTTCAAAGGCACTGTGGTAGGCGAACAGGCTGATGCTGTGAAGCGGTGCCAGGCTGGCTTTGATGTCCTGTTCTGCTGCATTCAGGTCTTGCTCGAACCGGGCCAGGTTGGCGTCCAGTTCTTCTTTCTTCATATCCTCCAGCGTGACCAGTCTGGCGTGGATGTCCCGTGCCATGTCCAGGGCCAGTTGCGGGTCTGTCCAGATGTGCGGGTCTTCGCCGTCTCCGTGGTCGTGGCCATGGTCGTCGTGGTGATCATGGCCGCTGTGTTCTTCTACTTGATGATCGTCTTCGCCTTCCGGCACGTCGGTAAAGGCCACCACCCTGCCGTCGAATTCATGGCCACCGAGCAGGCGGCTGAGGAAGGTTTCCATCTCCGGCCCAACCCAGAAGATGGCGTCGGCCTGTTCCAGGGCACGGCGCTGGGAGGGTTTCATGGTGTAGTTGTGGGGGCTGGAGCCGGGAGGTACCAGGGTTGAAACCTGAACACTGTCGCCGGCCACCGCTTTCACCAGCAGTTCCAGTGGCTTGATGGAGGTAACAACGTTGGCGGCAGAGGCCGGAAAGGCGGTAACGGCCGCGGCCATGCCAAGGGCGAGAGAGAGGGTGTTGCGTTTCATGGTACTGAATCCTGATGATTTCCTGAAACGTTATAATATTACATTGACGGCAGTTGGTGCAAAGCCGATCATGCGAAACCGCCCCATGGCCGCTATAATGCGCCCTTTATAAATCGGCCACTTATTTTCAGGATGGTTTCATGACAGTACGCACCCGAATTGCCCCGTCGCCCACCGGCGATCCACACGTTGGTACCGCCTACGTGGCCCTGTTCAACCTGTGTTTTGCACGCCAGCACGGTGGCCAGTTCATTCTGCGCATTGAAGACACTGACCAGGCCCGCAGCACGGCGGAATCCGAGCAGGATATTCTCAAGGCCTTGCGCTGGCTGGGCCTGAACTGGGATGAAGGCCCCGATGTGGGCGGCCCCCACGGCCCTTATCGCCAGTCTGAGCGTAAGCACATGTACGGCCAGTACGCAGAAGACCTGGTTACTGCCGGCCATGCTTTCTATTGCTTCCGCACCCCGGAAGAACTGGACGCCATCCGCGAAGAGCGCAAGGCCCAGGGCCTGAACCCGGGTATCAAGGGTGACCTGGAATTGCCGGCAGACGAAGTGAAGCGCCGTCTGGATGCCGGCGAGTCTTACGTTATCCGCATGAAGGTGCCGGACGAGGGTGTGTGCGAGATCCAGGACATGCTCCGGGGCACCATCGAAATTGACTGGGCCCAGGTGGACTGCCAGATCCTGTTGAAATCCGACGGCATGCCTACCTACCACCTGGCTAACGTGGTGGATGACCATTTGATGGGCATTACCCACGTGCTGCGGGGTGAGGAGTGGATCAACTCCGCGCCCAAGCACAAGCTGTTGTACCAGTACTTTGGCTGGGACATGCCGGAGCTTTGCCACCTGCCGCTGCTGCGTAACCCGGACAAGAGCAAGCTGTCGAAGCGCAAGAACCCCACCAGCATCAACTTCTATGAGCGCATGGGATTTTTGCCGGAGGCGGTCACCAACTACCTCGGCCGCATGGGCTGGTCCATGCCGGACGAGCGTGAGAAGTTCACCCTGGATGAGATGATCGAGAACTTCGACATCCAGCGCGTGTCCCTCGGTGGCCCGGTGTTTGATGTAGAGAAGCTGCGCTGGCTGAACGGCCAGTGGATTCGCGATGAGCTGAGCGACGAGCAGTTCATGGAGCGGATGCACCAGTGGTGGTTCAACTGTGACGACCTGCAAGCGCTGGTGCCGCACATCAAGGGCAGGGCAGAGGTGTTCTCTGACGTAGCTCCGATGGCCCAGTTCATGTTCAGTGGCATGCTGAACCTGAAGCCGGAAGACTTCGCCCACAACAAGCTGGAAGAAGCCCAGGTCAAGCGGGTGCTGCAGTTCACCCTGTGGAAGCTGGAGGCCCAGCGCCACTGGAGCAAGGAAACCATCTTTGCCGACATCAAGGCCCTGGCCAAGGCCATGGACCTGAAGATGGGGGATTTCATGTTCTCGATCTTCGTGGCCATTGCCGGAACGCCCAATTCCTGGTCGGTGATGGACTCCATGGCCCTGCTTGGCCCGGACATGACCCGCGCCCGTTTGCGCACCGCACTGGACGTAATGGGTGGTTTCTCCAAGAAAGAAACCAAGAAAGTAGAGAAAGAATACGCCGCTTTGGGTATTTAATAAGCGGTTTGTCGGATAATTGAACGATGTGAACAGGGATGTTCAAAAAACTTTAAAAAAAGCGAAATCGGGTGTTGACGGCCTAGGGGCGGATCCTTAATATACGCATCCGTTGAGGGGCCATAGCTCAGCTGGGAGAGCGCAACACTGGCAGTGTTGAGGTCAGCGGTTCGATCCCGCTTGGCTCCACCAATTTCTAGTCCCCTTCGTCTAGTGGCCTAGGACTCCGCCCTTTCACGGCGGCAACAGGGGTTCGAACCCCCTAGGGGACGCCAATACGGCTTGACGGTTTAGTCCACCGGATAGCCATCAAAAAAACCGCCTTCGGGCGGTTTTTTTGTGTCCGGACGAGGGGTCAGACTCCCCAACGGGG
>NZ_DFLY01000038.1:0-15364 GCF_002375525.1 Marinobacter sp. UBA3607 | reverse complement strand
CCATCCATGGCTCCGCACATTTTTGGACAGCCTGCCCCGCCCGGACGCCCAAACTTTCGGAAAGAGCCGTCAGCAGTCTCCGAAAAACTGGTTCAGTTAAGTCTTGTGCGGCTTGGTATCAAAGTACCTTCAAGGCCGCATCATAATCCGGCTCATTCTTGATCTCGCTGACCAGTTCGCTGTGGATAACTTTGTTATTTTCGTCCAGAACCACTACCGCACGGGCGCACAGGCCGGCGAGGGGGCCGTTCTGGATGGCTACGCCGTAGTCTTGCTGGAAGGCGTAGTTGCGGAAGGTGGAGAGGGTTTCCACGTTGTCCAGGCCTTCGGCGCCGCAGAAGCGGGAGGCAGCGAAGGGCAGGTCGGCGGAGACGACGAGGACGACGGTGTTGTCGAGGCCACCGGCTTTTTCGTTGAATTTGCGGGTGCTGGCGGCGCAGACGCCGGTGTCGATGCTGGGGATGATGTTCAGGATTTTGCGTTTGCCGGCCCAGTTATCGAGTTTCACTTCTTCCAGGCCGCTGCTGGTCAGTGTGAACGGGGCTGCGTGGTCACCGGGCTGGGGGAATTTGCCGTCGATTTCGATGGGGTTGCCGTCCAGGGTTACGTTGTTCGCCATGGTTTGCTCCTTGCTGATTGGTTTCGGGAATTTGTACTTACTCTATGTAGCCTAGTTTGGATGAGTTTTCATCCATGCGGTTTGTAGGGGTTTAGAGAAAGGGGGAGGGCTTGGTTGGGGGACGCTTTCAATAACTACTCTGCAGCAGCTTGGGCTTCAAAGCTCTGTGCGGGGTAACGCTGCACCATCAGCAGGTAGCCGAGTAAGCCCAGGGCGCCACAGGTGGCGATGATGCTTGCCATGACCAGTGGCGTGCCATCGTGTAGATGGCCGACGAGCGCACCGGCGGTGGCGGCGGCACTCATCTGGATGAAGCCAAGAAGCGCAGAGGCGGAGCCGGCCATGGTGGGGTGGTTGGCCAGGGCGCCGGCCATGGTTTGGGGCAATACCATGCCGGTGCCAACCATGAACAGGGTCTGGGGCAGGATGACCGCCCAGGGGCTGTAAATCTGGTTCCAGGCCAGTAAGGCCATGGCCATTCCCGCAGCTACGGTGGTTACCAGGCCGTAGAGCAGGACCTGGTCCGGGTGGAGCTGATTGGTTAGCCGGATGGACGTCATGTTGCCCAGCAGGTAGCCGCCGGCAGTCACTGCGGTGTACAGGCCGAAATGTTCCGGGGCCACGCCCAGAACATCAATGAGAACGAACGCTGAGCCGGACAGGAACGCGAAGATACCGCCGTAAATTGCAGCGCTGGTGAGGGTATAACCTACGAATGTCATGTCGGCGCTGACTTTGCGGTAGTTACGCAACAGGCTGCCCAGGCGGAAAGGCTGACGGTTGTTCTGGCTTAGTGGTTCGGGGATGCCGATGGCGATGATGGCGATCATGATCAGGGCATAGCCGGCCATGACCGTAAAGATCCAGTGCCAGTCCATATGGGCGACAATCAGCCCGCCAAACGTTGGTGCGATTGCCGGTGCCAGCGCCATCATGCCGCCCAGCATAGCCAGGATTTTGGCGGCGTCTCTCGGTTGATAGACGTCACGAACGATGGCTCTTCCCAGCACCGGGCCGGCAGAGCCGCCCAAGGCCTGCAAAAAGCGGAACATCTGCAGGGACTCTATACTACTGGCCAGCGCGCAGCCTATGCTGGCCACGGCGAACAATACCATGCCGCCAATCATGACCGGCTTACGGCCGAAGCGG
Source organism: Marinobacter sp. UBA3607 (assembly GCF_002375525.1). Lineage (NCBI taxonomy): Bacteria > Pseudomonadati > Pseudomonadota > Gammaproteobacteria > Pseudomonadales > Marinobacteraceae > Marinobacter > Marinobacter sp. UBA3607. The sequence continues at coordinate 13,596 of NZ_DFLY01000038.1, read as the reverse complement.
TCAGCCAAGGGGCCGCAAATCAGTTGGGCTATAGCAAACCCGACAACATACAGGCTGAGGGTCAGCTGTACCTGATCGGTTCCAGCGCCAAAGTCACTGCCAATCTGGGGAAGTGCAGGCAGGTACATGTCCGTAGCCATAGGGCCCAGAGCCACGGCAGCCGCCAGCAGAATGGTTGTCCAGATACTTGTCAGTGCGAGCATGGTTTATGTGGGGCCCATGATGATGTTTGCGAGGCAGGTGTGGGGACGTCCTTCCGAAACTGTGCGGAGCCATGGATGGCGGAGCTCAAGCGTCACATGGGCTCAGCCGAGCGCTCATGAAGCGAAGCTTCATGCGACAACTGAGCGACCGCAATCTGTGATTGCGGGCCGGACCCCGCAGGGGTGCCGAAGGAGCGTGTTTCGGAAGGACGTCCCCACACCTGCCGACCTATTGCGAAGTGGAAGTCTAGGACGATATGCCCGCAAAAATAACAGCCCTAGCTTTCATGCAATACATGAATGAAATTGATTGATTAATTGTTCAGCCCATTCATGGTGGCTGCGACGGAGTTCAGCTGGTTACGAACCCAGCGGTGGGCGGGGTCGGTCTGGTGGCGGCGGTGCCAGAGCATGAGCAGGGTAAACGGGTTGTACTGGAACGGCAGCGGCACGTACTCGAAGTCCCGCATCAGGCCATTGCTCATGCGTTCGGGGGCCGAGGCGAGGAGGGTGGTGCCTTTGAGGAACGCCGGCAGGCCAGAGAAGTTGGACACCGTCACCGCGCTGTGCCGGTTCATGCCCCGTGCCTCCATGGTGCTGTCGAGCCCTGGTTTTTCGCCAGTGGCGAACAGCACGGTGATATGGTCCGCGGCCATGTACTCCTTCAGATCCGCCGGCGCTTGCCGTTCGTTCTGGTCATAGAACACCACCATCCGGTCTGCCATCAGCCCGCGCTGCATAATGTCTGTGGCCTCCGGCGCGAACGGACTGATCACCAGGTCACAGGCCTCCTTGCGCAGCAGATCGGCATTGGGAATACCGGAGGGAATCACCTGCAAATGAATCCCCGGCGCCTGCTCCCGCAGAATCCCGGCCAACCCCGGCAGCAACAAATCCCGCTGATAGTCGTTGGCGGCAACGGTAAACGTAAACTCCGCCGTCGCCGGATCAAACGGCGGCCCCGAAGGCAGCGTGCGCACATCGTCCAGCAACTGCCGGATATGAGGCCCGGTGCGCAAGGCATAGTCCGTAGGCACAATCCCCCGGCCGGACTTCACAAACAACGGATCCCCGAACGCCTGCCGAAGCCGGTCCAGGGTATGACTCACCGCCGACTGACTAACCCCAAGCCGAACCGCCGCCCGGGAAACACTCCCCTCGTCCAGCACAGCCAGAAAGGTCACCAGAGACCGCAAGTCCAGGTTCAATATATCAATGGATTTCATGGATGGAAGTGTAGGGCAGGAAAGCCCCCAAGTCATCGTTGCAAGACCAGAACCATAGGTAGTAAGAAGAGCAGGAAGGCTCTAAAGATGTCAGCGGAGGCAGGTAGCAGGGGGGAGACTTTCCAAAAATGTGCGGAGCCATGGGTGGAGCGCGCTAGCGCTTCACGGGCTGGCCAGGGATGGCCTGCCCAGGACTCTCTGTGCGACGCAGGAGCAATTAGCACTGAGAGGCGGAGCAGAAGCGCCACATGGAAGTGCCGAAGGAGCGGTTTTTGGAAGGCCTACCCCCTGCCACATGCCGGCCATCACCCAAGCTAAAAGCCTCAGTCAGACCGAACAGCAAGCCACTCCGCAAGCTCCAACCATGAAGCCCGAGGCGCCTTGCTCCCCGCCAGGATCCCCATATGCCCACCCGGAGCCACCCGGAAGGTCTTGTCCGCAGAGCTGACATGATCCATCACCCGCTTCGCCGCCCCCGGCGTCGCCAGGGTATCCTCCTGGCCGGCAATCGCCAGTAAGTTGGCATTCACATTCTCCAGCCGCGCAAAATCCTCACCGATCTGAATTCGCCCCTTCGCCAGCTGGTTATCAATCCACACCCGCACCACCGTGTCCTGAATCACCCCGCCCGGGTAGGCCACCATCCGGTCCAGGAACGCCGACGTCGTGGCATGGTTAGTCACAAACTCCCGATCACCCAGGCGCACCAGCAGCTCCCAGTAACCCATCACACTGCCCACCGGATTGGTCAGCTTGAAGCCGATGGTATTGGCCCAACCAGGTGTGTAGAACCAGTGGGGTTTCAGGTCATGCAGCTTGAACCCGGTGCGCTTGCGCACCACCCCCGCCACATCGGCAATTCTCTGATACATCCAGCCGATGGCACCGGAGGCATGGCTGTCGATGGGCAGGCCCAGCACGATGGCGTTGCGGATATGCTGGTCTTTGCTTAAAGCGGAATAGAATAGGGTAAACATGCCTCCCATACTCCAGCCATGCAGCGACAACTCCTGTTCGCCACTGTGTTCGCGCACCCTGTTCAGGTAGGCCGGCAGCAACTCGGCCACATAGGTGTGCATGTTGTAGTGGGTGTGCTCCCGCTTCGGGGTGCCCCAGTCAATCAGGTATACCTCAAAGCCCTTGGCCCGCAGGAAGCGCACCAGGCTGCGCTGGGGGAAAAGATCGTAGATCAGCATATTCACCGCCAGCGGCGGGATGATCACAATCGGGGTGCGGTGGGTTTTCCGTTCCACCGGAATCACCATGCCGTCCAGCTCGATGAAGTCTTCCTGCAGCGGCGGGTAATAACGCAGGCTCACCAGGCCGTCACTGTGCAGGGTTTCGAAAGGGGTTTGCCCGGCCTGTACCAGGCTGGCGGCGCGGAACACCCGGTCAAAGGCATTGCCGGCGTAGAGTGCACCCTGCCGGGTGAGGCCGGAGGCGGTATTGCGGACCGTTTTCAGAACACTGGGCATGGGCCTTCCATTATCGACTGCTGTTCAGGGAATGGAGTAAGGATAGGGCGGCAGTGGTGCCGGCACCATGGCAAATCCGTCACAGATGACCGGCACAATGGTCACTTCGGGCCACTGCCCAAGTGCCCCGGTGATTGCTATGATGCAGGCCTTCGGAACCAACAACCTACAACAGGACTACCATGCTGAGTTTTCTGCCTGCGCCCCTGATCGGCATTCTCAATTCCATTCTGCTGGGCATCAACACCCTGTTCTGGTGCCTGCTGCTTTACATTCCCGCCATCCTGAAGCTGGTCGTGCCCCACAAGGGCTTCCGGGTGCTGTGCACCAAGGCTATTATCTGGGTGTCGGAATCCTGGGTGGCCTGCAATACCGGCTGGATGAAACTGACCCAGGGTACCCGCTGGCAGGTGACCGGGGCGGAAAACCTCAAGCGTGAAAGCTGGTACCTGGTGCTGAGTAACCACCAGAGCTGGGTGGATATCCTGGCCATGCAGCGGGTATTCAACCGCCGGGCGCCGTTTCTGAAGTTCTTTCTCAAGCAGCAGCTGATCTGGGTGCCGGTGATCGGCCTGGCCTGGTGGGGCCTGGATTTCCCGTTCATGAAGCGCTACAGCCGGGAGTACCTGATCAAGCATCCGGAAAAGCGCGGTGATGATTTGATTGCCACCCGCAAGGCCTGCGAGAAGTTCCGCTATACCCCGGTCAGCGTGATGAACTTTGTCGAAGGCACGCGCTTTACCCAGGCCAAGCACGACAAACAGAAATCACCCTACCAGCACCTGCTGGTGCCCAAGGCCGGCGGTGCGGCGTTTGTGCTGGATGCCATGGGCGACTCCATCGACACGCTGGTCGACGTCACCATTGCCTACCCCAACGGCGCGCCCACCTTCTGGGACTTCCTGTGTGGCCGGGTGCCGGAGATCCAGCTGAATATCAGTACCCGGAGCATTCCCGAGCACCTGAAAGGGCGGGACTATTCCAGCGATGCCGAGCACCGCCGGAATATGAAAGACTGGCTGGGCGAACTCTGGCGCGCCAAGGATGAGCGCCTGTCCAGAATGCTGGAGAAGTAAGTAAGAGGGCGGCGTCAGTCGCCCTCTTTGTCTGTACCAGTGGGGATTTCTTCGGCGCTCAGCAGCTTGAAGTTGATCTGCCGGCGCTCGTCGTCCACCCCGGTAAAGCTTACGGTTACGCGCTGTTCCAGCTGGAAGATGCGGCCGTTCTTGTTGTGCACCAGGCGCAGGGTGACCGGGTCAAAGCTGAACTTGCCGTCCAGGTCCTTGCAGCTGACAAAGCCTTCCAGGCCGTTGCAATCCAGCCGCACAAAGAAACCGGAGGGCATGGTGCGGCTGATGGTGCCCTCCATAGGGTCTTCCGGCAGGGTCTTGGCGTAGTCGGCCTTCAGCCAGGTTTCCAGGGTATTGGCGGCCTGGCGAGCGCGGAACTGGGTATTCTGCAGGGCTTCCAGCCGCTGGCTGTTCAGGGCCTTGATGGGGCAATCCCAAAGTGCGGCCTTGATCAACCGGTGTACATAGAAATCCGAGAACTTGCGCAGCGGCGAGGTAAAGGTGGTGTAGGCGGCCAGCCCCATACCCTGGTGGGGCGCAGCTTCAAAACCCAGCTCTGCCCGGGCCAGCTGGCGGGACAAAATGGATTTAACCGGTACTTCCGCTTCCAGTTGCTCGGTGTGTTTCATCAGGGCCTTGAAGCCCTCGGCGGTGCTGGCATCGTGCTCAGCCAGGTGCGGCGCGTAGCCTTCCAGCAGTTTGCGGATGTTGTCGGCGCGGTCGTCCCGCAGGCCCGGGTGCTGGATAAACAGCCCCTGGCCCTGCTGGTTCAGGAAGTCAGCGGCGCAGCGGTTGGCCGCCACCATGCACTCTTCCACCAGCCGGTGGGCTTCGTTCTGCACTGCCGGCTCGATCAGCCGGATGCGCTTGTTTTCGTCCAGCCGCAGGCGGAATTCCGGCCGATCGTTGCTCAGCAGTGCGTGTTCGGCGCGCCATTTGCGCAGGGCGGTGGCGGCCTGGTGCAGCTGGTCCAGGCTGTTGGCCACGGCGTCTGGCAGGGCCTTGATGTCGTCGTCTTCCCGGCCTTCAATCAGGTGCGAGACCAGCTCGTAGCTGAGCTTACCCTTGGAGCAGATCGTGGCCTGGTGAAAGCTGTAGTCACCCAGGCTGCCATCGTTGTTCACCTGCAGGTCGCACACCAGTGCCAGCCGGGGTACATCCGGCATCAGTGAGCACAGGCGGGTGCTGATGGTGTCTGGCAGCATGGGCAGCGGCTCGCCCGGGAAGTAGATTGCCGTGGCCCGGTTGAAGGCTTCTTCCTCGGCTGGGCTGCCCGGTTCAATCATCGCCGTCGGGTCGGCAATGGCAATGGACAGGGTCCAGCCGGTGGCGTTGGGTGTGGCCATCAGGGCATCGTCCATGTCCTGGGTGCCCGGGCTGTCGATGGTGACATAGGGCTGTGCGGTTCGGTCTTCGCGGCCATCGGTGTGGGCGGAAACAGACGCTTCGCCCAGGGCATCGGCCTGCTTCTGCACTTCGTCCGGCCAGGCATCGGCCAGGTCGAAGTTGGCCAGGGTGAAGGCCCGTTCGATGCCCGGCTCACCGGCCTTGCCGATAACCCGCAGTACCTTGGCCTGGCCCTTGCCGTCCTTGAACGGGTGGCGATGAATCTGGCAGTAGATGAAGTCGTCCGGCTGGGCGTTCATACGTTCTTTCGGCGGAATGAAAATCCAGCGGTTGATGCCCGGGGTTTCCGGTGCCACAAAGTGGCCCTTGCCCTTGATCAGGTAACGGCCCACGAAGGTGGTCAGGTGCGATTCCAGCAGCTCGTCCACCACGCCCTGGGTTTTGCCCTTTTCCACTTCCTGTTCGGTAACGTTTACCCGGTCGCCGGGCAGCACCTTCTGCATTTCCTCGGGCGGCAGGAACACGTCCCGTCCTTCATCCAGGGCCACAAAGCCGAAGCGCCCGTTGGTGGGCTTGACGGTACCCGGGAAGACCACCTTGTTCTGCTTGATATCGGTTTTCAGCTGGCGCAACTGATTGAGAGCGTCGGCATTGAGCATGGAGAAATAACCTGGCTAAAAATGTGTGATGCAGCGGAGTATAACGGTTCTGCCAGAGGGAGTCAGATCTGGCAGAACCGGCCAGGAAAAATAGTCCGCGGGGCGGGCGTCAGTTGTGCTCGTTAAAGATCCGGGTCTGGCCCTGATCGTTAAACAGAATCACCTTGTAGTGATCCTTGCGGTCGCCCATTTCCATGCCCGGAGAGCCCGCCGGCATACCGGGTACGCTCAGGCCGGTGGCCTTGGGAGCTTCTGCCAGCAGGCGCTTGATGTCGTCCGCCGGAACATGGCCTTCAATCACGTAGCCATCTACAAAGGCGGTGTGGCAACTGCCCAGGCCCGGAATCAGACCGGCTTCGGCCTTGATCTTGCCCATGTCGTCGCTGTTGGTGGCGGTGACGTCAAAACCGTTTTCTTCCAGATGGTCGATCCAGTCTCCGCAGCAGCCGCACGTGGGGGATTTATACACGTGAATGCTTTGGGCCGCGCCGCCGGCCAGGGCGGTGGTGCTGAATCCCAGGGCAGCCATCAGGCCGAGGGCAAGGGTGTGTTTTCTCATGGTGATTACCTCAGTGATATTGATCGGAGTTGTCCGAGTTAGAGCCGGAGAGCCAGAACCACCAGACAATGGCAGCCATCAGGGCGAGACCACCGGCATTGACCAGAAATGTTGTCATCAGTTCCGCTCCTCTGCTGATACCTGGGGTTGGCTGGTCTTGAACAGCCGTAGCCGGTTGGCGTTGGTCACCACGGTGACCGAAGACAGCGACATGGCGGCGCCAGCCAGGATCGGACTCATCAGGATGCCCCAGACAGGGTAAAGCAGGCCTGCGGCCACCGGAATACCCAAGGAGTTATAGACGAAGGCGCCGAACAGGTTCTGGTGAATGTTCTTCACCGTCGCCCGGGAAATCTCGATGGCGTCCGGTACCCCGTGCAGGGAGCCGCGCATCAGGGTGATCGACGCGCTTTCAATGGCCACATCGGTACCGGTGCCGATGGCAAAGCCGACATCGGCCGCCGCCAGCGCTGGGGCATCGTTGATGCCATCGCCGACCATGGCCACGGTGTAGCCTTTGCCCCGCATTTCGCTCACCACCTCGGCCTTGTCCTCGGGCAGCACCTCGGCCCGGTAGTCATCGATGCCGGCCTTGGCGGCAATTGCCCGAGCAGTGGCGTCGACGTCACCGGTGACCATCATCACCTTGATTCCGGCCTGGTGAAGACGCTCGATGGCGGCTTTGGAGTCCGGCTTGATGGCATCGGCCACGCCGATGACGCCCAGCACTTGTTGCCCTGATGCGAGGAACAGCGGTGTGCCGGCTTCCCGGGTAATGGCTTGGGCGGCTTCATTCAGGGCGTCTACAGACAGCCCTTCGGCTTCCAGCCAGCGCCGGTTACCCAGACGCACCGGTTCGCCGTTAAATTCACCTTGAACACCTTTGCCGTTCAACGCTTCAAAGCCGGTGACGGCTTCCACGGAGACCTCATCTTCTTTGGCACGCGCCAGAATCGCCTCCGCTAAAGGATGCTCGGAATGCTGCTCCAGCCCGGCAGCCAGCGCCAGCAACCGGCTTTCATCGCCATCGACCGCATGCACCCGGGTCACCGCCGGATGGCCTTGGGTGATGGTGCCGGTCTTGTCCAGAATCACCAGGTCAATCTTGCCGGCGGTCTGCAGGGCATCGCCCTGGCGAATCAGCGCGCCGTATTCCGCCGCCTTGCCCACGCCCACCATCACCGACATGGGCGTGGCCAGGCCTAATGCACAGGGGCAGGCGATGATCAGCACCGTGGTGGCCGCCACCATCATGTGCACCACCGCCGGCTCCGGCCCGACGTTGTACCAGACCAGCGCCGACACCACGGCAATCAGCATCACCGAGGGCACAAACACCGAAGAAATCTTGTCCGCCAACCGGCCAATGGAGGGCTTCGAGCCCTGGGCCTTCTTCACCAGCTTGATGATCTGCGCCAGCGCGGTCTCGCTGCCTACCCGGGTGGCTTCATAGATAATGGAGCCGTGGGTGTTCAGGGTACCGGCGGAGACCTCATCGCCTTCGCCCTTGCTCACCGGCATGGGCTCACCGGTCAGCATGCTTTCATCGATACGGGTGGAGCCCTCGGCAATCACCCCGTCCACCGGCAGCTTCTCGCCCGGGCGTACCCGGATGCGATCGCCTTTCTGCACGTCTTCCACCGGAATGTCCTGCTCCTGGCCATCGCGGATCACCCGGGCCGTCTTTGCCCGCAAATCCAGCAGCCGGCGCACCGCCTCCGAGGTCTTGCCCTTGGCCCGAAGCTCCAGCGCCTGGCCGAGGTTGATCAGGCCGATAATCATCGCCGAGGCCTCAAAATACACATGCCGCGCCATCTCCGGCAGCGCCTCCGGCACACTGGCCACCACCATCGAATAGAGCCAGGCGGTACCGGTACCCAGGGCAATCAGCGTGTCCATATTGGCGTTATGGTGTTTGAACGCCTTCCAGGCCCCGGTATAGAAATGCCCGCCAGTGGCAATCATCACCCCCAGGGTGAGAATACCCAGGTTGATCCAGGTAAGCTGATTGGCCTCGGTCACCATCATCGACCCGAAGCCCATGCCCCAGATCATCAGCCCAAGGCCCAGCCCCAGGCTGATGGCCATCTTCACCAGCAGCACCTTGTACTGCTTCTTGTCCTCTTCCTGCTTGCGATCGTCTGCCGCATCCGGGTCTTCAATCACTCGGGCGCCATAGCCGGCACTCTCCACCGCATCAACCAGCGCCTGCGAATCCACACCTCCGCTGGCGGTGGCAGTATTGTCCGCCAGGTTCATATGGGCATGGGTTACCCCGGGCACCGACATCAGGGCTTTCTCGATAGAATTCACACAAGACGCACAGGTCGCCCCGGTCACCGCCAACACCACCGCATCGCCATCGGCGCCCGCGTCCGCTTCCGCTTCGGTCGCAGCCTCCGTTGCCGGCTCATCCGGCTTGTGGGTGTCTTCCTGCGCCTTGCTGCTGCAGCAGGACGTGGTTTTCTTCGACGCACAACAGCTGCCGGATTCCGCCTCCGGCTCAGGCAATGGCTCTGCCGGATACCCGGTCTCCGTCACAATCCGCGCCGCCTCGGCCACATCCACACCGTCAGGCAGGGCCACCGTCTGCGCCTCGAGATTCACCTCAACCAACTCGGTACTACCGGCCAACGGCTCCAGGGCATTGCGAATCTTCTTCGCACACCCCTGACAAGACGCCCCGGAAATCGACAGTGCTGTTCTCAGAACCGGTGCTTCACCCATCACTCACTACTCCCACAGCAAGACCCGGCAGAAGGATCATCCCAATGCTCGATCAACCGACAAATCGTATGCCCGTCCGGCGTCCCATCCGGCATCTCCTGCCAGGCCGACAACGCCGACACCATCCGCTTGCGCAACAACTGCAACTCCGCAATCTCCCGCTCAACCTCCGCCAGCCGCTGCGTAAACACATCCCGCACCATCGGGCAGGGAGAATGATGGTCATCCGCCTGCTCCAGAATCTGCCGGATCTCCGGCAACGAAAAACCCAGCTGCCGCGCCTTCCGGGCAAACCGCAACCGCCGCAGATCCTCGGCGTCATAAAGCTGGTAGTTGTTGTCCGGATTCCGCACCGGACGCAGCAGACCTTCCCGGGTGTAGAACCGGACGGTATCCGGGTTAACCCCGGCGGCGGTGGCGATTTCTTTGACTTTCATAAGCAACGTCCAGCGTTCAGGAAGCAGGGTTTTGAATCCACGAATCAAGTCAGCGGAGTGCTGGTGCGGGGGTAGCCCTTCCGAAAATGTTCGTAGCCATGGGTGAAGAGCGAAAGCTCTTCACGGGCTGGCCATGGACGGCCGGCCCCGGACCCTCAGCGCGCCGCAGGAGCGATAAGCGCTGAGGGGCGGAGACAAGCGTACATGGATGTACTGGCAGCGGTTTTCGGAAGGGCTACCCCCGTGCCAGCACGGCAAACTAGCTAGGTTGAAGGATAGACTAAAACCTGTGACCAACTCACAGGTCAAAGGTTTCAGAAAAGGAAATCAGGAAGAGGAATTTTTAGAGCGAAGAAACACACCACATGACTTGCACTGATCAGGCGCCATCAGCTTCGCCTGCCAACCGATCTTCTCGCCACAGGCCGGACACCGAAGCCGAAGCTGAAGCACAACAATCGGCGCCACCAGCAACGCCAGCAGCACCCCCAGCGAACCCCAGTCATCGCCCGAAGAAATCCCCAGCTGACTGCTGAACACCAGCACCACAATCAACGCCACAAACGCGAAGACAAAATAATTGCGATTCCACCGCTCCCAGCGGCGAAGCTTCGCATCCTGCTCCGGAGTCAGATACCTGGCAGACATAACAACCACCCGAAAAGAATTTACCGGAAGTTTGCAGTCAGCGGCAGGCAATTACAATCGGGAAATGGCCGGCTCGCGGGCGAATGGCGCTTCCACCATGATCGAACTCTCCAGCTCCTCCGGCGGCACCGGATGATTGATCAGGAAACCCTGGGCCAGGTTGCAGTGGTGCCGGCGCAGGAAATTCAGCTGGTCCCGGGTCTCCACACCTTCGGCCACCACCCGGATGCCCAGGTTGTGCGCCAGGTTGATCACCGCCCGGGTAATCACCGCATCATCGTGGCGGCTGGTCACCTCGGTGATAAACGACCGGTCAATCTTCAGCATATCCACCGGGAAATCCCGCAGGTAGCCCAGCGACGAATAGCCTACCCCGAAATCATCAATGGCCAGGTGCACCCCCAGCTGGTGCAACTGGCGTAGCTGATTGAGGTTGTGCTCGATATTCTGGATGAAAATCTCCTCGGTCAGCTCTACCTCCAGCATGGCCGGGTCCACCTGCTCGGCCAGCAGCGTGTCCCGGATATGGGCCACCAGGGACTCATCGTCCAGCTCCCGGCCCGACAGGTTGACGGCAATCCGGAGGTTCTCGCAGGGCGTGCCTTTCCAGCGCGCCAACTGGCGGCAGGCGGCCAGGACTACCCAGCGGCCGATCTCGGTAATGCGGCCGCTTTCCTCCGCCAGGGGAATGAACTCACAGGGTGCCAGCAAGCCCCGGCGCGGGTGCTGCCAGCGAATCAGCGCCTCGACGCTGGTCACTTCGTTGGAGTCCAGGTCGAGCTGGGGCTGGTAGTACAGAACGAATTCGTCATTGGCCAGGGCCTGGCTCAGATCCTTGTCCAGTTCCAGCCGCATCACCTCCCGGTCCTGCATGCCTTCCATATAGAACTGATAGGTGTTGCGGCCCTGCTCCTTGGCCCGGTAAAGGGCAATGTCGGCGTTGCGCAGCAGGGTGTCGGCATCCAGGCCGCTCTGGGGATACAAGGCCACGCCCATGGTGGCGGTAATGCTGTGGCGCTCGCCCTGAACCTCGAACGGCTCCTGGAAGCACTGGCTGATTTGCCCCAGCAGATGAATGACATCATCGATATCGTCGACCTGTTGCTGGCACACCATAAACTCGTCACCGCCGGAATAGGCCACCAGCACCAGCTCGTCGCTGAGGCGGTTCAGCCGTTCCGACACGCCAATCAGCAGCTCGTCGCCAAACTGGTGGCCGAGAGTATCGTTGAGCATCTGGAAGCGGTCAAGGTCGAGCAGAATCAGCGCTGCCTGGCGCATCTGCCGGTCGGCAATGCCGAGGGTATGGGCCAGGTCTTCCATAAAGAAGCGGCGGTTGGCCAGGCCGGTGAGGGTGTCGGTGGATTCCAGCCGTTCCAGGTCTGTCTGCACGGCTTTACGCTGGTCGATCTCCCGCTCCAGGTCTTTTCGGGTTTTCAGCAGGGCCTGGTTGCGCCGCAGGATGGCCTGGACCAACACCGTGGTCAGGCTGGTGAGCAGCCCGAGCAGGAACAGGCTGCCGAAGATAATCCGGACGTGACGGCTGTCTTCCTCGATCAGCCCGCTGCGCAGCCAGAAGCCGACGGCCAGGAAGACCATCAGAATTAGCACAGGGAACGCCGGGCTCATCAGAGCACGCACGATCGGTTTCATGGCTGTGTCATTGCCCGGCATACTTCTCAACCACATGGCTCGGCCAATCTTATGATTATTATGGGACCACGGATCACCCCCCGAAGGGGATGCGGATACAATCGCTGCAGGCTAGGTTATGACAGGCTGGGCAAACGGGTAACAGTTGTTCGCCCAAACTGTGACAGGCCTCTTGATTCGAGCGGGAATCAGCGGCCGGATGTGGGTGTGGCAATGCCCAGTTTCGGAATTTCCTGCTTCGGGCAGCGGTCCATGACCACTTTAAGCCCTGCGGCTTCCGCACGGGCAGCACCGTCTTCGTTGATCACGCCAATCTGCAGCCAGAGCACCGGGATTTTCTGTTCAATGGCCTGGTCGATCACCGCATCGGTGCGCTCCGGAGCCAGGAACAGGTCTGCCATGTCGACCGGCTCGGGCAAGGAGGCCAGGTCGGCATACACGGTCTCGCCGAGAATTTCCTGGCCGGCCAGTCTCGGGTTTACCGGAATTACCCGGTAACCGTGGCCTTGCAGGTTTTCCATCACCTCATGGGAGGGGCGGTTGGTTTTCTCGCTGGCGCCCACCAGGGCAATGGTGCGGACGGTCTCGAGAATTTCGCGAATCTGTTCAGGGCTGTTGCTGGGCATGCTATCTCCTCGATAATTCAGCAGCTCTATACGGTGTTACACTGTAAAGTGAAAATAGAAACTAGCATAACCCTTTCAAATTTTCCGATGGATCGAATGCGGGCAGCCCATAGTGCAAGACTTTCGGTCCAGTTGTGAAGGAATCTACGTGGATGACTGAAGCTAAATTAACAATGCTAGGTGTGGGGCACTCCGAAGCTATCAATCATTGGAATAACAATGCGATGATCGAAGCCAATGGCCGCCGACTGTTGATTGATGCTGGATACACAATCAAGTTCGCTCTACGGGACCGTGGGTTTACCCCGCAGGATATTGACGCCATTTTTATCACTCATGTTCATGCCGACCATTGTTTTGGGCTTGAACGATTAGCCTATGAATGCCGCTTTAGCTACGGGTTTAAACCTACCCTCTATTTACCTCCGGGAGTCTATGAAGAGCTATGGATGCACACATTGAAGGGTGTGATGGGCCAAGTAGGGGAAGGCCCAGCTGAGTTACGTGATTTTTTTGACATAGTTCTAGTCGATGAAAGTGGCTTTGAATTTGAAGGTGTGGATCTGCAGTTATTCCAGAACCGGCATACCCCGAATAAACCCTCTTATGGCCTATTTATTAATCAAAGATTATTGTTCAGTGGCGATACTCGACCAATCCCAGATATTGTCAGCCGATACAATCCAAAAATCATTCTGCATGACAGTACACTCTCGAACTGGAATCCAGTGCATGCGTCGTTAACGGAACTTCGAGAATGTTATCCAAAAGCGGTCCGCAAACGTATGTACCTAATGAGTTACGAGGATTACTTTGAGAATTATCGACTGGAAGTGGAGGAAGATTTTGCGGGCTTTGCGGAACAGGGACAGGAGTTCGACGTTTGAGTATTGAAATAATGGAAGCGAGAGTTATTCACTCCGATTCCAGGGCCGGTAGATTCCTAGCCCGGATTTCTCATGAGGG
>NZ_DFLY01000027.1:0-38671 GCF_002375525.1 Marinobacter sp. UBA3607 | reverse complement strand
TTTTCGAATACTTTCAATCGGTTGCATTCCTTCCGAAAGTTGCCGTGAGTGGCTTGTCCCTCAGAAGTGGTGCGCATTCTACAGGCGTAAGAAAAACTGTCAACGCCCTTTTCCGAAAAAACCTGGCAGGCTTCGGTTTCCACCTACATGCCTGATCAATCGCTCACCACAATGACTATTTATTGTCCATTTTGTGACGTATTTCAAGTTCTTTTTAGTGGCACCAGAGACGAAACACCAAACCACCTGGCCCGCAGCACCAACAATCCCGCCAGAATTACCGCGTAAACCACCATTTCGGTAATGTCACTTCTTGCCTGCCAGAGGAAATGCACCCACGCGAGTATCGCAGCCGGGTAAATCAAACGATGCAACGGCTTCCACCACCGCCCGGTACGCTTCATCATTCCCCGGGTGGACGTGATCGCCAGGGGCACCATCGCCAGGAACGCGGCAGCACCCGCAATAATGTAGGGGCGCTTGGTAAAGGTCGCCCAAAGATCCATCCAGCCCAGAATCAGCTGCAGGAAGGCCAGCAGATGCAACGCGGCATAGAAAAAGGCAAACAACCCCAGCATCCGTCGGTAACGTAACCAGCCCGACCAGCCGGTTAATTTCTTTAACGGGGTTATGGCGAGCGTAACCAAAAGCAGCTGGAATGCGGCAATGCCAAGCGCTTCCGTAATCACCTGCCCGGGGTCCGGCCCCAGGTTGGCATTGATAATGTCCGCCACCAGGAAGCCCAGCGGCAGCAGGGCCAAACCAAACACCAGGCACTTTCCGGCAATACCGCGCCACTTGTTTGCTACAGCAGAGGCCATCAGTAATACCTGGACAGGTCCATGCCCTTGTAAAGGCCGGCCACCTGCTCGCCGTAGCCATTAAACTTTTCCGTCTCGATCCAGTTCGGCCGGAACACGCCCGAAGGCAAACGGCGCTCCATCTTCTGGCTCCAGCGCGGGTGGTCCACTTCCGGGTTCACGTTGGCATAGAAACCGTATTCGCTTGGCGCAATCATTTCCCAGCTGGATTTCGGCTGCTCTTTCATAAACCGGATACGCACAATCGACTTGATGCTCTTGAAACCGTATTTCCAGGGCACCACCAGGCGGATCGGCGCGCCGTTCTGGTTGGGCAAGGTCTTTCCATACAGGCCTACCGCCAGAAACGACAATTCGTTCATCGCCTCATCCATACGCAGGCCTTCCCGATAGGGCCAGTCGATGGTACTGAACAGGGATCGCTGCCCGCGCATCTGCTCCGGCGCATCCAGCGTTTCGAAGTAGACGAATTTCGCATCCGAGTTCGGCTCCAGGCGTTTGATCACCTCCGCCAGCGGTACACCCACCCACGGGATCACCATTGACCAGGCCTCAACACACCGCAACCGGTAGATCCGCTCCTGGTACTGGTGAGGCTTCAGCAAATCCTCCAGCGCGTACTTGCCGGGATTCGCACACTCCCCTTCTACTTCAACAGACCAGGGGTCCA
The DNA here is from genome assembly GCF_002375525.1 of Marinobacter sp. UBA3607. Taxonomy (NCBI): domain Bacteria; kingdom Pseudomonadati; phylum Pseudomonadota; class Gammaproteobacteria; order Pseudomonadales; family Marinobacteraceae; genus Marinobacter; species Marinobacter sp. UBA3607. The sequence continues at coordinate 37,180 of NZ_DFLY01000027.1, read as the reverse complement.
CAGACATTTCCGAAGCGTAGCGGGATGGGTCCTGCTTACCGGTGCCGAATTCGTAGAAATTGTTGTACGTGGTAATGGCATCATACGGGGCCGGTTTCTCGTCGGTGGAGAATTGCGCCGCAGCCTTGTAGTCCAAAACCGTTCCCGGCCAGGTATCTTCCGCCCGAACCAGCCCCGGAATCGACAGTGCTGCGGCTGAAGCAATAGCACCGGTCATGAACTTGCGCCGGTTCAGGTAAACGGATTCCGGGGTTACTTCAGATTCGGGGACAGACCAGGAAGGGCGTTGCTTGATAAACATCGGAGGCTCCAGAGTTCGCGGTTAACAGATAGACCGAACATTCCCGGAGAAATTCCCGCCCGGGCGGATCCGGGCGGGAGGCAGTTGTCGTCAGGCGCGCTTTGGCTTTTTGCGGAACAAGGCGCGGACCGGACCCGACAACGCATAGATCAGGAACGCAGTGAACAATACGGTGGCCGGGTCTACAGCGATCACTACCAGTATCAAAACCACCAGCAAGATAGCGGCGAAAGGCACCCGGCCCCGCAAATCCAGGTCTTTGAAGCTGCGGTAAAGAACGTTGCTCACCATTAGCACGCCGGCACCGCCGACGACCACAATAGACAGCAAGGTCAGCCAGGCGGACGGTTCAAACTGATGGAAGCACCACACCAGGCCTGCCACACAAGCGGCTGCAGCCGGACTGGGCAAACCCACAAAGAACTTTTTATCAACAGAGCCAATCTGGGTGTTGAAGCGAGCCAGCCGCAATGCCGCGCCGGCCACGTAGATGAACGTAATAGCCCAGCCCACTTTATCCAGCCCGTTCAGGGCCCAGAAGAAGGCCACCATGCCCGGAGCCACGCCGAAGGCCACCATATCGGCCAGGCTGTCATACTCTTCACCGAACTTGCTCTGGGTGTTGGTCATCCTGGCCACCCTGCCGTCCAGGCCATCCAGAACCATCGACACGAAAATAGCGATGGCGGCGTTGTCGAACACGCCGTTGGCGGCAGAGACAATGGCATAGAACCCGGAAAACAGGGATGCGGTGGTCAGGGCATTGGGCAGCAGGTAGATGCCCTTACGGCGCACCTTGGCTCCCTCAACCAACTCTTCCTCGACAACCTCGCCACTTTCAAGGTCCAGCTCTGCAGCCTTGTTCGGTTCAGGCTTGTCGACAGATTTATTCTCTTCAGTCATTCCATAAACTCCGGAAAGCATTTGGGCGGAGTATATACGAAAAACGCGGCCACTAGGGCCGCGCTTTCAAACCGTACCGGAAATTCCGGATCAGTTCTTTTCTTTATCCACGATCTTGTTCGCGGAAATCCACGGCATCATGGAACGCAGCTTCTCGCCCACAGTCTCGATCTCGTGAGCCGCGTTCTGGCGACGACGAGCAGTCATGGACGGATAGTTCAGGGCACCTTCAGAGATGAACATCTTGGCGTATTCGCCACTCTGGATGCGCTTCAGTGCGTTACGCATGGCTTCGCGGGACTGCTCGTTGATCACCTCCGGGCCGGTTACGTACTCGCCGTACTCAGCGTTGTTGGAGATGGAGTAGTTCATGTTGGCGATGCCGCCTTCGTACATCAGGTCAACAATCAGCTTCAGCTCGTGCAGACACTCGAAGTACGCCATTTCCGGAGCGTAGCCCGCTTCGGTCAGGGTTTCGAAACCGGCTTTAACCAGCTCAACCGCGCCACCACACAGAACCGCCTGCTCACCGAACAGGTCGGTTTCAGTTTCGTCTTTGAAGGTGGTTTCGATGATACCGGTACGGCCGCCGCCGATGCCGCTGGCGTAAGACAGGGCTACGTTCTTGGCGTTGCCGGAAGCGTCCTGGAAGATCGCGATCAGGTCAGGAATACCGCCGCCCTTGGTGAATTCTGTGCGTACAGTGTGGCCCGGCGCCTTCGGAGCAACCATGATCACGTCCAGGTCTTTACGCGGAACGATCTGGTTGTAGTGGATAGCAAAGCCGTGTGCGAACGCCAGGGTAGCGCCCTGCTTCAGGTTCGGCTCGATTTCGTCGCGGTACAACTGGGCCTGGAACTCGTCCGGAGTCAGCACCATAACAACGTCGGCGGAAGCAACGGCAGAAGCCACGTCGCTGGTCTTCAGGCCGTAGGCTTCAGCCTTGGCGATGGAGGAAGAGCCGGCACGCAGGCCAACCACTACGTCTACACCGGAGTCCTTCAGGTTGCACGCGTGCGCGTGGCCCTGGGAGCCGAAGCCCAGAATGGCAACTTTCTTGCCCTGGATGATGGAAAGATCACAATCCTTATCGTAATAAACCTGCATGAGAAACCTCTGTTATCAGTAACAGCCCTTCGGGGCCATAGTGTTCAAATTTTTCGGGCAGCCCTTACAGGCTGAGAACTTTTTCGCCACGGGCGATGCCGGATACACCGGTACGCACCACTTCCAGCACGCCAGACGTGCCTACAGCCTGGATAAAGCCATCAAGCTTGCTGCTGTCGCCGGCCAGCTGAACGGTATAAACCGAACTGGTTACGTCGACAATCTGGCCCCGGAAGATATCCACGGTGCGCTTGATTTCCGCACGCTGGGAACCGGTTGCCTTAAGCTTGACCAGCATCAGCTCACGCTCGATGTGGGCACCTTCGGTCAGGTCTACCAGCTTGACCACTTCAATCAGCTTGTTCAGCTGCTTGGTGATCTGCTCGATAACCTTGTCGGAACCGCTGGTGGTGACGGTCAGGCGAGACAAGGTCTCGTCTTCGGTCGGCGCCACGGTCAGCGTTTCGATGTTGTAGTTGCGCTGGGAAAACAGCCCAACCACGCGGGACAGTGCGCCCGGCTCGTTTTCAAGCAAAACAGAAATGATTCGACGCATGATCACACCCTCTCCGTTTTGCTGAGCCACATATCTTTCATGGAACCACGGGCAACCTGCATCGGGTACACATGCTCGAAGCGGTCCACGTAAATATCCACAAATACCAGCTTGTCTTTCATCGCCAGGACTTCCTTGAGCTTGGGCTCCAGGTCTTCCTTGCGATCAATGCGCACGCCAACATGGCCGTAGGCTTCCGCCAGCTTGATGAAGTCCGGCAGAGACTCCATGTAAGACTGGGAATGACGGGACTCGTAGTTCATGTCCTGCCACTGCTTGACCATGCCCAGGGCCTGGTTGTTCAGGTTGATGATCTTCACCGGCAGGTTGTACTGCTTGCAGGTGGACAGCTCCTGGATGTTCATCTGGATACTGCCTTCACCGGTGAAGCACAGTACTTCATCCTCCGGATGGGTCAGCTTGATGCCCATGGCTGCCGGCAGGCCGAAGCCCATGGTGCCGAGGCCACCGGAGTTGATCCAGCGGTTGGGCTTGTCGAACTTGTAGTACTGGGCAGCAAACATCTGGTGCTGGCCCACATCGGTGGTTACGAAGGCATCACCGTTGGTGAGCTTCCAGAGCATCTCGACCACTTCCTGCGGCTTGATCACATCCGGGCTGGTTTCGTAACGCATACCGTGGAACGCACGCCACTCTTCGATTTGCTTCCACCAGGACCCCAGCGCTTCGGCATCCGGCTTGTCCTTCGACTCTTTGACCAGCGACAGCATTTCTTTCAGTACCGCATCCACCGGGCCAACAATGGGCACGTCTGCATCTACGGTCTTGGAGATAGATGCCGGGTCGATATCGATATGAATAATGCGCGCACCCGGGCAGAACTTCTCGGTGGCGTTGGTTACGCGGTCATCAAAGCGCGCGCCCACACAGAGAATCAGGTCTGAATGGTGCATCGCCATGTTGGCTTCATAAGTGCCGTGCATGCCCAGCCAGCCCAAATGCTGCTTGTCGGTCGCCGGATAGCAGCCGATGCCCATCAGGGTGTTGGTGATGGGGAAGCCCAGGGTCCGGGTCAGCTCGGTCAGCTGGTTTGAGGCCTTGCCCAGGATCACACCGCCGCCGGCATAGATGATCGGGCGCTTGGCCGCCATCAGCATGTCGACGGCTTTCTTGATCTGGCCGGCATGGCCACGAACTGCCGGGTTATAGGAGCGCAGCTTGACCTTCTTCGGATAGGCATACTCATAGCGCTCGTTCGGGGTGGTCATATCCTTGGGGATATCCACCACAACCGGGCCGGGGCGGCCGGTAGAGGCAATGTAGTAAGCCTTGCGGATCACTTCAGGAATTTCTTCCGGATGGCGCACACTGAGGTTGTGCTTAACCACCGGGCGGGAAACACCGATCATGTCGGTTTCCTGGAAGGCATCTTCACCAATCAGTGTAGATGCAACCTGGCCGCACAGAACCACCATGGGGATGGAATCCATGAATGCGGTGGCAATGCCGGTAATAGTGTTGGTGGCTCCAGGACCCGAGGTCACCAGTACGGTACCTGGTTTTCCGGTTGCACGGGCGTAGCCGTCGGCCATGTGGACCGCCGCCTGTTCGTGCCGAACCAGAATATGCTTGACTTTGTCCTGCCTGAACAGCGCATCATAAATATGAAGGGCTGCACCACCCGGATAGCCGTATATGTATTCGATCCCTTCATCCTGCAGGGAGCGGATCAGCATATCGGCGCCAGACAATAACTCCACGATTTCTACCCTCTTCTACGAGTGAATGAGCCGGGTTACGCCCCGGTTGCCTGGATTCTCGGTTTCCCTGCTTCTTGTGAAAGCGGAACCGGCGTACTCCTCCACACCATTTTTAAGAGGTTGTCTCCTGGCCAGCCGCCCTCCTGAGGGTTGCGGAGAACGACCAATCAACGGGTTGCACGTAAGCAACAACCAGTGCCCGCCAGCGGGTGGCGAACGCAGTGTGGTGATTAACGGGGGATACTCGCTCGGGATTGCCTGCCGTATTGACCCCAGTCTTCAGGCAATCTGCAATTCTGACAGCGGGAAACTCACTGTCAATAGGCGCTGTGGCTTAATTGCCACCATTTTCTTAGACACAGGGCCCCGGTTGGCCAATAATGGTGCAAGAGATTTGAACCAGGCAGAAGAAAATCCGCATTCGGGGTGGCATCATGTCACCAGGCAGTAATCGAATAACGAGTGGACCTATGAACCGAAAAATCCTGATGCTGGCCGCGATCATGGCCGCCGCCCCGGGCTTCGCCGCCGGTGCCTCCGTCTACAAATGGACCGACGACAGCGGCGTAACCCACTTCGGGGATCGCCAGCCTAATGGTGCATCTGCAGAGATTGTTAACGTGCGCACCGGCAAGAGTTCCGGCGGCCAGGCGTCCCGGGTGAGCCCGCAGCAGCAGGTTCAGGAAATCCAGGAGCGCCAGCAGGCTGAAACCCGGCAGCGCCAGGAAACCGCCCAGGAAGAAGCCCTGCGCAAACAGCGTGAAGCCAACTGCGCCACCGCCCGCTCCAACCTTGAAGTGATCGAGAGCAACGCCCGGATTCGCGTTGAGGAGAACGGCGAGATGCGCTACCTGACCCCGGAAGAAATCGAGGAACAGCGCAAGCAGTTTGAAGAGATTGCCGCCGAGAACTGTGGCCCGATGGAAGAACGAACCGAGCAGCAGTAAAACAAAAAAGCCAGCCGGGCAACCCGACTGGCTTTTTCGTTCCCGGTTGATAGCCGGGGCCCAGTAGCCCCGGCACTGCGCAGCACTTACTTGCGAGCAAACACCACGGCGTTGTCCTGAACCGTCGCCACGATGGTATCCCCCGGCATGAACTCCCCTTTCAGCAGCTTCTGCGCCAACGGGTTTTCGATCAGCCGCTGGATCGCCCGCTTCAGCGGACGGGCACCGTAGACCGGATCGTAGCCCACCTCCGCCAGCAGTTGCATGGCATCTTCGGCGATCTCCAGTTTCATGTCCTGATCCTTCAGGCGCTGCGCCAGGTTCGCGATCTGGATGCGGGCAATGCCCTGGATCTGGTTTTCCGCCAGCGGATGGAACACCACCACTTCATCCACACGGTTGATGAACTCGGGGCGGAAGTGGGTACCCACCACTTCCATCACCGCAGACTTCATGTCTTCGTAGTTCTCCTCGCCCGCCTTCTCCTGAATGATGTGAGAGCCCAGGTTGGAGGTCATCACAATTACCGTGTTGCGGAAGTCCACGGTGCGGCCCTGGCCATCGGTCAGGCGGCCGTCGTCCAGCACCTGCAGCAGGATGTTAAAGACATCCGGGTGGGCTTTCTCTACCTCATCCAGCAACAGCACGGAATAGGGCCGGCGGCGCACCGCTTCGGTCAGGTAACCACCCTCTTCGTAACCCACGTATCCGGGAGGCGCACCAATCAGCCGGGCCACGGAGTGCTTCTCCATAAACTCGGACATATCGATTCGCACCATTGCTTCTTCGGTATCGAACAGGAACGAAGCCAGTGCCTTGCACAGTTCGGTTTTGCCCACACCCGTGGGGCCGAGGAACAGGAAGGAACCGTTGGGACGGTTCGGGTCCGACAACCCGGCCCGGGACCGGCGCACGGCGTTAGACACTGCTTCCACCGCTTCTTCCTGGCCAATCACCCGGCCGTGCAGCGCCTCTTCCATGCGCATCAGCTTGTCGCGCTCGCCTTCCAGCATCTTGGACACCGGAATACCGGTCCACTTGGAAACGATTTCGGCGATTTCCTCATCGGTTACCCGGTTACGCAGCAGTTCCATCTTCTGCATCTCGGCCTGGCCGGCCATTTCCAGCTGACGCTCCAGCTCCGGAATCTTGCCGTACTGGAGTTCCGACATCCGCCCCAGATCACCGGAACGGCGGGCGGTTTCCAAGTCAATGCGCGCCTGCTCCAGGTCGCTCTTGATCTTCTGGGAGCCGTGCAGGGCCGCTTTCTCGGCATTCCACACTTCCTCGAGGTCCGAGTATTCCCGCTCAACGCCGGCAATCACATCCGACAACTCCGCCAGTCGCTTCTTGGAGGCGTCGTCTTTCTCTTTCTTCAGGGCCTCGCGCTCGATCTTCAGCTGAATCAGCCGGCGCTCGAGGCGGTCCAGGGCTTCCGGCTTGGAATCCATCTCCATTCGGATCTGGCTGGCGGCTTCATCCACTAGGTCAATGGCCTTGTCCGGCAGCTGGCGATCAGTAATGTAACGGTGTGAGAGCTTGGCGGCCGCAATGATTGCGCCGTCGGTCACCTCAACACCGTGGTGCACCTCGTAACGCTCTTTCAGTCCGCGCAGGATGGCAATGGTGTCTTCCTCGCTGGGCTCGGAGACCAGCACCTTCTGGAACCGGCGCTCAAGGGCCGCGTCTTTCTCGATATTTTCCCGGTATTCATTCAGGGTAGTGGCGCCCACGCAGTGCAACTCACCCCGGGCCAGTGCCGGTTTAAGCATGTTACCGGCGTCCATGGAGCCTTCCGCCTTACCGGCGCCGACCATGGTATGAATCTCGTCGATGAACAGGATGATCTGGCCTTCCTGCTTCGACAGCTCGTTCAGCACCGCCTTCAGGCGCTCCTCAAACTCACCCCGAAACTTGGCGCCGGCAATCAGCGAGCCCATATCCAGGGACAGCACCTTCTTGTCTTTCAGGCCATCGGGCACTTCGCCGTTCACAATGCGCTGGGCCAGGCCTTCCACAATGGCAGTCTTACCCACGCCCGGTTCACCGATCAGCACCGGGTTGTTCTTGCGCCGGCGCTGCAGCACCTGGATGGTACGGCGGATTTCATCGTCCCGGCCGATCACCGGGTCCAGCTTGCCTTGTTCGGCTCGCTCGGTCAGATCAATAGTGTACTTGGACAACGCCTGACGATTTTCTTCTGCACCTGCATCATTCACGGTTTCACCACCACGCACCTGATCAATAGCTTTTTCCAGGGCTGCTTTGTCTACGCCCTGCTCCCGCAGAATGCGGCCTAACGAACCCCGGTCTTCCAGCGCCGCCAGCAAGATCAACTCGCTGGAAACAAACTGGTCGCCCCGCTTCTGGGCCTGCTTGTCTGCCATATTCAGCAGCCGGCCGAGGTCGTTGGATACCGACACATCGCCGGCGTTGCCCTGCACTTCCGGCAGGTTTTCAATTTCCTGGGCGACGGCCTGGCGCACCCGGCCAGCCTCTGCACCCACCTGTTGCAGCAGCGGCTTTACCGATCCGCCCTGCTGATCGAGCAGCGCCTGCATAAGATGCACCGGCTCGATAAAATTATGGTCTTTGCCTACCGCGATCGACTGCGCATCCGCCAGGGCGGACTGCAGTTTGCTGGTCAGCTTGTCGATTCTCATGAGTTCAGTTCCCCGAAATTTTTGCGAATACGCTCCACGGCGCTCTGCCTTCGGCGTATTCCGATTGCTTTGACATTAAATGTAGGGGCAGGTAGGGGGACTTCAAGCTGGGGGCTGGCTATTTCGACGAAAACTTGACGGCCGTCAGCTTTGGCCGGTCAGCCCAGCCAGATAATCGACGCCATACGGCCAGTCTGGCCATCGCGGCGGTAGGAGAAAAACCAGTCCTGGTCACGCACGGTGCACAGGCTACCGCCAGATACCGAGCTAACCCCGGCGTGTCGCAGGCGTTGGCGGGCAAGGTGGTAGATGTCGGCCATGAAATGGCCGGGCCGGGCGCCGGCTGACCTGAAGGCATCAGCGGCTTCCGGGGACTGCCCGATAAAGGCTTCGCGCACTTCCGGGCCCACTTCGAACTGTTTCGGGCCTATGGCGGGGCCCATCCAGGCCGCCAGCTCCGAAGGCTCCACCGCCATGGCGGCCACAAGGTTTTCCAGTACACCGCCACACAGGCTGCGCCAGCCGGCGTGGGCCGCGCCCACCACCGTGCCTTTACGATCCGCCAGCAGCACCGGCAGGCAATCCGCGGTCAGGATGGCGCAGGCCATTCCGGGAATACGGGTAAAGCTGGCGTCTGCATCCGGGCGGGAGCCCACGGTGGCAGGCGTTAATTCAACCACTTCGGTGCCATGCACCTGATTCAGCCAACCAATGCGATTGCTATCCAGCCCGGCGAAGCGGGCCAGGGTTTGGCGGTTTTCCTGCACGTGGCCAGAATTATCACCCACGTGATCGCCCAGATTCAGGCTGTGCCAGGGCGGCCTGCTAACGCCACCCTTGCGGGTAGTGCACAATGCCCGCACCCGGCGTGGCGCAGGCCAGTCCGGGCGCAGTACGTCGTGCTCAGTAATCATTCTCTTCCAGTTCCCGGGCATGCTTCCGCAGGGTTTCGATCAGGTGAACCATGTCCTCTGGCAGGGGCACTTCCCAGCTCAGAATCTCGCCGGTTTCCGGGTGTTCCAGTGTCAGCTGTCGGGCATGCAGGGCCTGGCGATGGAACGCCGCCAGCACATCCCGCAACTCTTCCGTTGTACCTTTGGGCAAACGCAAACGCCCGCCGTAAACCGGGTCACCCACCAACGGATGGCGCACGTGAGTCATGTGCACGCGGATCTGGTGGGTACGGCCGCTTTCCAGCTTGCAACGAACGTGGGTGTGGGCGGCAAAGCGCTCAATCAGCCGGTAATGAGTCACCGCCGGCTTGCCGGACGACACCACCGCCATGCGTTTACGATCCTGCGGGTGCCGGCCAATGGGCGCATCCACCGTAGCACCACCGGTGAGAGAACCCACTACCACGGCCTCGTATTCCCGGCCCATGGTGCGTTCCTGCAGCTGGTTGACCAGCGAGGTGTGGGCAATCAGGCTGCGGGCCACCACCATAATGCCGGAGGTGTCTTTATCCAGCCGGTGCACAATGCCGGCCCGGGGCAGGTTTTCCACTTCCGGCGCATAGTTCAGCAGCGCATTCACCAGGGTACCGTCGGCATGGCCCGCCGCCGGGTGCACCACCAGCCCGGCGGGCTTGTTGATCACCAGCAAGTGCTCGTCTTCATACACGATATCCAGCGTGATCGGCTCGGCTTCCCAGGTAACCTGCACTTCCGGCTCGGCGTCCAGGTCCAGAACGTCGTCCATCATGACTTTGTCCCTGGGCTTACGGGCTTCGCCGTTCACCGTGAGCGCCCCGCTTTTGATCCAGGACTGCAGGCGCGAGCGGGAATGCTCGGGCATGAGTTCGGCCGCAGCCTGATCCAGCCGCCGGTCGCTCAGTTCCGGGGGGATGGTGTAATGTCCGGTAATACGGTTATCGGAAGACATTCGGCCTCTTTTTGCTACAATGCGGGGTTCATTCAAGTTGCGACCATTATACGGGATTCCGGCATGAGATCAGTTGTCCGATTACTGCTAATTTCCACTATCATTGCGCTGGCCAGCGGCTGCGCCTCTAATCGCGAAGTGGAAGTACTGCCGGAAGAGACCTACTACGACAACGCCCGCCAGGCCATGAACTCCGGCAACTTCAACGAAGCCGAAGAAAACCTGGACGCCCTGGAAACCTACTACCCGTTCGGCCGCTACGCCGAACAGGCCCAGCTGGACCTGATCTTCGCCCGCTACCAGAACCTGGACCTGGAAGGCTCCCGGGCGGCGGCTGACCGCTTTATGCGCCTGACCCCCCAGAGCGACCACCTGGACTACGCCATGTACATGCGCGGCCTGGCATCTTACAACCTGGACATGGGCCTGGCTGCCCGCTACTTCCCGATTGATGTAGCGGCCCGCAGCCCCGGCGAACAGTTGCAGGCGTTCCGGGATTTCTCCCAGCTGCTGAACCGCTTCCCGGACAGCGAATACGCCCCGGATGCCCGCCAGCGCATGATCGCCATCCGCAACCGCATGGCCGAACTGGAACTGCACGCAGCCCGCTACTACATCAAGCGTGAGGCCTTTGTGGCGGCCAACAACCGGGCACGGTACGTGGTGGAGAACTTCCCGTCTTCCCCGGCGGTTGAAGAAGCACTGATTCTGCTGGCCGACACCTTCCGCTTTATGGACCTGAAGAAAGGCGCGAGCGATGCCATCGCTACCCTGCGCCAGAACTTCCCCGACAGCGAAGCCTTTGATGAGAACGGTGAGTTCCAGTCTGACCGCCTGCGCCGCCAGAACCGGTCCCTCACCAACGTTGTCACCTTCGGCCTGATGGGCGACGAGTAAGGCCCGCAGCCTTACTTGCCAATTTTCCAGCCGTTGGTAATCGGATACCGGCGGTCTTTACCAAAGCCGCGCTCGGTAATGCGCACCCCGATGGGTGCCTGCCGGCGCTTGTATTCGTTGATGTCCACCAGCCGTACCACCCGCTCGACATCCGCCCGCTCAAAACCTTCCGCGACAATGGCCTCGGCACTGTAATCACGCTCTACGTACAGGTTCAGGATCTGGTCCAGAATGTCGTATCCCGGCAGGCTGTCCTCGTCTTTCTGGTCCGGCGCCAGCTCCGCCGACGGCGGCCGGGTAATCACCCGCTCCGGAATCACCGGCGACAGGCTGTTGCGATACCAGGCCAGGCGGAACACCAGGGTTTTCGGCACATCTTTCAGCACATCGAAACCGCCGGCCATGTCGCCGTACAGGGTGGAATAACCCACCGCCATCTCGCTCTTGTTGCCGGTAGTCAGCACCAGAGAACCGAACTTGTTGGACAGTGACATCAGCAACACGCCCCGCAGGCGGGCCTGCAGGTTTTCTTCCGTGGTATCCGGCCTCGTGCCTTCAAAGGGCTTGGCCAGGGTTTGCATGAACACGTCGTACATGGGCTCGATGGAGAACACATCGTACTGAACGCCCATGGCACTGGCCTGGGCCTCGGCATCCTCAAGGCTTGCGCTGGAGGTATAGCGGAACGGCATCATCACCGCCCTTACCCTGTCCTTGCCCAGGGCATCGGCAGCCACCGCCAGGGTCACGGCAGAATCAATGCCGCCGGATAAACCCAGCACTACGGATTTAAAGCCGTTTTTATTTACGTAATCCCGAACACCGGTCACCAGTGCGTTGTACACATTGGCTTCCAGGGAAGGCTCCGCCGGCAGCGGCTGAGAGATCGGCTGGCAGTGGTGTTCACACAGGAATTCCACCGGGAACAGGCCATCGGCAAACTGGGGTGCCTCCACCGCCAGCGCACCGGCGTGGTCGACCACCATGGAGCCACCATCAAACACCAGCTCGTCCTGCCCGCCCACCAGGTTTGTGTACACAATGCTCACCCGGTTATCCGCCGCCTTGCGTTCCAGCAGCGCCTTGCGCCGGGCCTGTTTGTCGATATCGTAGGGCGAGGCATTCAGGTTCAGGATCAGTTGCGCACCGGCGGCTGCGGCATCTTCCAGCGGGCCGTCTTTCCAGATGTCTTCACACACGGTGATGCCAACCGGCACACCCTTTATATCCATAACCAGAGTATCGCGGCCTTCAGCGAAGTAGCGTCTTTCATCGAACACCTGGTAATTGGGCGGGCAACGCTTGAAATACCGGCCGCGGATTTCGCCTTTCTCGACAACCACCGCGGCGTTATACAACAAACCGCCGGAACGCACCGGCGCGCCGATCAACATGGCCGGTTCCAGGTTGGCCTGCTGCAAACGCTCCAGGGCCTCGGCAATGCGCAGGTCCAGGCTCGGCCTCAGTAGCAGGTCTTCCGGCGGGTAGCCGGTCAGGCACAGCTCCGGGAACAGCACGATGTCTGCCTTTTGCTGCTCGTGCGCCTGCCGGGTGGCCTTCAGTACCAGCTCGGCATTACCCGGAATGTCGCCAACCAGAAAGTCCAGCTGGGCCATAACCACCCGCAGCTTGCGGGGGGAGTCTGAATCGGCGGATGCGGTTCCGGGTGTGGCCATGCAAAGGCTCCTGTAACTTGTTGCCATGAAAAGGCTATTATAACCCCGCAAAGGCAAGGATTTCTTCCGGGCAGAGGCAATAACCCCTTCATGGCAACCGAGCTTACTAACACAACCCATGCCCGCTCGCCGTTCGGGCCACCGGCAAAATACCAGCAGGCGCGCCTGTTCCGGATCTACAACCACTACCGGGTAGTCATCAGCCTGTTGCTGGTCGCCCTGCTGTTTGTAGACCCGTTCACCGCAGACACCCGTTTCCGCTGGCTGGATTACTACCAGGCCGGGGTGGTTTCGTACCTGGCCCTGAATGGCTTTATCGCCCTGCTTCTGCTGGCCGGCTTCCAGCCCCGGCAGCGGCACATTACCCTGTCCATACTGGCAGACATCCTGGTGATGCACGGCTTGCTGCTGGCCAGTTCCGGCATTACCAACGGGCTGGCCAACCTGGTGATTGTCGCGGTTGCCGCCGGCAACATCCTGACCCCCACCCGCATGGGCACCTTCTACGCCGCACTGGCGGCCATCTGCTCGCTGGGCATCTCCGGCTGGGCGGTGATCACCATCAACGAAAGTGCCGACGACATTGTTCGGGCCGGCTCCTTGGGCATCCTGTATTTCGCCACGGCGGTCATTCTGCAGGGCATCTCCAGGCGAATGATCCGCAGCGAAGCACTGGCCAGCAGCCGGGCCAAGAGCATTGCCGAGCTGGAACAGATCAACCAGCAGATCATCCAGCGCATGCGCACCGGCATTCTGGTGCTGGACCGGTACGGGCACATTCGCCTGGCCAACGCGGCGGCAGAAGAACTGCTGTTCGGCGCCGCCAGCCACCAGGCGGGCGAATCCGGCCACCACCGGGAACTGCCCCCGCCCCTGAAAAGGGGCCTGGAACTCTGGTTGAGAAACCCCGGCAGGCGCATCGAGCCCTTCCAGCCGTCAAACACCTCTCCGTTATTACAAGCCAGCCTGACCCAGCTGGACCAGGACCAAGGCGACCTGATACTGGTGTTCATCGAAGACATGAGTAAGGTTACCCAGCAGGCCCAGCAAATGAAGCTGGCCTCACTGGGCCGCCTGACCGCCGGCATCGCCCATGAAATCCGCAACCCGCTGGGCGCCATCAGCCACGCGGCCCAGTTGATGGAAGAATCTCCCAACCTGGACAAGGGCGACCAGCAAATGCTGGATATCATTCGCCGGCATTCCCGGCGGGTGAACGGCATTATCGAAAACGTACTGGACTTGTCCCGCCGCCGGGCAGCGGATACCGAACTGGTGGATGTGGCCAGCTGGCTTGAAGAGTTCCGCCAGGACTTCCTGCAAACCCTGGACGACGACACCCCCGTACAGATTGAACTCTTCTGCGATGACGCCATTCCCGCAGCCCGGTTCGATAAAAGCCAGGTTGAACAGGTGCTGGTAAACCTGTGTGACAACGGTTTGCGGTACAGCAAGCAGCACAGCGGCCAAAACAGGATACAATTAGCCGCAGGCACCAGTGCCGATGGCGAGCGGGCCTTTGTGGATGTTAAGGATTTCGGCCCCGGTATAGCGCCGGAACACCGTAACTCCGTGTTCGAGCCGTTTTTCACCACCGACAAAAGCGGCACCGGCCTTGGGCTGTACCTGGCCCGGGAACTGTGTGAAGCCAACCAGGCGCACCTGTCGCTGGTGGAAGATGGCGAACCCGGCTGCCGCTTCCGGATCACCTTCGCCCATCCGGGCCGGATGATCTGACCGCCGGGCTGCCAACGCACTGCCATTCATCAAAGAATTGAACACAGATAATGACAAAACAGACCGCGCTGATCGTAGACGACGAACCGGATATCCGGGATCTGCTGGAAATCACCCTCACGCGCATGGGCATAGAGGCCTACACCGCGCCCGACCTGGCCAGCGCCCGGAGTTTACTGGCCCAACACCAGCCCAACCTGTGCCTGACCGACATGAACCTGCCAGACGGCAACGGCATAGAACTGGTGCAGTGGATTCAGGAACACAACCCCAACACCCCGGTAGCGGTGATTACCGCCTACGGCAGCATGGACACTGCCATTGAATCGCTAAAAGCCGGCGCCTTTGACTTTGTCTCCAAACCGGTAGAACTGCCCCGCCTGCGGGAACTGGTGAACAGCGCCCTGAAGCTGTCCGAGCCCAAACTACAGCCGGCCGAAGAGAACGACGAGCCCGGCCTGCTGCTGGGAGAATCCCCGCAAATCCGCAAACTGCGCAACCAGACCCGCAAACTGGCCCGCAGCCAGGCACCGGTATTTATCAGCGGTGAATCCGGAAGTGGTAAAGAACTGGTCGCCCGGATGATCCACTTACAAGGCCCACGAGCAGAAGCGCCGTTCGTCGCTGTCAACTGCGGTGCGATCCCCTCAGAACTGATGGAAAGCGAATTCTTCGGGCATAAAAAAGGCAGCTTCACCGGTGCCGTTGAGAACAAAGACGGCCTGTTCCGAAGCGCCGATGGCGGCACCCTGTTCCTGGACGAAGTGGCCGATTTGCCATTGGCCATGCAAGTAAAACTGCTGCGCGCTATTCAGGAGAAAGCCGTGCGGCCCGTTGGCGATACCAAAGAGATCCCGGTAGACATTCGCGTGCTGAGCGCCACCCACAAGAACCTGCCTGAATTGGTGTTGTCCGGAGATTTTCGCCAGGATTTGTTTTACCGCATCAACGTTATCGAACTGGCCGTGCCGGCACTTCGCGAGCGGCGAGACGACATTCCTCTGTTGGCCGAGCATATACTGGAGCGCATTGCCGGAGAGTATGAGTGTGATCCGGCCACCCTAACGTCTGCCGCTATTGACCGGCTGAAAAGCTATGACTTCCCGGGCAATGTGCGGGAGCTTGAGAACATTCTGGAACGGGCGTTTACGCTGTGTGATGAGGACCGTATTGATGCGGAAGACCTTCATCTTGGTGGAGGCGTGGCCCGCGGCAGTGCAGGCAGAGGGCCCGGACTCGATGGCGAAGGGCTTTCGGCTTTGGTACCTGAAGGGGAAATTGATTTAGAAGATTATCTTGAGACGCTCGAGCGGCAAGCTATCGAGAAGGCGCTTGAGGCTACGCGTTGGAATAAGACCGCGGCGGCCAAAAGGCTGGGGATTAGTTTTCGGGCGATGCGGTATCGGTTGAAGAAGTTGGGGATGGAGTGAATAATACAAATGCTTTCAGGATGAAAGCTGCTAATTTGCCAAGGAGGCTACATGCCGATTACTCAAAATCGAGGCTTAACACTAGTTGAGCTTTTAACAACATTGATCATTCTTTCCATCACACTCAGCATAGCCGTTCCGGCGATGGATAAAGAGGTTGTCAAATCACGCCAGCGTGAACTGATCGCCACCTACAACGGCGCTTTTTCGTTTGCACGCTCACAAGCCGTGCATACTGGCGCCTTAGTGACCATATGCCCTCTAACGTCGGGGAACCGGTGCGTAGACGACTGGACATTACCCGCTTCGATATTCCCGGATCGAGATAAGGATTTGCGTCCGGACAACAACACTGTGTGGAAGGTCATTCAACCTGTACAAAATTATCGCATGAAATCCCGAACCGGTGGGCGTGGTTACCTAACCTTTAGTCCTAACGGGCTCATACATGGAGCTAGCGGATCCTTAGTAGCATGTCCAGAATCAAATTCGCGACAACCAATGAGCTATCTCAGCGTTAATCGAGGCGGCCGCTTCCGCGCCGTTCATGACAATGACTTCGACAACAGAATCCGACTATCCTGGGGCGCACTGATTCAGTGCTGACCCCAGGGGTCAACTTCTACTTTTTCCAGCTAGTCTCGCCGGTATCAATAGAGTTATCGTCGTCCCTGTCCCAGCGTCTGATGCCCTGACTGTTAATATCCAGAAATCCATCCCCGTCCTGAGCATTCACCGGGGTTGCCTGCACCACGAACGCTGAATCTGAAGCGCTTGTGATAGTCAGGTTATAGTATGCGGTTCCTCCACCGTCGGGAACCTGATCGTAGTAGATGCTGGGGGCACCGGTATCTCCGCCGCTTGGCCCGGCGCCCTTATAGGTATTGTTAGCCGTAAAGTGCCTCTCCATCGCTGCTGCGAGCCCCATCAGGGCCGATTGTGCCTCGGCCCTTCGGGAAGCTTTAACATGCTCTTGGTAAGAGGGGTAGGCCACTGCGGCAAGAATGCCGACAATGGCTACCACGATCATAACTTCTATCAAAGTAAAGCCTTGATTAGCTCGACGACCAAATCCAATCACTCAACTTCCCTCCAGAATGTTTGAGTAAAGGTATTGCTGTTCTCTACTTGCTCACAGTTTGTACCAACACAGATGAACGCACTCTCTTCTGTTCTCAGCAGTTTTGGAGACGGTGGTATACCGGGGGCGGTCACATCCTTGCTGCGATCACTCTTTTTAAGATCGTCAACCCCATCTAGACCATCATAATTACGGACCGGTCGTCCATCACGCAGCAGAACCGAGTAGAGACGTGAACGCCCCGTTGACGGAGCACACGCCGACAAAGCCGCTGCAGGTTCATAGGTAGTGAATGTTGCTACGCCATCAACAACAATGCTTGATGACAGCATTTTTTCACCGCTGTTCTCGAACTTGAGCATCCAGCCACTAGCACTCGCCAAACTTTGCTCCGCTGCATGCTTCTCCGAATCGTTACCCTCACCGATTTTGTTATCAGTTATGTCAAAAAGATCGCTTTCAGTATGAGTTGTATAGCTCACAGTACCCGTCGAATCGGCCGGTGCCCCGTATAGTGATGGAATCCGTAGCATGTACGCGCGATCTTCAATCACCTTGTTTAAAGGATGAGCATGGTAGCCGGAACCAATCACTAGCGTCAGGTAACGCTTGCCCCAATAACTGCTGATCGAAAGATCCGGAGTGTGATAAAAACGTCGCGCATTCGCCAAATCATCACCTGCAAAGTCTGCAATAGGGCCGCCGGTGGCGAAGCTGTCCACAGAGTTCCCGTTATTCAGGTCAAATCGCCATACCTGGCCGCCCATGTCACCGACGTAAACCTGGTCAGCAAGACCATCGCCATCGATATCAAGCACTTTTGGAGATGCCGGAATGCTGTACTTCATCTTTTCGAGCTTAAGATTCGCAGTAGAACCCTCTTCCTTGGGGCCAGCCCACCACAACCGCTTGCCTGTTTCAGCATCGACGATGTAAAGCGCACGGCCCATAGCATCTTCGCTACGAGTACGGGCATTATCCTGCCCAGCGTCATAGCCACCAGCAAAAAACAGTACATCTTTAACTGTCCCATCGAGATTAATTCTGCTTTTTACAGGTGTAGACCAACTTTGGCCAAGCTCTGAAAAATCACCAGTACCACCAGAAATATGCCACATAGCTTTCGGCTTTGCCCTATCCGTCACATCCAGAGCATAGTAGCTACGACCACCCCGCCGCATGCCCGTATACAGATACACATGATCGCCATCAGACGCATCAATGGCACCTCTAGGGTTTTTAACCCAACTGACTATAGACCCGTCCATACCGTAGATGCGATCGGCAACAGTAGCACTATTATCCATAAGAGTTCGCTGATTCTTCAGCAACTCTGCCGGCATGAAGGCGAAATGGGACTCACCGGTTTTGCCGTTAATAGCATGCACGTAACCCTGATTATCGCCAAAAAACACAGCCGTATCCGGGCTAGCCTCGGTGCCACCATAAACAATCAGCTTTGGCTCTGAATGAAGCGGATCCGAGACAAACTTACGAGCATCGTTGGTTTGGTTATCACCATCCTCGTCCTTGACATCCTCACCACGAATCCAGCGTATCAACGCCTGTTGCTCAGGATCCGTCATACTGCTATCGCCCAATAGCGACTTTGTCAGAGAGTCAGTATTGGACGTAGAAATAAGGTTACCGCTAGCTGTCAGATCCTTTCCGCTAATCCAGGTATAAACATTTCTGCTATCTGTTGCATCAGGGAGTTTTGTACGTACTCCACCCGCAGTTACAGATTTACCATCAGGAACTGAAGCCCACCAGCTTTGCGCGCCGTCTTTAAAGAAGCCAGTGACGGGATCAATTGCTTCGTTACCATTAGCATCCACAATCTTTCCGCTATCGGAAATTTTGTAGCGCTTCAAGTTACCTTCCCAGAGAGGACGGGTGTCCGGTTCGAAAACCGAGTAATAAAGTGCATTGAAATGATTTAGGCGGTTAAAGGAGTTCACTGCGATGCCAGGAGCAACGAATGTGCTGCTGGTTTCAAGAACGCTTCTTACGATGTCATCAAACGCGCCCGCTAATTGCTGCGCATCGGTCGCTTTGTAATATTTTCCGCCTCCAGCTTTTGCAGTCATACCCAGCAAAGAACCCGGAGCGTCTTCAGAAAATCCGACCGTATAAGTCGTTACGTTCTGAACTCCCTTATGCGCGCCAGACATATCATTATTTCTCATGTATCCCGCGATTTCATCGAGACAATTACCCTCACAGTTTCCTATTACACTCTCAATAGAAGTCTCATGGTTACGATCTTTCGTCGGATCTCCATCGGTTAACAGAACAATGTTGTTCGATTGACACTCGAGTTCTATCGGGCTCTTATAAGAATTGCCGTCCATAGCATTACTGGCTTGACTCGAAGTTTGGCTGAGAAACGGACTGCCACCCTCAAAATATCGTTTGGCACCAAACAGAGTTTCTGAAAGAGGGGTGTTAGTATCGGTCCCCAGTGCATCAACCGCAGCCTTAAAATCAGCATGGCTTTCTGAAACCGGGCGGACTGCCTCAAGTATCACGCCACCCTCGCCGCGATACTGATTATTGGGCCAGCCACCTTTCGGGCCTACCGTGTCAAACGCCATCAGCCCAATATTTACGCCGGTAATGGTGTCAGCAAGATCTCGGGCGACGCCCTGCATAACTTCCAGGCGAGTCATTTCTACAGTTCTATCACCGCTATTTTGCCAATTCAGATAGTTTCCGTAATAGAAATCCCTGAGCGTGATATCTCTTTCCCAGTTGATTTTAATATTGTTATCAGCCTCACAACCAACATCCTGATCCAAAATAAAGAGCCTATCAAAATCAACCCAGCCACCAAATGTCTTACGTTTGTATGCCATCCGATAGCTTTTAAGAACACCAACCTCAGGAATGCGCGCCTTCATATCCTCACATTTTAACTGGCTTTCACTAAAAGAATCATAATTAGAAGGCGACCCATAATAAATACGATCAGAATTATAACTGCCAGAGTATGTCTTTGACGGATTATAAACGGGATCTGATGGCACTTTAATGGTGACCATAGCATCCATACTCCCGGAATTATCCAAGATGAAAAGGAGGTTAGGTCGGATACTGGTGCTCTCGGTATTGAAGAATATCTCAGTATCATCCGCAACTGTCACAGTAGAACTAAGTGCCATAGAAAAGCCAAAAATGAAAGCAGCCAACCTTCCTGTGTAAATCTTCATTTTTCACCCCCATTACGGGTTTGGAAATACTTAATACGGTTTACTTTTGAGGTCGATGCGTCATAGAAAACAGTTCCAGGGCTATTCCTGTATTTTTCGCTGACGACGTCTGCAGGCAGGCTTTCACCTCCGGCGCTAAACCTGATATCTTGTGCTGGAAAGAGAGTTCTGAACTCGCACCCGTCACACTCCTGAAAACGAACCTCCACCACTCCAGACGCATCTGAATAAACGACTACAACTTTTGGAGACTCTACCGCCTGTTCCCCAATTGTTATCTCTTTATATACAAATGCCGTAGGGGCCTCCTGTGCAAAAGAAACCTGTACAACAAGCGCACTTAACAAAATCAGTACTTTTATAAGGTAACTCATAAGTTCACCTCTGGATGATATTTCCAACAAAATGCTCTTAGTAGAAAACAACGCTGACACCACGAATCACCTGACTTGTGGCGCCCGTGCCCGTCACTGAGGCGTCTCCGATGATCTCGTAGCGTTGGCGAAATGTTTCTATGTCCTCTCCAAACGAATGCCCCTCTATAAGAGTAGCCTCTCCTAAATATCTCAATTCCGCTGTCGCCACCTTGCCAGAGCCGGCACCACTGTATGCCTGTGGGGTTGTTGCAACACGTATACCTGCATCCAGGGCATCTAGAGCCAACTTCCATTCTGCTGAACTGGAATCCATAGGCTCCAACTTCCGAAAAAGGTCCTGACTCGCGGCCTCGGCAGCAAAAAAGGCCTGACGAGCATTCTGTGCGTTTGCAGACATCCGCTCCTGGAGGATCGAGGTATTCATGCTTGCCAACCCGATCACGGTAATGACTAACAAAACTACCAGACTAATAATCAGCGCGGCTCCTCGCTGACCGGTTCCAACCTTGGCAACACCTGAAAAACGAAGTGCTTCCGACTTCATATCGCTTTTAATTAGTTGCATGGATCACCATCTCCACTGTTTTCGTCTGCAGTTTCCCATTCCCACAGCCCCGTCGTTCCGAGCTGCTTGAATTCGCCACATCTCCGGTTCCGGATATCCAGCGTACTGACAAACGCTTTGCGCAGTCGCCTGTCTGAAGGATGCTCCTGTTGGCCAGGCGCCGGGTTACTGGCGACAAAGATCGCGCCAGGCAGTTCGTATGACTGGCTGTCATCCTGCTGCAATACATTACCCGGAGCACTTACCAGCAAACCAACACGAATGACCACTACATCCTTCCAGTCGGTAGCACCCACACCTGAAGCGTCAACGTAATTAATGGTGTTACTGCTGGGATCCGTTCGCAAACCGTACTGAACCTTCATCGCTTCTACTCCCTCCACAAGCTCCTCGCGCTGAAAGCTTGGTGTTGCGCTGTCAGGAAAGCTGTTTGAGGCTCGATAAAGGGCGGTAATATTGTTTCCTTGATCGTCTACTCGGCCAGTATCTGCAACAAAGAAAACGATACTCGCCAGTGAATAAATCTCTGCGTCTTCGTCTGCCGCATAAGCAATTGACAAACTGGAGTTGCTATTTGCAGTTGTTGCATGCTCCAAGAATTTATTGGCACCCGAAGGATTATTCGTCATCCGAAACACATCGGCAAACTCACAACTGGCAATCATCAGCAAGGAGCCAGAACTGAATGCAGCACTCGCCCCAAAAAGCCCATCGGGATCATCTATTGGTATCGAACCAGTTGCGCTTCCCATGCCGGGACTCCTGACTGTAGCGCTGAGCAACCTCGCCCTTTGCACCATTAGCACATCACTACCAGGCAACGCGTCGTCCTCGATAATGCCAAGATCTTCAAAATCTGTTCCACTATCCCAGCTAGACTGAGTTGATGCAGTTACCTGCCACCCCCTCAACCCGGAGTTATAGAGATACACGTTATCTTCGCCAGATGCAGGCGTAAGGGATGGAGGGGGGTTGTGCGCAACAACACGAATTGGAACAGTGTAGCTATCGGAGCAACCCTGATAGCCAGCCATTCGAACTTCATGCGATATTATATCCAGCCCGATACGCCCAGACTCCTGAATCCGGGCGAGTGACTCTCCAACCCGCGTGGTTCGCATTGAATCCGTGTAGACAATAAAAATACCGAGTATGAGAGTTACGCTCAGAGCGAGCGCTATCATCAATTCTACGAGCGAAAGACCAATCTGGAATGAGATAGAACCTGACTTGGAAAATGTGGTGTTACGCTTGCAATTACTCATAACGTAAACTCGACGACAGTTTGTTGGTCTTCTGTAGATATGGAATCCTTAACCTCACTCCATCGATCTTCCTTCCACGTGATTGTGATCGTAAACACGTTGCCTGCGTTGGTTGCACCTCCGCCACCTGATATTTCCCCCTCTCCCCCAGGTAACATCGCCATGCTTCCGTTAACCCCTTCTACCTGCTGCTTCCAAGCATAAAGATCAGCAGCAACCCGCTCGCTCCCTGTGCAACCAGATTTACCACAGCTTGCAGCGCTTGCTGTTTTCGTTTTTAATCCGTCATAACTGCCGGCAATAGCTTCCGCAGAGTTTGCTCTCATACGGTCAGCCATATCGTAGGCAAGAATTGTTGCTTGCGTCCGTAAAAATGCGCCTTGGTTGTTTTTGAGACTGCCCACCGTCAAACTGGCCATACCCAGCAAGCCAACAGCCAATACAAGTACCGTCACCAAGATCTCTATCAAGGTCATTCCGCGCTGTCTGTTCGAGAATGTCACCTTATTCTCCTTCCGTTTCGTCATAGCGCTGTTCTCGAGCCGTTGTTTTAACACTTAAAATCGACTCCTCTATGATCTTCACGATTCCCACTACTATCTCGCGCAGCATCCCGAACCTGACCGGACACCGATACGATAAGCCCACGGGCTTCGCTCGCCCCAAATGAATCGCATAATTTGAACGTTATGGGATTACCGCCAGCGGGAGCTCCATCACCTGTGATTGCGACAGATATCGAATTAAACTGCGTACTATTGCCGGTTTTAACGCTAAGATTTATCCCGTTTGGCAAAGGGCCAATGACCTTTAACAAAGGCTCGCCGCTGTCGAATGCTCCATTGCCGTTGGAGTCTTGAACAACAAGCCACCCCACGCTCCAATCGGCGTTGTTCGTGCAGCCAGCACCATCGTTTGATGCACAAAGCAGCACGGACTCTCCCACGTTTTTAACTGATTCGCTGCGCGCATACGCAACCAACCCTTTGAGTTCGTTGAAAGCCCCTGTAGTGCGATTTCGGGTAACCATATCGCTCATCGCAGGTATGGCAATAGTTGCAACGATTGCGATCACTGCAACAGTGATTACCAACTCAACCAACGTAAAACCGCTGTCGCTCCGGACACGCATAAAGCAAACCTCTTATTATCTCAAAATCAGCTTACGAAACTCTGCAGAGAACACCTACCGCTATACGACAAACGGTGAAAAACCGGGCGTGAGCGGTAGCCAGACAACAAAAAAGCGTGATCGAAATCACGCTTTTTTGTTGTCTGGACAGATCGAGGATCTTGTTAGCAACTAATGGCGCTATCCCACATTCACCGCTTCAATCCGCAATTCCTTAGGCATAGAAAACACAATATTCTCTTCCCGTCCAGCAATCTCATGCGGCTCTTCCCCACCCAACTCCTTCAAGCGGCTAATCACATCCGCCACCAGCACTTCAGGCGCGGAAGCACCGGCGGTCACACCCACCGCGGCCTTTCCTTCCAGCCACTGCTTGTCGATTTGCGATGCTTCATCAATCAGGAAAGCCGGGGTGCCCATGCGTTCCGCCAGTTCCCGCAGGCGATTGGAGTTGGAGCTATTGGGAGAGCCCACCACCAGCATCAGATCACAGTCACCGGCCAACTGCTTGACCGCATCCTGCCGGTTCTGGGTGGCGTAGCAGATATCGTCCTTGCGGGGGCCTTCGATATCCGGGAATTTGGCGCGCAGGGCGTCGATGACACGGGCGGTGTCGTCCATGGACAGGGTGGTTTGGGTTACGTAAGCCAGGCGGCTGGGGTCTTTTACTTCCAGTTTCTGGACGTCGGCTTCGTCTTCCACCAGGTAGATATCGCCGCCGTTGCTGTGGTCGTACTGGCCCATGGTGCCTTCCACTTCCGGATGACCGTGGTGGCCGATGAGGATACACTCACGGCCGTCGCGGCTGTAGCGCATAACTTCCATGTGGACTTTGGTGACCAGCGGGCAGGTGGCGTCGAACACTTTCAAACCGCGGCGGGCGGCTTCGTTCTGTACCGCCTGGGAGACGCCGTGGGCGCTGAAGATTACCAGCTTGTCGTCGGGCACTTCGTCCAACTCGTCTACAAAGATCGCGCCGCGCTCCCGCAGGTTGCTCACCACAAACTTGTTGTGAACCACTTCGTGGCGCACGTAGATGGGTGCTCCGAATACGTCCAGCGCGCGGTTTACAATTTCTATGGCTCGGTCTACGCCGGCACAGAAGCCACGGGGGTTAGCGAGTCGGATTTGCATAGTCAGTGTGTCGGCCCTGCTGGTTCAACGTCGATAATCTGCACTTCAAACTGAAGTGTATGCCCTGCCAGCGGGTGATTAAAGTCCACATCCACCTGGTCACCTTCCACCCGTTTGACCACGCCGGGCAGTTCCTGCTGGCGCGCGTCGGCGAAGGACACCACCACGCCGGGCTCCAGCACCATGTCGGCGCTGAATTCGTGGCGTTTGAAGGTCTGCACGTTACTGGGGTTGTGCTGGCCGAAGGCTTTTTCCGGGGGAACTTCGAAGGTTTTGTGGTCACCGGCTTTCAGGCCCACCAGGTAGGCTTCAAAGTTTTCCGGCAGGTTTTCGTCGCCGATTTCCAGGGTAGCCGGTTCTTTGTCGAAGGTGGTGTCCACGGTTTCGCCGTCTTCAAACTTGAGGGCGAAGTGCAGTTTTACACGGGTTCCCTTGTCGATGGGCAGTTCTTTCATGGCAATCAGTTGCTCCTGTCGGCATTGCCGCTGTCGTCAGCGGGTTTGCGGAATGCGTCGATGATCATCATGGCAGCGCCGATGGTGATGGCGGTGTCGGCCAGGTTGAAAGCCGGGAAGTGCCAGTCCTGCCAGTAGAAATGCAGGAAGTCCACCACGTAGCCATGCACCACCCGGTCGTATACGTTGCCGAGGGCACCGCCGAGGATCAATACGATGGCGATGGCGGTCCAGGTTTCATGGGCTTTGAGTTTTCTCAGCCAGCCTGTCAGCACCACGCTGACCACAACAGCCAGGGTCACGAAGAACCAGCGCTGCCAGCCGGCGGCGTCCGCCAGGAAGCTGAACGCGGCGCCGGTGTTGTGCAGCAGGGTCAGGTTGAAACTGGGCAGCACCGGTACCGGGTTACCGTAGGTGAGCATGGCGGTGGCCATGGCCTTGGTGCCCAGGTCGATGGCGACCACCAGTACTGCCAGCCACAACCACTTCAGTTTGCTGCCTGCCCTGCCCTCAGTCATTACCGCGTCCATCAGGCGTAGGCGCGGGTTTCGCCCGGGCCTTCCACGTTGGTTACGCAGCGGCCACACAGGTCGCTGTGCTGCTCGTTCTGGCCCACGTCTTCACGATGGTGCCAGCAGCGCTCGCACTTGGCGTGGGAAGCCGGGGTTACTTTCACCAGCAGGCCTTCCACGTTGGTTTGCTCCACGCCGGCCGCCTCGCTCACCGGCTTTACGGTGGCTTCGGAGGTGATCAGCACAAAGCGCAGCTCTTCACCCAGGTGGTTCAGGCGCTCGGCCAGGCTACCTTCGCAGTACAGGGTCACTTCGGCACTCAAAGAGCCTTTGATTTCGCCGCGGGCACGGGCTTCTTCCAGGCACTTGTTGACGGCTTCTTTCACAGCGTAGATTTCACGCCAGTAGTCCCGGCCCAGTTCGAAGTCTTCCGGCAGAGCGGTCAGGCCGTCGTACCAGGTTTCATAGAACACGGTGTCGCCACGCTCGCCCGGCAGGTGCTGCCAGATTTCATCGGCGGTGAAGCTCAGGATCGGTGCAATCCAGCGCACCAGGGCTTCGGCCACGTGGTAAAGCGCAGTCTGACAGGAGCGCCGCGCCAGGCTGTCGGCCTGGGTGGTATACTGACGATCCTTGATGATATCCAGGTAGAAGCCGCCCAGAGTGGCCTCACAGAAGTTGTACACCTTCTGGTAAATCCGCAGGAAGGCATAGTTGCCGTAGTCTTCGTGCAGTTCGTTCTGCAGCTGCAGGGCACGGTCGACCATCCAGCGGTCCAGGGCAATCATGTCTTCCGGCGCTACCATGTGCTGTTCCGGATCAAATCCGGTCAGGTTGCTCAGCAGGAAGCGGGCGGTGTTACGGATACGGCGGTAACCGTCTGCCGTCTGGCGCAGGATGTCCTTGGAGACGGTCATCTCGCCGCTGTAGTCGGTGGCGGATACCCACAAGCGCAGGATGTCGGCACCCAGTTCGTTCATCACTTCCTGGGGGGCGATCACGTTGCCCATGGATTTGGACATCTTGTGGCCCTTGCCGTCCACGGTGAAGCCGTGGGTCAGTACCTGCTTGTACGGGGCCACGCCGTTCATGGCGATGGAGGTTTTCAGGGACGACTGGAACCAGCCACGGTGCTGGTCAGAGCCTTCCAGGTACATGTCGGCCGGGAACTGACCCAGCTCTTCGCGTACCCGGAGTACCGAGTCGTGGGTGACGCCGGAATCAAACCAGACATCCAGGGTATCCAGTACTTTTTCGTACTGGTCGGCGTCTGCGCCCAGCAGTTCGTTCTGGTCGATGTCGTACCAGGCGTCGATGCCGCCGGTTTCCACCACCTCGGCCACTTTCTCGATCAGCGCCTGGGTGTTCGGGTGCAGCTCCTGGGTTTCCTTATGGATAAACAGCGTGATCGGCACGCCCCAGGTGCGCTGACGGGAGATACACCAGTCCGGGCTCTGCTCAAACATGGCTTCAATACGGTTCTGGCCCCAACTCGGCACCCAGCGGACGCCTTTGATCGCTTCAAGGGCATCGGCACGCAGGTTGAGCTTGTCCATGCTGATGAACCACTGCGGCGTAGCCCGGTAGATCAGTGGGGTCTTGGTGCGCCAGCAGTGCGGATAGCTGTGGCGGAATTTCTCGGCCCGCACCAGCTTGCCTTCACGCTCCAGCGCGGCACAAACCGGCTCGTCGGCCTTGTACACGTGCACACCGGCAAACTCGCCGGCCGCCTCGGTGTAGGTGCCGTCGGCTTTTACCAGGTTGATGGTGCCAATGCCGTAGGCCTTGCCTACTTCAAAGTCTTCCATACCATGGTCCGGCGCGGTGTGTACGGCACCGGTACCGGCGTCCAGGGAGACGTGGTCGCCCAGCAGCACCGGCACCTGCTTGTCGTACACCGGGTGGTGCAGCAGCTGGTTTTCCAGGGCAGAACCGGCCACGTTGGCCAGCACCTTGTAGTCTTCCACGCCCCAGCGAGACATGATGCCCTGCACCATGTCGGTGGCCAGGATCATGCGCTCGGCGCCGTGGCCCACATCTACCTGTACCAGTGCGTATTCGATATCGGCACCGATAGACACCGCCTGGTTGGCGGGGATGGTCCAGGGGGTGGTGGTCCAGATCACCAGGGAAACATCGCCCTCGCCTTCGCTGGTTCCGAAGGTTTTCAGCACGGCGTCCTGGTCGACGGCGGTGAAACGCACGTCGATCTGGGTAGAGGTTTTGTCCTGGTATTCAACTTCGGCTTCTGCCAGTGCGGACTGACCAACCACACTCCAGTAAACCGGCTTGAATCCACGCACCAGGTGGCCCTTGGCCACGATCTTGCCCAGCGCCCGCACGATGCCCGCTTCTACTTTCGGGTCCATGGTCAGGTAGGGCTTGTCCCACTCACCCATCACGCCCAGGCGAATAAAGTCGGCTTTCTGGCCTTCGATCTGCTTGGTGGCGTAATCGCGGCAGGCCTGGCGGAAGGTTTTGTAGTCCACCTTCACACCGGCTTTGCCGATTTCCTGCTCTACCTTGTGCTCGATCGGCAGGCCGTGGCAATCCCAGCCGGGCACGTAGGGCGCGTCAAAGCCCATAAAGCTGCGGGATTTCACGATCATGTCTTTCAGGATCTTGTTGACCGCATGCCCGATGTGAATGCTGCCGTTGGCGTAGGGAGGGCCATCGTGCAGGATGAACTTTTCCCGGCCTTCGCGCTGCTTGCGCAGGTTGCCGTACACGTTCAGATCCTGCCAGTGCTTGAGCATGTCCGGCTCGCGCTTGGCCAGGTTACCGCGCATGGGAAACGCGGTTTCCGGCAGATTCAGGGTATGCTTGTAGTCGCTCATGTCTTTGTGCGTACTCTTGGTTGGTCAGTTGAATCAGGTTTCCGGCGTGGCGGGGTTATCCGCCAGCCAGGCCCGGGCGTTGTCGAAATCCCGGGCGATCTGTTGGCGGAGTTCGTCAACAGAGTCGAATTTTACTTCGTCCCGCAGGCCATGGCGGAACACGACTTCCAGGTGCTGGCCATAAAGTGTGCCAGCAAAGTCGAACAGGTGCACTTCCAGCGACGGCCGCTTGCCGTCGACCGTGGGGCGCAGGCCGATGTTGGCTACACCATCGCACCATTCGCCGGTTTCCAGCCGGGCCCGCACCACGTAAACGCCCCGCAGTGCCGGCATCTGGTTCAGCAAAATGTTGGCGGTGGGCGCGTTGAGTTGCCGGCCTAACTGGCGGCCATAAACGATGCGGCCATGGATGCGGTAAGGGTGCCCCAGCAGGCGCTCGGCTTCTTCCAGGCCATTCACATTCAGGGCATTGCGTACCCGGGTACTGCTGACACGCTCGCCATCAACGGTCACTGTGCGGGTGTTTTCCACCGTAAAGCCCCGTTCCTGCCCCACGCTTTGCAACAGCCTGAAGTCGCCAGCCCGATCGCAACCGAAGCGGAAGTCGTCGCCCACCACCAGGTGGCGAACGCCCAGGCCGCTGACCAGCACATCTTCAATAAAGCCCATACCGGAATAGCTGCGGAAGGTTTCATCGAAGCGGATGCACAGCACCATATCCACGCCTTCGGCCAGCAGGGCCTCGAATTTCTGGCGGAACGGCATCAGCCGGGGTGGTGCCTCGGCACCCTGAAAGAATTCCCGGGGCTGCGGCTCGAAAATCATCACCACCGACGGCACGCCCAGCTGCGCAGCTTTCTGCTTGACCTGATCAATAATGGTTTTATGGCCCAGATGCACGCCATCGAAGTTGCCGATGGTGGCCACGCAGCCGCTGGCCAGCGGCGATCCCGCTTGCCCGGACAGGCGCTTAAGATTGGTCAGGCCTCGAATCAGACGCATGTACTGCGAACCTTA
Organism: Marinobacter sp. UBA3607; assembly: GCF_002375525.1. Lineage (NCBI taxonomy): Bacteria > Pseudomonadati > Pseudomonadota > Gammaproteobacteria > Pseudomonadales > Marinobacteraceae > Marinobacter > Marinobacter sp. UBA3607. The sequence continues at coordinate 7,774 of NZ_DFLY01000027.1, read as the reverse complement.
ACTTGCCAGCTGGCTTTTTGGCGCACCGGCCAAAGAGGCGGTGCGCTGGTGAGAAAACGCGCGATTATACCCCATGCAGGGGTATGGTAGAAATCTTGCGGCAGCTTACTTCTGGCGGAATTGGCGAACCCGCACGCCCACCAGCGCCAGTGCCACGAAATAGGCCCCGACTCCGGCCACCACCAGAATGCCCATATCGGTTGCCCGCTGCAGGCCGCTGGCCGCCAGCCAGTCGGCTACCGGCACATTCAGCCAGAGCACCACCGCGGCCAGGGCGGCATTGGCCACGGCCAGCTGCACCAGGAACCTGGGCCAGCCGGGCTGGCTTTTCCAGGCGCCTTCCTTACGCAGCCCACGCCAGAGCAGATAACCATTCAACCAGGCCGACATGGATGTAGCCAGCGCCAGCCCGGCATGGGCCAGGGGCACGATTAACGCCAGGTTGAAAGCCATATTGGCCACCATGGCAATCACCCCGATCTTGACCGGGGTTTTGGTGTCTTCCCGGGAGAAAAAGCCCGGCGCCAGCACCTTGATCAGCATGAATGCCAGTAAGCCGGCGGAATAGGCCCGCAGACTCTGGGCGGACATCGCCACATCCCGGTCGGTCACTTCGCCGTAATGGAACAGGGTGGCAATCAACGGCTCCGCCAACAGCGCCAGCGCCACCGCCGCCGGAAGGCCGATCAGCAGAACGGCCCGCACGGCCCAGTCGAGGGTGGCGGCAAACTGGTCTTCCGAAGCTGCCGCGTGCTTGCGGGACAAGCTGGGCAGAATGACCGTGGCGATGGCAATACCGAATACACCCAGCGGCAGCTCAGACAACCGGTCTGAGTAATACAGCCAGGACACGCTGCCGGTTTGCAGGAACGACGCCAGCACCGTGTCCAGCAACAGGTTGATCTGGCTGACCGACACGCCGAACAACGCCGGAGCCATCAACTTGAGAATCCGGCTGACACCCTCGTGTTTGTAGTCCACCCGGGGCCTGGGCAGCAGGCCCAGGCGCATCAGGAACGGTAACTGGAAAAACAGCTGCAGGGCACCGGCGATGAAGACACCCCAGGCCAGTGCCATTACCGGCTCATCCATTACCGGAGTCAGGAAAATGGCGGCGGCGATCATGGCCAGGTTCAGCAACACCGGGGTAAACGCCGGTACCGCGAACCGGTCGTAACTGTTCAGGATGCCGCCGGCAAAGGCGGTCAGGGAAATCAGCAACAGGTACGGAAAGGTGATGCGCAGCATGTCGCTGGTCAGGGCGAATTTGACGTCATCATCCAGGAACCCTGGGGCAAACACCGCCGTCAGTACCGGCGCACCAAGCATGGCCACCAGCGTAACCGCCAGCAAGACCAGCCCGAGGGAGCCGGCCACTGCATCCACCAGGCGCTTTACTTCGGAAATATCCTGGCTTTCCCGGTAAGACGACAACACCGGTACAAAGGCCTGGGAAAACGCCCCTTCCGCGAACAGGCGACGCAGGAAGTTGGGAATCTTGAACGCCACGAAGAAGGCATCGGCCCCGGCACCTGCCCCGAAATAGCGGGCAATCACCATATCCCGTACCAGCCCCAGCACCCGGGACAGCATGGTCATAATCCCAACCACGCCGGATGAGCGCAGTAATCCCGGCGCTTTCGGGGGCTCCTGAACGGGGGGCTGTTGTTCTGTTGGTCGGGGTTCCGAAGACATGGTTTGAGCGTCCAGAATACCGGCTTCGGGCCGGGGTGGCGTTTCGGTAATCCACAAGGCGGGGCTTGTTGCGGGCCCGGGCCCCGTGAGACGATGCGGGAGTGTACCACAGGCCTCCGGAGCAGAGGGATTACCGGAGGCTTCGGCCTTGACATTTCGGGCGTTCAGCGGCATAGTTCCGCGTCATTTATTTCGACGCGCTGGTTTTGGCGCGCCCGCGATCTAAACATATTCGATTTTTTAGCAACGAATTTCAGGAGTTTTACGGTGGCAAATTCCCCGCAAGCCAAAAAGCGCGCTCGTCAGAACGAGAAAAACCGCAAGCACAACGCCAGCCTGCGTTCCATGGCACGTACTTACATGAAGAAAGTAGACGCCCAGATCAAAGCTGGCGACTACGAAGGTGCCCAGGCAGCCCTGAAGCAGGCCCAGCCTGTTCTGGACAGCATGGTTAACAAAGGCATCTTCGCCAAGAACAAGGTTGCTCGTCATAAGAGCCGCCTGAACGCCAAGATCAAGGCCCTGAAAGCTGCCTGATCCTTGCGCTCATAAAAAAACCGGCTTCGTGCCGGTTTTTTTGTGCCTGAAATCCGGCTGAAGCGCCGGAAAAGCCTAGACCACCACCAGGTTATCCCGGTGAATCATTTCCTCATCGGAAATATAGCCCAGCACCTCTGCAATGCGATCACTTGAGCGACCGGCGATTGCCCGGGCCTCGTCGGCATCGTAGTTCACCAGCCCCCGGGCAATTTCTTTACCGCTCAGATCTGTGCAGGATACCATCTCGCCCCGGCGGAACTGGCCTGTGACCGCTTTGACACCTACCGGCAGCAGGCTTCTGCCGCCCTGACGCAGCACTTTTACCGCGCCGTCATCCAGGGTCAGCCTGCCCCGGGTTTGCAGGTGGCTGGCAATCCACTGTTTGCGGGCAGCCATTCTGCCCTGCTCCGGCAGCAACAGAGTGCCAATCACATCGCCCTGGCGCAGGCGGGCAATGGCGTGTTCGATGCGACCACCCACAATCACGGTAAAGGCACCGGAACGGGCCGCCAGCCGTGCTGCCCGAAGCTTGGTAAGCATGCCACCACGCCCAAGGGCACCGGCACCGCCGCCGGCCATGGCATCCAGGTCCCGGTCTTCGGCTTTGCGCTCGGTGACCAGTTCGGCGTCTTCGTGTTTGCGGGGGTCTTTATTGAACAGGCCCAGCTGGTCGGTCAGGATGATCAGGCCATCGGCCTCGATCAGGTTAGCCACCAGCGCGCCCAGGGTGTCGTTGTCACCGAAGCGGATTTCGTCGGTGACCACCGTGTCGTTTTCGTTCACGATCGGCACCACGCCGTAATCCAGCAGGGTGCGCAGGGTGCTGCGGCCGTTCAGGTAGCGTTTGCGGTCGGAAAGGTCGTCGTGGGTGAGCAAAATCTGGGCGGTGTGAATGTCGTGGCGCTTGAACTGGGCTTCCCAGGTTTGCACCAGGCCCATCTGGCCCACCGCCGCCGCAGCCTGCAATTCGTGCAGATGTTGGGGCCGGGTTTGCCAGCCCAGACGGCTCATGCCTTCAGCGACTGAACCGGAAGACACCACCACCACTTCGACACCTTCGCCGATCAGTTCGGCGATCTGGTCAACCCACAGCCCAAGGGCTGCCACATCCAGCCCTTTTCCGTCGTTGGTAAGCAAGGCACTGCCGATCTTGATAACCAGGCGACGGGCCTTTCGGAGCTGGAGGCGTTCACTCATGGTAGCGGTACTGTCTCTTCAGATTGTTACTCGGGGGCGTAGACCACTTCAACGTCGTAATCGTCGTCGTCAAAGTCGTCATCTTCATCGTCTTCACGGGCGGCGCGGCGGGCCTTGCGATCTGCCTCGATCTTGGCACGGGCCTCTTCATCCATCCGGCGACGGCGGGCCGCTTCCTGCTCGGCGAAGTCCGGGTTCTCGGCTTCGGCTTCCGCCTGCTCTTCAATCCAGCGCATGACAGCCTGGGCCAGCGGCTTGGTGCCCTCACCCGTCAACGAGGAAATCCAGAACACCGGGCCATCCCAGCCAAGCTCGTCCACAATGGCCTGGCAGTGCGCCTCGCGGTCTTCTTCCGGCACCATGTCCACTTTGTTCAGCACCAGCCAGCGCGGGCGGCTGGCCAGGGTTTCGCTGAACTTTTCCAGTTCGTGGGCGATAGCCTTTACCGCTTCAACCGGGGAGGAGCCGTCATAGGGCGCCACATCCACCAGGTGCAACAGCAAGCGGGTACGCACCAGGTGTTTCAGGAATCGGATACCCAGGCCGGCGCCTTCAGCGGCACCTTCAATCAGGCCCGGAATATCGGCAATCACAAAGCTCTGGTGCGCCTGCACACTGACCACACCCAGATTGGGAACCAGCGTGGTGAACGGATAATCCGCCACTTTCGGACGGGCCGCGGAAACAGAGCGGATAAAGGTGGACTTACCGGCATTGGGCAAACCCAGCAAACCAACATCCGCCAGCACTTTCAGCTCCAGACGCAGGTTACGCAATTCGCCTTCAGAGCCTTTGGAGGTCTGGCGCGGCGCGCGGTTAACCGATGACTTGAAGCGAGTATTGCCCAGGCCGTGAAAACCACCCTGTGCCACTTTCAGTCGCTGGCCTTCCTTGGTGAGGTCACCCAGAACTTCGTGGGTGTCCATATCCACCACGGTGGTACCAACCGGTACCGGCAACACCAGGTCTTCGCCCTTGGTGCCGGTGCAGTTGCGGCCGGAGCCGGGCTCGCCGTTCTGGGCCTTGTGTTTGCGCTGGAAGCGGTAATCGATCAGCGTGTTCAGGGCGCTGTCTGCTTCCAGATAGACGGAACCGCCATCCCCGCCGTCACCGCCGTCCGGGCCGCCTTTCGGCACGTATTTTTCCCGCCTGAAACTCAGGCAGCCATGGCCGCCCTTGCCGGCTTCAACAATGATGGTGGCTTCGTCTACAAATTTCATACGCCAATTGCCTTTGCATAAACTAAAAAGCCCCGCAGCCTCATGGAAGCTTTGCGGGGCTCCGGATTCACCTGAGGGCTGATCAGATCAGCATATCAGGCAAACCCATGGTTCGACAGAACCGGATCGCCGCTGCTTACGCAGCCGGAACGATGCTTACGAACTTGCGGTTCTGCGGGCCTTTGGTTTCGAACTTCACCTGACCTTCCGCTTTCGCGAACAGGGTGTGGTCCTTGCCAATGCCTACGTTACTACCAGCGTGGAAACGGGTGCCACGCTGACGGATGATGATGCTGCCTGCAGTTACAGTCTCGCCGCCGTAGCGCTTGACACCAAGTCGTTTAGACTCGGAATCGCGACCGTTACGGGTACTACCTGCTGCCTTTTTATGAGCCATTACCAGCCTCCTTCATTAAGGGGTTATTCGAGGGCTTAGCCCTGGATACCCGTGATCTTTACTTCAGTAAACCACTGACGGTGGCCCTGACGCTTCATGTGGTGCTTACGACGACGGAACTTGATGATATTGATCTTGTCGTGACGACCGTGGCTAACCACTTCAGCGGTAACCTTGGCGCCTTCAACTACCGGAGCGCCAACTTTTACGTCGTCGCCGTTGGCAACCAGAAGAACACGATCGAACTCAACAGAGCCGCCGGTTTCAACTTCCAGCTTTTCCAGCTTCAGAGTTTCGCCTTCCTTTACACGGTGCTGCTTACCACCGCTAACAATAACTGCGTACATTCATAGTCTCCGCGATTGACCCATCCCTGCTCTTATCCACCTGGTTCTAAGGGAAGCGCTCTGGCGACCCTATTGCAGGGAGCGCAGGTTGGGATGAGTTGGGCGCGTGATTGTACGAAAAGCCGCCGGGCAATACAAGCCGGATTCCGGTTCAAGTTGACACTGTAGGCAGCAATACCTAGCATTGCCGCGACCTGCCCGAAAACTCAACGAAAACACCAGCAAGGGACGTTTCAGCCCGATGACAGCCCAGCGTATCCATGACACCGTGGCGGATGACTTCAGCCGCGTTAATGACCTGATTATCAAGCGGCTTGCCTCGGATGTCCCGATGGTGGAAAAAATCGCCCACTATATTATTGAGAGTGGCGGTAAGCGCCTGAGACCCTTACTGGTTTTGCTGTCCAGCCGGGCCGCGGGCTACGGCCAGGACGACCACCTGAAGCTGGCCGCGGTCATTGAATTCCTGCACACCGCCACCCTGCTGCACGACGACGTGGTAGACACCTCCGACATGCGCCGGGGCCGCAGCACCGCCAACGCCAAGTGGGGCAACGCGCCGAGCGTGCTGGTAGGTGATTTCCTGTATGCCCGGGCCTTCGAGATGATGGTGGAGCTGGAAAGCCTGCCGATCATGAATGTGTTGTCCCACGCCACGGCGGTGATTGCCGAGGGCGAGGTGATGCAGCTGATGAACGTGAAGAACCCGGACCTCACCGAAGACCAGTACATGGTGGTTATCCATAACAAGACCGCCATGCTGTTCGAAGCCTCTTCCCACACCGGCGCACTGCTGGCCGGAGCGAACCCGGAACAGGAAGCCGCCCTGAAAGACTACGGCAAGCACCTGGGCCTGGCATTCCAGCTGGTGGACGACGTACTGGATTACCTGGGCGATGCCGAAGCCATGGGCAAGAACGTGGGCGACGACCTGGCCGAAGGCAAGACCACCCTGCCCCTGATTTACGCCATGGCCAACGGCAACGACGAAGAGCGACAGCTGATTCGCCAGGCTATTCGCAAGGGTGGGCTGGATGACCTGCCGAAGGTTCTGGACATCGTGAAGGCCTCCGGCGCCATTGAATACACCATGGCCAAGGCGAAAGAGCAGGCGCAGATCGCGAAAGACCTGCTGGCCTGCCTGCCGGAGTCCGAGCACCGGCAATCACTGGAGCTGCTGACCGAAGTGGCTGTTGCCCGGGTCAGCTGAGTTGCCAGACTTCCGCACGCGGGGCTGGTAGGGCTTTCCAAAACACGCTGTAAAGACCTCCCTGTCCCGCTCGAGCTCCGCCATCCCTGGCTCCGCACGGTTTTGGAAAGCCCTACCAGCCCCGCGCGCTTACTTCTCAGTAAGCTCAGTTCAAACCATCACGCCCATGCGGCGAACTAAAATCCAGCTCCGGCCCCACCGGCACGATCTGGGTGGGGTTGATGGTGCGCTGGCTCACGTAGTAGTGCTGCTTGATCTGGCGAATATCCACCGTCTCTGCCACGCCCGGCACCTGATACAGCTCCCGCAAATAACCGGACAGGTTCGGATAATCCCGGATCTGCTGGCGATTGCATTTGAAGTGGCTGTAATACACCGCATCAAACCGTATCAGCGTGGTGAACAAGCGCCAGTCGGCTTCGGTGATCTGGCTGCCAGTGACATAGCGCTGGCTCTCCAGTTTCGCTTCCAGCCAGTCCAGTGATTCAAACAGCGCCTTGTAGGCCTCTTCGTATTTGTCCTGGGCGGTGGCAAAACCGGCCTTGTATACGCCGTTGTTGACTGTGTCGTATACCCGCTCGTTTACTGCCTCGATTTCACTGCGCAGACTTTCCGGGTACAGGTCCAGATCCGCGTTTACGCCTTCAAGCCCGTTAAAAGCTGAGTTGAACATGCGGATAATTTCCGCTGACTCGTTACTGACAATGGTTTCCCTCTGCTTGTCCCACAGTACCGGCACCGTCACCCGCCCCGAATAATCCGGCGCCGCCCGGGTGTATACCTGATGCATGAACTCTGAGCTGTACAGATGGTCCTGATGCTCCGCATCCCCGGGCCGGAATTCCCAACCGTTTTCCACCATATCCGGATGCACCACAGACACACCGATGTGCGGCTCCAGGCCTTTCAATTTCCGGAAGATCAGGGTTCGGTGCGCCCAGGGGCAGGCCATGGATACGTACAGGTGATAACGGCCGCTTTCCGCCGCGAAACCACCCTCACCCGCTGGTCCGGCGGAGCCGTCGGTGGTGACCCAGTTACGGAAGCGGGCGGCTTCCCGCTCAAACTTGCCGCCGGTTTTGTCGGTGTCGTACCACTGGTCGTGCCATTTGCCATCTACTAGTAAGCCCATGTGGGACTCCTTGTTTTTGGCCACGGAATCCATATA
>NZ_DFLY01000021.1:0-42470 GCF_002375525.1 Marinobacter sp. UBA3607 | reverse complement strand
GCAACCTTCAGCGGTTTACGCAATCTGACTACACGATAAAGCACTGCGTGGCTCCCGTTAACCCTTCGGATCTCAGGCATAACCCTCGAGAGGCTCTACCATCGCCCTGAAATTCCAGGCGCGTTTCGATCATTGTCTGGCTCACATTTTTTGTTCGTGAGTCCCAGATAGCTCATTGCTCATGGATGACGCCGCCATTCAGCCAGCAAACATCAGCACCACACCAAGCCCTTAGAGCACTAGGAATTCGGTCCAGAGACGGCTCAATGATGGCAAGCTGCTCTCGCTCTCCGGCTCGTCCTGCCGGGTATCACTAGTAACGGAGGGGTACCACATGGGGTTGTCGCCGGCACTCTGTATGAGCCGGGTGCCATAGAAATAGAAGCCCAGCAATATCGGGGTAACTGGATGGATGTTCCAGACGGTCACATCCGGCAAGGTCGGCGCCAGAAGGAGCAATGCCAGGAGCGCGATCAGCAGTCCGTTCTGCATCATGTTCGGCGCCGAGGCCGCCGCGTGTTCCAGGTTTGCGCGACGGTAGACCATATCGGCAATAGCCAGGAAAAAGGTCTGTACCGCGATGCCCCCAAGAGCATTACTCACAGCCAACTCCGGGTGCCCACGGTAGGCCGCTGTTACCGAGAGCACCGAACCACTGAGGGAGGTCGCTGCCCCCAGAAGCACGGCTCCAGCGGTTGCCTCACCCAGCCCGGTCCTGTCGGCGAGCTGGTCGACCACCCGTGTGATGCGTGAGCCCGCAATCGCAATGACCAGGGCACAGATGCTGAAAATTACGATGCTCTGTGACAGCGTCCAGCTGTCCAGATCCATGATCGGCAAAGCCATCCTCCTGTTGCCTCTGAAGCCTACCGCGCGGCCAACGCGAAACGCGCGACAGCGACCGGTGTCGTCAGCACTTTTTTCTCATTACCCACTAAACCCAGCTCTCAGGTCCGAGCGCGCCTAACCCCCATAGTGGCGAGACCCAGTGCAAACGTACAACCCATGGCAGGGGTTTCCCATGCCCACTTGCACTGTCACGGGCGCGAATCGGTCTCTGTCGCCGCAGCCATCACAGCGGCCCACAACGCCCAAACCGGCGCTCCCCGGTTCTTTGCCCAGGTTCTGTTTTCTGCGGCCAATGAGGGTGACCACTTTGTGGGTGGCAGAGTGAACACCGCGCCTCAGGTTTATGTTCAGCCTGGTGCGGGAGGGCGGAAGCTTCGGACTCAAACAGGCCTAGATGAACCATATGCTAGAAGCAATTGGCCAAATCGTCGCCGGGGCTGCTCTGGAAGCGCTACGTTTCAGCCTCTTAGCAAAAGAGTTGGGAAAGCCTTTTCCGTTTTAAAATCTTTTACACATCAAACCGGCACTATCTCGAATCACTGCTACGCTTAAATAGGAACCTAAATCGAATAAAAGCATGGAGCTAGCCGTGTCCAACCGTCCTGACTTCCTCTCTGGCGGAGAACCCGCCCGACTCATCCCAATAGCCGCAGACAGTGCGCGGGAACAGAAATCCGTTTCGGTACTACTTGCGGGCCTCCGCTCCGTGCTTGAACTACGCCAGGCACTGCTGAAATCCCTGAATGTCAGGGTAGGCACAAATGCCACGCTGGAAGCCTGGACAGAAGTGGTCTTCCAGAACGAGGACAAGAAAGCCGCCAAACAGAAAGACCGGCCGGATGGACTACTGATACTCCGAACAGGACGCCGCGAGTGGCGGGCATTGATTGAAGCCAAGGTCAACAACGACACCATCGGTGAAGAACAGGTTTCGCGCTACCTCCAACAAGCTAAAACCCACGGTTTGGACGCTGTGATCACCATCACCAACCAATTCGCAGCACTGCCAACTCATCACCCTGTGAAGCTTCCGAAAAACGCCACCAAGTCCGTAGCGTTATTCCATTGGTCCTGGGCCTTCATTCGCACCCAGTGTCAGCTTCTACTCAAGAACGACAGCGTTGAGGACGTAGACCAGGTATTCATACTCAGCGAGATACTGCGTTATCTTGAAAGCGACCGTTCCGGTATCAGCCACTTCGACCAGATGAATGCTGAATGGAAAGATGTCGTCAACAAGGTGAAGAGTAATGCTCCACTGGCCAAAACCAGTGATGAAGTCCAGAACACGATTGCAGCCTGGCACCAAGAGCAACGGGATCTTTGCCTCATAATGTCCCGCTTAACCGGCAGTGACGTGTCACTGAAACTGAAAAACGAACACCGGCTAGACCCCGCCAAACGCGTAAAAGACGATGCCGAAGCATTCTGTAAAGCACCTACCCTTAATTGTGCACTCAGCATTATCAACGCGGCGGCAGACTTGGAAGTGACCGCAGACCTGCAACGGCGAATGATCTACTGCTCTATGCGCCTCGCGGCCCCCAAGGACAAACAGAGCACCAAAGCAAGAGTGAACTGGCTCCTGCGCCAACTGAAGAAAACCGAGCCCGCCGGCTTCTACATTCGAGCGACCCGACCCGGCAAAGCAGAAACCACCTACCAAGCCCTGAAAGATTTACGAGATTCACCGGAGTTGCTGGAATCGGATACATCGAAAACTGCGGCTACTACGCTTGAAGTAGTTTACGAGGTGGATCTCGCTGGAAAGTTCAGTGGCCGGAAAGTGTTTGTTGAAGAACTAGAGAAAGCTGTGCCGCATTTTTATCAGGAAGCCGGCCAGTCACTGAAAGCCTGGACACCACCTCCACCCAAAATCTCTAAAACAACGCCTTTACCTAATACAGATGATGAGGACGTAACACTGGAACAGTAGTTTGTGCATAGGGAAATCCAGGAACTATTTAATAAGCACGTCATCTTCCCTTGATGACATCAGCATTGGGAAACCCGGCAGCTAACAGTGTCGGCACAGCGCCTTGTTGGCAGGTATACCACAGACTTTACTCACAAAAGCTGTGGATAACTATGTTGGAAACCTAGCGTTAACCAGGCGCCACCCTTGCCCCACGGGCGCTCAGGAAAGTTGATGCAAAAACGGACGATAGTAATGAATCTCCCATAAACAGGACGCCGAAACTCAATGGGAAACCATAGAGACCGTCATTGTTCTCACCGTAGCTGACTATCCTTGCTGCCCCGCCGATTAAAGCCGCGTGATGTAGATTGCTGCTTCTCAAGCGCAGACTGGCAGGCAATGCAGAGGCGCACACCCGGAATGGCCTTGCGGCGAGCCTCAGGAATCGCCTGGTCACACTCCTCACAATAGCGCGCACTCTCACCGCCACCAAGCTGGCTCCGTGCCCGCTGCACTTCGTCTTCAACGCTCGCGTCTATCTGATCCTGAACTGCGCCATCCCGTGACCAACCACCAGCCATAGCGTTCTCCGTTCATCAAATGAATAGATTCAGCCTAGGGAACAAAAGGATAAGCTCCCCTCACCTGCCCCATCAAAATCCGCGCGTCTTCCGGTTTCAGACCCTGTTTTCGCAACTGCGGCATCACCATTGCGCCCACATGCTTACACCGAGATTGATCAATACCGTGTTTTTTGAAGACATCAGCAATGGCCTGCGGCTGGGCATCCGGATGGGCTTTGAGCAGGTTGCCGATTTCGATGGCGCAGGCTTGGTCTTCAGGTGCGGTGTTTTGTTTGCTGCGCCAGATCAGGAAAGCGACGATGGCGGCAAAGATTCCGATGATCAGAAATTTCATTGTGTAGAACCACTGTTTCGGACAGTGACAAGCAGGATAGTTCCAAACCTCTGACCTGTTAAGTCCATCTCCGGTGGAATAGGATAACAAGCAAACCCAGCCACTTCTCCGCCTGGCATGCAGAGGCTATCAATAGCGAACTGCCGTTGACGGTTGAATGGGATGACAAAAACTGACGCATAATCACCCATCGGCGAATTGAGGGGGATTGGCCTCCGGTATCTAACCCAGGCGTAAAAGCATTTTTCTCCGAAACGCTGAATGCGTTCGTTAATGCCTTCCGGCCACGCATGGAAACGTTGAGCGCCCTCGAGAACTGAGCGCCAAATGCTTAATGCTCCTTCAAGCCACGGTAGTGATCACAAGCCCTATCCCGCTCTCGCGCCAGCCTGGGATCACTATTCCCCATGGCTGCAACTGTCGCTGCATTGCAGGCCTGACGAGCCTCATCCAAACCCGACATCGCTGGTGCCGCCCCAATATTTGCTACTGTGGGTTTGAAAGATATCGCCGCGTTGCAATACATTGTCTGGAACTTCGCTTGCTGCCAGTTACTGGAACTAGTCTGCTTCAATTCCGAACATAGCGCGTTGAACAACCGCGATGCCTTCACGGTGCACTCAGAGAATTGCCCTATCTTCTGCTTATAGTTGGCGCACACACTCTCGGAGCGAACACGCCACATCTGATGCTGGTAGGAGATGGGAACACCCTCGTATTCGACAACAACAGGTGTCACCTCAAGGTTTCTGGTTTCACTGAAATGATTCGAAACCGTCGACTGCAAGGTATTGAGGTAAGCAGCGAAAACGTAACTTACTGGATCCAAGACGTCATACTCCGTTAGCGCCACCGGCAGTGGCTAGGCCGTCAGGCAAGATATTCCACTCCAGTATCCGACACTGTCAAAAACTTCTCCTGCACCAGTTGATTAACTGCCTTCTGGATAGCCATTTCATTGCCCTGAATGCGCAGGTGAGAGGCAATGTGATTACGAAGGGCTGTGACCTTTTGGGGGCGTTTCTCTCGGGGCTTTGCGGAGAGATTCTTGATCAGTTTCTCGGTATCACCCGAGGCACCCGCCACCTTAACTTGTTTACACACCCTTCCGCTGGCCTTGATATGGGCAATCAGCGGCGAGAAACCGGAATCGTTACTGATCACCTCGAACGCGACCGAGCGCTCGGCCTGACCGTCATACTTGCCCAGATAGTACGCGAGGTGAAAGTCCAGATTATTCGCCTGACAAGCTTTCAGCTGAACAACGACCATGTTGATGGGCTTGTCGTATTTCGTTTCCGCGAAATCCAGCTTGGGCTGCTTTGCTCCGAGAAACACAATGACTCGGTCGTAGTCGGAGAGATTAACCTTGCCGAGGTTTCCGATGTTTTCGTAATCAATAAAAGCCCATTTCACCTTTTAAATTCCTTATCAGTAAAAAACAATCTCATATACCCCGGCATCACCGACTCCCCATATGTAATTACTGAAAAATCACGAAATAAATGCTTTTCCAATGTTAGAGAAAAGTGATTTAAACCCTTTTAGATCGGCAGGCGAAACGTTCTTAGTCTTTTTGAATTCCTCAAGAAGCTTGGTTTTAAGCTCGTTTTTCGCCGACTTCCTTGTCTTAGTGTCCGTCGACGTCAATTTCATCACTAAATCAGTATTATTTCCGTAAACATTGGATAAAACATTTTTCGGCAAAAGCCCTTCAATACAATCCTTTCCTGCTTCATTCAGGCCTACGGCCATATGATCAACTTCATCTTCCAAGCTAAGATGAGACATTATTCTATTTAGTTCATTTTTAGCATCCAAATCATATGTAACATAAACACGATTAAACTTCTCAATCACAAACTTTAGCATTATAGAGTTCTTCAAGGCATCTTTTCCACCATATGCAATAACCTCAACTCCTTCAGGTATGGCAAACCCTTTAATCCCTAACGAAGAAATATACTCTAAATATTCTTTATCTATTGGCCCTTCAACCAAAACCGCATTATCTCTTGAGGCTTTAACGACATCACCCCATGGCTCAACGGACTCATGATTTAAGCCTAATATTTCTCCAAACGGCTCCATCCATTTTTCACGCGAAACATCGACAACAACAGTTTCTTTAAGCCTATTTCTAAAAACCTTCCTATCGAGAAGCACATTTGACTCAGGCTGCTCTTGACACAACATATAAGGACTATGGGTTGTAATAATAATTTGTATTTCAAGCTCTCTTGAAAGCCCTCTAATAACTCTCCCAAACTCTGCCTGTGCGGAAGGATGAAGAAAGCTTTCTGGTTCCTCTATGATAATAATTGGTGTGATTCTATTTTCGTCATTAGATTGCTGCTTAACTCGGCTTGCAGATAAAATAGACATCATAATTTGGGTACGATTCTGTGTTCCTGCACCCCAGTCATCCAACGGCACCTCTAATCCCTTATCTTTTAGATTTATCCCCAAAGGAATTGAGTCTCTGAAAAGCCCATCAAATACCGTTAGCTCAACCTCGTATTTATCTTCCAGCTTACCTAGTAGCCCTGAAAGCTCTCCTCTATGCTCTGAAGCAAACTTCTTAACTTTCTTTCTGATTCTTTCTTGCTCTCTTTTTAAATCTTCCTTTTCATCTTTAGAAAGCATCATCTCATGAAAACTTTTAGCTCCAGAAGGGTAGTAGATTTTGTTACCACCACCAGTAGAGTTATGTAGAAAAACGGTATTGGAAGACGACAGCCTTTGGTATATCTCTCCCGTTTCATATTTTTTTAAAACCTGCCCATTTATCAATATTGATATTTCCTTTTCCTCTTTCTCCTTAATTTTCACATTAACTTCCAATTGAAAATTATCAGAAAGGTCATCAATTCCGGCTATTTTCTTTACAAAACTATAAAGCCCAGGATCAGCTTCTTTCGAGGCGGTCAAATAGTAACCAAACTCTATCGGTGAATTATTAGACACCCATTGCGTTTTAGATGCCGTATAAGATATAGAGTCCTCATAATCAAAAAGAGAAAATGCCTTTTCCTGCCCCTTAAAAAGAGATCTAATACACTTTATGACAGATGTTTTTCCGGCATTATTTCTACCACTAACAGATGCAAAATACCCATCAAAGGTCAAAGTAACATTTTCAAGCGTTCTAAAGTTCTTAATCTCTAATTTATCAATTTTCATTAAATAAAGGCCTCAACATCAAAATCATCAATCAAAAAAAAACAAAACAAATTTATAAATAAAATCACGAAATACCAACCATCCCTCGGCACCTGGGAAACGCCATACAACCATAAAGCTCCTTCCCAGCATTCGACCCACGCTTCACCCTCCGCTTTACCATCTCACCCTGGCATTTGGGGCACCTCGGCGCGCTCGCTTTCTGCTCCACAATGCTCTTCACATGGGCCACATGCTGCCGATGGTTCCGGAAGGTTGCCGCCAAACGCCCGGTTTCGATTTTTGAGACGATGTCCTGCACTTCCGCTTCGGCAAGCACCTCTTCTGTGCGAGATTTAATAAAGCGAATGTATCCACCACCGTAAGTGACGTTGTCCGGCATGGGCGTTTTGAAAGTTGAATCCCCCACAAACACCACCAGCGAAACTACCTGCTCATCGCCGAGGCCCAACAAGCTTTGCAGTGTCCTCACGTGTTTGTAGTTTTGATGCAGCGGGTTCTGGAATTTCTGCGAGTGCTTGAAGATCTTCTGCGTCCAATACCGCTGTTTTGCGTTACCGAAGATCCAGCCCTTCATGTTCTTGGTTTCCACCACAAACACGCCATACCGGGAGACAATGATGTGATCGATCTGGGTGGTGCCGTCTTCGGTGGGCAAGGTGACGTTTTTGATGAGGTGGTAGCGGGTTTTGTCGAGAAACAGCTTTGCGGCGAGGTTGACCATGGCTTCGCCGGCTTTGCCTTTGAACCAGGGTGTTCTCAGAATTGGCAACAGGATAAACAGTGGTACGAAATACCAGACTTGATTCGGTAGAGAGTTCAGGAGGGTGTTGAATAGCTGGCCGAAGTCCATCGGTTTTCCTTAACAGCTGCGCAATCCGTTTCTTATAACTACACACTAACCTACTCTTCAGTAAACTTCCCATACCGTCAAGGTCAAATTTTGTAAACCATATACTGAAAAAGCCGCGCGGTTTCCCGAGCGGCTTTTTCGTTTCTGAGGGGACGACGGAATCAAGCGGCGGCCAGGTATGCTCCCGCCACAGCCAACACTCCCCCAATCCCACGACTAAACCGGCTATCCGCCCTCAGCATCAGACTACCCAGCCCACGCCCAACCAGCGTGATGGCCAGGGTGGCGATGGAGAAACCGGCCAGGTAGGCCGCCAACGTAGCGCCTTCCGGCATTTCCGCCCCATGCGCAAAACCGTGAAACAGCATGAAGGCACCAACCAGAGTGCCACCCACGGCGGTGGGCAGCTTGGCCAGGGTGGCGATGAGGATGCCCGCCACCAGTACCGAGAAGGTAATGCCTGTTTCCACGCCTGGCAGGCTCAGGCCGCCCCAGGCCAGGGCGGCGCCGAATACCATGCCGCCGATGACGAAGGCGGGGGTGGCGTTTTTCATGAGTTTGCTCTGGCGCACGCTCCAGAAGCCGATGGCGGCCATAGCCAGCAAGTGATCCAGGCCTAGCATGGGGTGCAGCAGGCCGCTGGTGAAGCCGCCTTCGGTGTGGCCGGGGTGGGCCATGGCGGTGGCGGAGGCTGTCAGCAGCGCGGCGGTGGCGAGAAGTTTTGAAGTCAGTTTCATGGTGTTGCTCCTGGTGGTTCTGTAATCGTATTGTTTCGTTTGCTCAGGCTATTTCAGCCAGTTTCTCAGGACGCCTTTCCGGCAGCATGCCGCGCTCCAGAATGAAGCTGATGATGGTGTCCAGCCCTACCCCGTCGTACAGGTTGGTGAACACGAAGGGGCGTTCGCCACGCATTTTTTTGCTGTCCCGTTCCATTACCTCCAGGGAGGCGTGTACCTGTTCGGCGATGTCGATCTTGTTGATGATCAGCAGGTCGGATTTGGTGATTCCGGGGCCACCTTTACGGGGGATCTTGTCGCCGGCGGACACGTCGATCACGTACAGGGTGAGGTCGCTCAGCTCCGGACTGAAGGTGGCGGATAGGTTGTCGCCGCCGGATTCCACCAGCACCAACTCCAGATCCGGATGGCGGCGCTGGAGGTCGTCAATGGCCGCCAGGTTCATAGAGGCATCCTCGCGAATGGCCGTGTGCGGGCAACCGCCAGTTTCCACGCCCAGGATGCGGTCTGCGGCCAGGGCTTCGTGGCGCAGCAGGAAGTCGGCGTCTTCCCGGGTGTAGATGTCGTTGGTGACCACGGCGATGTCGTAGTGGTCCCGCAGGGCGGTGCATAGCTGGCGTAGCAATGCGGTTTTACCAGACCCGACCGGGCCGCCGACGCCTACTCTCAGACAATGTGTCATGGCTGTATCTCCTTGATGTTTTTATTCAGCTTCTGAAAAGCCGTGAATACTGGGTTTCATGCAGGGCACTGCCGAGCGCGAGGCCCGGCAGGATGGGCCCGAGTTCGTGGTCTTGCCGTGCCAGCGCCTGGTCGGTGGCAATCACCAGGGCCGGGCGCAGTTGTTCGATAATCCGTTGGGCGGCGGTGTGGCCCAGGGGCAAGGCTTTGCAGGCCACCGCCAGCTGGTTTTCCAGCCAGGCCCAGGCAAAGCCCAGCAGGGTTTGCCGCACCGGCACCCGGCGTACCTGGGCGGCCCAGGCAAACAGGGTGATGTAGCCGGGCTCGGCCGGAATCAGGGTTCTCTCCGGCAGCAGGTTGAGGTTGCCCAGCAGGGTTTTAAGGGCACCGCCCAGGCGAGTGTCTTCGTCGCTCAGTTCTGCGGTTTCCCGGGTGGCGTGCAGCCACTGGTTCCAGTGCGCGATGGTGGCGCCGTTGTCGTTCGCCCAGGCGGTTTGCAGCCGGGCCAGTAATGGCAGTTCACACCGGCTCAGGCCGTCTTCCAGTACGCCTTCAATCCACCGGGCCAGTTCCGCTTCGTTGTTCACCCAACCCAGCTCAAAGGCACTTTCCAGGCCCTGGGACCAGGCAAAGGCGCCGATGGGCAAAGCCGGGCTGACCAGCTGCATCAGCCCCAGCAAAGCCAGGTCGCCGCCGGGCTCGCTCTCACCCGCCATGGCTGCTGGCTCAGTGGGTGTGCTTGTGGCCGTGAGCATGGGTATGTCCAGCAGCGTGAGTGTGGTCATGGCTTTTACCGTGCAAGTGCTCATGAGAGTCCGCGTGGGAATGGCCCTGGCCGGCCTGGTTGTAGGCTCCGGGTTCCGGGTCGAAGGTGGCGGTGTGGTGCACTACGGTGGCGCCCAGGCGTTCGGCCAGCTCTTCCAATACGTGATCGGGCGGAAAGCGCACGAAGGCGCCCTGCTCGTCTTCACCGATCGCCAGGGTGACGTGGCGGTTGCCCAGGTGGTAACACAAGCGGGCCAGCGGCAGGCCGGTTTCTACGCGGGCGGTGACCACACGCTCCTCGGCAGCGCGAATGCGGATGATCTCGCCGGATTTCGCTTCCAGCAGGTCGCCATCTCTCAGCACCGGGCCCCGGTCCAGAAACAGGCCCACGTCCAGGTTGGTTTCGGTGGTGGCCCGCAGGCGGCCGCGAATGCGCAGTTCGTAGGGCAGCACCAGGTTGTCGTGGATTTCGCTGGCGTCTACTTGGGTAATGCGTTTTATCAGTTCCAACATCCGTTCGTTCCTCTCCCAGCCTTGAGCTGTCTTGCTTAAAAACCAGCCTTAGGCTGTATTGATTAAAAAAGGTGGTAGCGCTGGGCCAGGGGCAGTTCGGTCGCTGGCTCGCAGGTGAGCAATTCGCCATCGGCGTGCACTTCGTAGGTTTGCGGGTCTACGGTCAGGTGCGGGCAGGCGTCGTTCAGTTTCATGTGCTGCTTGCGCACGTCCCGCACGCCTTTGCAGGCGGAGAGCGGGCTGTCCAGGCCCAGTTCTTCACCAATATTGGCGTCCAGCGCGGCCTGGCTGACGAAGGTCAGGCGGGTGGCACTGGCCGCTTTGCCGAAGGCGCCGAACATGGGGCGATAGTGCACCGGCTGCGGCGTGGGAATAGAAGCGTTCGGGTCGCCCATGGGGGCAGCGGCAATCATGCCGCCCTTGAGGATGCAGGCGGGCTTCACGCCGAAAAAGGCCGGGCTCCACAACACCAGGTCGGCCAGCTTGCCCACTTCCACCGAGCCCACCTCATGGGCGATGCCGTGGGTAATGGCGGAGTTGATGGTGTACTTGGCGATGTAGCGTTTGGCGCGGAAGTTGTCGGCGCCGCGTTCCTGGTCTTCCGGCAACAGGCCGCGCTGCACTTTCATTTTGTGGGCGGTTTGCCAGGTACGGCAGATCACCTCGCCCACCCGGCCCATGGCCTGGGAATCCGAGGAGATCATGGAGATCACGCCCATGTCGTGCAGGATGTCTTCCGCCGCGATGGTTTCCCGGCGGATGCGGGAGTCGGCAAAGGCCACGTCTTCCGGGATGTTCGGGTCCAGGTGGTGGCATACCATCAGCATGTCCAGGTGCTCATCCACGGTGTTCACCGTGTAGGGCCGCGTGGGGTTAGTGGACGACGGCAGTACATAGTCCTTGGAGCAGGCGGTGATGATGTCCGGAGCGTGGCCACCGCCGGCACCTTCGGTGTGGAAGGTGTGAATGCAGCGGCCTTTGAAGGCGGCCAGGGTGTCTTCCACAAAGCCGGATTCGTTCAGGGTGTCGGTGTGGATGGCCACCTGGATGTCGTATTGGTCGGCCACGGTCAGGCAGTTGTCGATGCTGGCCGGGGTGGTGCCCCAGTCTTCGTGCAGTTTGAGGCCGATCACGCCGGCTTTTACCTGCAGCTCCAGCGCTTCCGGCAGGCTGGCGTTGCCTTTGCCCAGAAAGCCGATGTTCATGGGCAGGCTGTCCACGGCCTGCAGCATCTTGCCGATGTGCCAGGGGCCCGGGGTACAGGTGGTGGCGTTGGTGCCGGTGGCCGGGCCGGTACCGCCGCCGAGCATGGTGGTCACGCCGCTCATCAGGGCTTCTTCCACCTGCTGGGGGCAGATGAAGTGGATGTGGGGGTCGATGCCGCCGGCGGTGAGGATCTTGCCTTCGCCGGCGATGATTTCGGTGCCGGGGCCGATGACGATGGTCACATCTGGCTGGGTGTCCGGGTTGCCGGCTTTGCCGATGGCGGCGATGCGGCCTTTCTGGATGCCTACGTCGGCTTTGACGATGCCCCACCAGTCGAGGATGAGGGCGTTGGTGATGACGGTGTCCATCACTTCGTCGTCGCAGCGCTGGCTCTGGCCCATGCCATCGCGGATGACTTTACCGCCGCCGAATTTTACTTCGTCGCCGTAGTGGGTGTGGTCTTCTTCCACTTCAATCCACAGTTCGGTGTCGCCCAGGCGGACCCGGTCCCCTACGGTGGGGCCGTACATGTCGGCGTAGGCTTGTCTGCTGATTTTCATCTTATCCCTCGTTGTAACTTGGGTGCTGGGGCCGGTCGGGTAAGGCTTTCCAGGAAACGCTCCTGGCGGCACATCCATGTGGCGCTTGTTCTCCGGCATCCATGCCTCCGCACATTCCTGGAAAGCCTTACCCGACCGACCCTCATAGTTATTTCGTGGAGTCCAAACTCCCCATTACTTCACCCCGGAAGCCATAGATTTCGCGCTTTCCTGCAAACGGAATCAGCGTCACAGACCGGGTCTGGCCAGGTTCAAAGCGAATAGCAGTGCCGGCGGCCACGTCCAGGCGGTAGCCGCGGGCCTTGGCGCGATCGAAGTCCAGGGCGGGGTTGGCTTCGGCGAAGTGGTAGTGGGAGCCGATCTGCACCGGGCGGTCGCCGGTGTTGCCGACGTCCAGCTGGATGCGTTCGCGGCCGGCGCAGAGTTCGATGTCGCCGTCTTTGAGTTGGTATTCACCGGGGATCATGTGTCTGCTCCTTAGACGATGGGGTTGTGGACCGTCACGAGTTTCGTTCCGTCCGGGAAGGTGGCTTCCACCTGGACTTCGTGCACCATGTCAGCCACGCCGTCCATCACGTCTTCGCGGGTGAGGATTTCGGTGCCGGCGCTCATCAGTTCGGCCACAGTGCGGCCTTCGCGGGCGCCTTCCATGATTTCGGCGCTGATCAGGGCCACCGCTTCGGGGTAGTTCAGTTTCAGGCCTTTGGCTTTGCGGCGTTCGGCCAGCAGGGCGGCGGTGAACAGCAGCAGCTTGTCTTTGTCTCTGGGGGTGAGTTCCATGGATGACTCCGTTGTCTCTTATGCGTCAGGTATGCCAGATTCTGGGTGTGTGGGCCGGTACGCCGGCGAGCAGAGGGCGCAGCAGGTGCCAGGCCTGTTCACACAGGGCCCAGGCTTCGTTGCGTTCGGTGCCCAGGTAGCGCAGGAGCAGCACGCCCCGGCGCCGGGTCACGGCCCAGCGGTTGTGGTCTGGTAACTGTGCTCTCAGCACGTCGATGGCGGCGGCTCCGTCGTCCAGGCCAACGGCCCATAGGGTGGCCTGTACAGTGGCGCCACCCTGGCCCCAGGGGCCGTTGAACCGGCGGTGTTTCGGGTTCAGCAGCTGGCGCTCCAGCCACAGCGGCTGGCCGTTCAGGCTTAAATGGAAACGCTGTTCCAGTTCGCCGGTGGCAAACGGCAGGTCGCTGGCCGGGCGGCCCAGCGCGAGCACTTCCCAGCCCAGGGTTCGGGCGCCGGTTTCCAGTTCAATGGTGGTGGTTTGCAAACCACGGGAGCCGTCGAAGGCGATGGTTTCCTGGGGCAGGTATTCCAGAATCGCGTCTTTGGCTACCAGCAACCGGGTGTGCTGGCCCCAGGCCACGCCATGGCTGTCGGCCTTGTACAGTTTCGCTGCGGCGGGGGTGGTCAAAAGCACGTGGCCACCTTCGGCCACATAGGCTTCGATGCGCAGTTCGTCGCCGCTCACCAGGCCACCCGGGGGATGCAGCAGGTACACATGGCAGCAGCCGGTTTTGCCCTCCGGGTAGAAGGGGCGCTGCACCCGCAGTGGGCCATGGTGGCGCCGGCGCACCAACCGGGTTACCGGCGCAGGTTCGCTCTCGGTACGTGCCTCAAAGCCCAGTTCCAGGGCCGCCGCCCAGCGCCGTTCCGTGTCGAAACGGTGGCCGGAGGCGTGGCGGTCGATGGCTTGGTAGGCGGTCATACGGTCAGGTGCTGTTTGATGAGTTCATCGGTCAGCCCGGTAATATCGCCTTCGGCCACACGCCGGCCCCGGTCGAGGATGGCGAAGCGGTCGGCGTATTTGCGGGCAAACGGCAGTTTCTGCTCCACCAGCAGCACAGTCAGGCCGTCTTCTTCAATCAACCGACGAATCACCTCGCCAATCTGGGCCACGATGTTGGGCTGGATGCCCTCCCCCGGCTCGTCGAGGATCAGCAGTCTCGGCTCAATCACCAGCGCCCGGCCAATGGCCAGCTGTTGCTGCTGGCCGCCGGAGAGGTCGCCGCCGCGGCGGTGTTTCATTTCTTTCAGCACCGGGAAGAGTTCGTAGATGCGCTCGGGGATTTGCTTACTGCCATCGGCCCGCACCGCCAGGCCGGTGCGCAGGTTTTCCTCCACGGTAAGCAGTGGGAAAATCTGCCGGCCCTGGGGCACGTAGCCGATGCCCAGGCGGGAGCGGTCCTCGATTTTCTTTTTGGTAAGTTCCACATCCTGGGCAAACTCGATGGCACCGCTTTTCACGGTTTCCTCGCCCATGATGCATTTCATCAGAGTGGTCTTGCCTACGCCGTTGCGGCCCATCACGCAGGTACACTGGCCCTGGGGCACGTCCAGCTCCAGATCCCAGAGAGTGTGGCTTTCGCCGTAGAACTGGTTGAGCTTTTCAATCTTGAGCATCAGGCCTCCTCCCCGAGATACACCTTGATCACGTCCGGGTCGTTGGAGACCTGGTCCATGGTGCCTTCGGCCAGCACACTGCCCTGGTGCAGTACCGTGACTTTGCGGGCGATGGAGCGCACGAAGCCCATGTCGTGCTCTACCACCACCACGGACTGTTTGCCCGCGAGACTGGTGAGCAACTCGGCGGTGCGTTCCATTTCCTGTTCGGTCATGCCGGCCACGGGCTCGTCCACCAGCAGCAGCCGGGGTTTCTGCATCAGCAGCATGCCGATCTCCAGCCACTGTTTCTGGCCGTGGGAGAGGATGCCGGCGGGCTTGTCGCGCAGCGCCTGTAAACCGATCATTTCCAGGATTTCGTCAATCCGGTCCCGGTATTCCGCGGTCATGATGGCGGTCAGGGTGGGCAGGATGCGTTTGTCGGCGGCCATGGCCAGTTCGAGGTTTTCGAACACGGTCAGGGCCTCGAACACGGTGGGCTTCTGGAACTTGCGGCCAATGCCCAGGGTGGCAATATCCGGCTCGTTCATGCGCAGCAGGTTGTGGCGGCTGCCGAACCACACCGAGCCGGTATCGGGCCGGGTTTTACCGGTGATGATGTCCATCATGGTGGTTTTACCCGCCCCGTTGGGACCGATGATGCAACGCAGTTCGCCGTCGTCAATGGTGAGGTTGAGGTTGTTGATAGCCTTGAAGCCATCGAAGCTCACGCTTACGTCTTCCATGTACAGGATCGGCCCGTGGCGCACATCGACCGGCGACGCCACGGGGGTGAGAAAATCGAACACCTGGTCCCGGTTAGTGAGTTGTTCAAAGATGCTCATGCGGTGGCCTCCTGAGCGGCGGGTTGGTCATCGTCCTTCTGGCGGCGTTTCTGTAGCAGGCCGGCAATGCCCTTGGGCAGGAACACGGTCACCAGCACAAACAGCGCCCCCAGGGCGAACAGCCAGGCGTCTGGCATGACGCCGGTGAACACGGTTTTGGCGTAGTTCACCAGGATGGCGCCGATCACCGCCCCGTAAAGCGTTGCGCGACCACCCAGGGCCACCCACACCACGATTTCAATAGAGAACAGCGGCGAGAATTCGCTTGGGTTGATGATGCCCACCTGTGGCACATACAACGCGCCGGCCACACCCGCCAGCATGGCGGAGACCACGAACACAAACAGCTGCACCCGCTCCACCCGGTAACCCAGGAACCGGGTACGGGCTTCGGCATCGCGGCAGGCCACGCTGACCCGGCCCAGCTTGCTGGTCACAATGGCACGGCACACGACATAGCCCACCGCCAGCGCGATGCCGGTCGCCAGGAAAAGGCCAAGCCGGGTGGCGTCGCTGCGCAGGTTGAAGCCGAGGATGTCTTTGAAATCGGTCAGGCCGTTGTTGCCACCGAAGCCCATCTCGTTGCGGAAGAACGCCAGCATCAACGCAAAGGTGAGTGCCTGGGTGATGATGGAGAGGTACACGCCGGTTACCCGGGAGCGGAAGGCCAGGAAGCCGAACACCAGCGCCAGCAGGCCCGGGGCCAGCAGCACCATGATGAAGGCGAACCAGGCCATATCGAACCCTTGCCAGTACCAGGGCAGCTCCTGCCAGTTCAGGAACACCATGAAGTCCGGCAACACAGGATCGCCATACACGCCGCGATCACCGATCTGGCGCATCAGGTACATGCCCATGGCGTAGCCGCCGAGGGCAAAGAAGGCGCCGTGGCCCAGACTGAGAATGCCCAGATAACCCCACACCAGGTCCACCGCCACCGCCAGCAGGGCGTAGCACAGGTACTTACCCAAAAGGGTAACGGTGTAAGCACTTACATGCAGGGCACTGTCTTCCGGCATATACAGATGCAGGAAGGTAACCACCACCAGGGCGGCGAACAGCACACCAAGGAAAACTTGGGTGGAACGCTCCTGGAAGGGCCGGAGCAGCCAGGTTTGTGATGTCGCCATAACTCAGCCCTCCGCCGCCCGGCCTTTCTGCGGGAATAGCCCGCGTGGCCGCTTTTGAATGAACAGAATGATCAGCACCAGCACCATGATTTTGGCGAGGACCGCACCAGCCCAGGGTTCCAGCAGCTGGTTGATGGTGCCCAGGGAAAGCCCGGCAATGAGGGTGCCCCAGAGATTGCCCACACCACCGAACACCACCACCATGAACGAGTCGATGATGTAGTTCTGGCCCAGGTTGGGGCCAACGTTGGTGATCTGCGACAGGGCCACGCCCGCCAGCCCGGCCACACCGGAGCCCAGGGCGAAGGTCATAATGTCCACTTTGGTGGCTTTAATGCCCATGGAGCGGGCCATGGCCCGGTTCTGGGTAACAGCACGGACTTCCAGACCCAGGCGTGTCTTGCGCATGATCAGCATCAGCCCGGCGAATACCACCAGAGCAAAGCCAATCACGTACAGGCGGTTGAGGGTGAGCGACAGCGCTTCGTTTACCATGATCGAGCCGCTCATCCACTCAGGCGTGACCACCGTGCGGTTGAGCGGGGAAATCACGGTGCGCACCAGCTGCTGCAGGATCAGGCTGATGCCGAAGGTGGCCAACAGGGTTTCCAGCGGGCGGCCTTTGAGGTACTGAATCACGCTGCGCTCAATGGCGATACCCGCCAGCGCCGCCACAAGGAAGCCGGCCGGGATGGAGAGGATCAGGGCCAGGCCAGGCTGGCCGGGGAACAGCTGCTGCATACCCCAGGTGGTGTAGGCACCGAGCATGATCAGCTCACCGTGGGCCATATTGATCACGCCCATCACGCCGAAGGTGATGGCCAGGCCAATGGCGGCCAGTACCAGTACCGAGCCCAGAGACAGGCCAAAGTACAGGGTCTCGGCGGCGCGATTGAGTTTCAGTTTCTGCTCAATGCTGGCCAGGGCCTTTTCGGCCGCCGCCGCCAGCGCGGGGTTATCGCTGTTCACGGCGTTATTCAGGGCCGCGCGGGCTTTCGGGTTCAGGCTGCCAGACAGCACTTCAACCGCGTCCACATGGCCTTGCTGAACCTGATGGATCGCGAGCGCCTGGGTAAGCATGGCCCGTACCTCTTGATGCTCTTCCACTTGCAGGCGGGCCTCAAGCTGGGTCGCCAGCGCAGGATTTACCTCGCCCAGCAAATTGCGGGCGGCGTCGAGGCGCTGGTCCGGGTCGGCCACGGTCAGGTCGATGACCGAGAGAATGCCTTCAATCTCGGCCCGCAGGGCGTTGTTCACCCCCACGCTTTGCAAATCCCGGCGCGACATTTCGCCCAGGGCTTCGCCGGTCATGGCATCGGCAATTTCCCAGTTTCGGCCCCGGTTGTTAACCACGATCACCAGGGCGCCGGTGTCTTCAATCATCGCGAGTTTGCGGTCGCGAACCGCCTCCAGCCAGCCCCGGGCGCGTTCGTCGCCGGTTTCGGAGAGGGCTTTGAGTAATTCGGTTTTTTCAGCTTGCCCGGCTTCTGCGAGCCGTTTCAGCAGCGCTTCGGGCGCATCGCTCTGCGCCTGGGCATTCGCCAGTGTGGCCCCAAGGGCCAGACAGACAGCCAATACCATCCTGGCGAGCAGTCGGTGAATGCTCATGATTCATTCCTGTTGACTTGGGAATTCGGGAGCGGTGCCGGGCAGGCTCAGGCCTGCCCGGCTGTGCCCGGTTGGAGCTTAGTTGGAGGCCACGTCAGCCGAGCCACCACCGCACTTGCCGGTGACCACGTTGAAGTTGCCGCAGCGCAGGGGCGCGCGCCAGTCGCTGATCAGATCCTTGGAGCCCGGCAGGAAGTCAGACCAGGCATCGCCAGCCACGGTGGACGGGGTTTCCCAGACTACGGAGAACTGGCCGTTGTCCTGGATCTCGCCAATCAGCACCGGCTTGGTGATGTGATGGTTCGGCATCATGGTGGCGTAGCCGCCGGTGAGGTTGGGCACGCTCACCCCGATGATGGCGTCTTTCACTTCATCCACGTCGGCGGTGCCGGCTTTCTTGACCGCTTCAACGTACATGTTGAAACCGATGTAGTGGGCCTCCATAGGGTCGTTGGTAACGGCGGCATCGTCGCCCTTGTAGGCAACCCAGGCGTCGATGAAGTCGTAGTTGGCGTCGTTATCCACGCTCATGAAGTAGTTCCAGGCAGCCAGGTGGCCAACCAGCGGAGCGGTGTCGATGCCGGAGAGTTCCTGTTCACCCACGGAGAACGCAACCACGGGAATGTCGGTGGCGGAAATGCCCTGGTTGCCCAGTTCACGGTAGAAGGGCACGTTGGCGTCGCCGTTGATGGTGGAAACCACGGCGGTCTTCTTGCCGGCGCTGCCGAACTTTTTGATGTCAGACACGATGGTCTGCCAGTCCGAGTGGCCGAAAGGCGTGTAGTTGATCATGATGTCGCCGGCGGCCACACCTTTGTCTTTCAGGTAGGTTTCCAGAATCTTGTTGGTGGTGCGCGGGTAAACGTAATCCGTGCCCGCCAGCACCCAGCGCTCAACACCCAGATCGTTCATCAGGTAATCCACCGCTGGAATCGCCTGCTGGTTGGGCGCTGCACCGGTGTAGAACACGTTTTCAGACGATTCCTCGCCCTCGTACTGAACCGGGTAGAACAGCAGGCCGTTCAGCTCCTCAACCACTGGCAATACGGATTTACGGGACACCGAGGTCCAGTTACCGAAGATCACGTCGACTTTTTCTTTTTCCAGCAACTCACGGGCTTTCTCCGCGAACAATGGCCAGTTGGAAGCAGGGTCAACCACCACCGGCTCCAGTTGGCGACCAAGCACGCCACCGGCTTCGTTCTGCTTTTCAATCAGCATCATCATGGTGTCTTTCAGTGCGGTCTCACTGATGGCCATGGTGCCGGACAGGGAATGGAGAATACCCACTTTGATGGGGTCTTCGGCGGCAAACGCGGTATTGATGGAACCGAGGGAGACAGACAGCGCCAATGCAGAGAGGCCCAGTTTCACGTGTTTTTTGATGCTCATGTTGTGCGTCCTTTTCGTTGGGTTATGAGTCGTCAACGCCTGAACCCCATAGCATCAGCTGTTCCAACACCACAGAAAATACTTTAAAAACATCACGTTATATATTGTTCGGCGCGCATTTCGTAATCGCGCCACAAGATAGCGCACTAACCTTTGCTTCAATTCAGTGCACTGGGCAACCAAGCGCGCTGTTTGTGTGCACGACGCTCGTAGCACCCAAACCATGAACCCAAATTCACCGAAATACTCACAACGATGTAAGACATCTCGCACACACCAACGAGCCGATGTCCGGTATTTCCCCCACTCATGTTCAGTAAAATGGCGGTTGTCAGGGATGATAAGCCAGCACGGACGTTGGCTCAGGGATGGAAACTCCACGGATTCAGGAGTTGCCCGAAGGACAGGGCTGCAAGGATGAACGCAAGGACGAAGTGCTCAGGATGATGCGCGCCTGACGGATCAGGCAGGGGTCAGCCACGGAATGTCGGGACTACACGGATCGTAGTCCCATTCCGTGCACTCAGGCTCCAACACCTACCTACCGCCCTACCAGCAACCACTCGCTGTCATGCCTGACTGTTCATAACAACATTATCGACACTCAGGAGTTCTCCGATGAAACACAACGCCCTTCTGGCAACCCTCGTTTTGCTGTTCAGCCTGGCCACCGGCTTTGCCTACGCCAACGAAGCTGAAACCATCAATATCAATACAGCCGATGTAGCTACCCTGGCCTCGCTGAACGGCATTGGCGAAGCCAAGGCACAGGCGATCATCACTTACCGCGAAGAAAACGGCCCGTTTTCCGCCACCGAAGAGCTTGCCAAGGTGAAAGGTATTGGTGCCCGTACGGTTGAGAAGAATGCCGAGCGGCTCGCCGTAGAGTAAGACCCTGTCGGGCAGCCCCGGCTGCCCTTCCCTGCCCCTCTGGCGCAGCCATGCTGCCGCTGCTACCCTTGCCGGCCAACCCACACCAATCCGGCAGATTCAGATGATTCAAGGCGCCCTTTTGATTGCCCTGGCCGCGCTGCTCTGGGCCACCACAGGCATTGTTGCCAAGTTTCTGTTTACCGGCACAGAGCTTGAGGCCATCACCCTCGGTTTTCTTCGGCTGGTGGTTGCCCTGCCGTTCTTCTGGCTGTTGATGCGCCGGGAGCAGAAGCAACTGGTTGCCGCCCACCCCGGCCAGCAGGTTGCCGGCAGCTCGCTCCGTTCGCTGGGCCTGAAAGCCTTTTTGCCATTGGCCGCCCTTGGCCTGTTCCAGGCGTTTTACCAGGGCAGCTACCTGCTGGCCGTCGACCTGACCGGCGCTGGCATTGCCACCCTGATTTCCCTGTGCCTGCCGCCCGTCCTGGTGGCCATTCTGGCCGCGCCGCTGCTCGGGGAAAAACCGAACCTGCTGACGGTCATCGCAGCACTCGCCGCCATTGCCGGCACCGGCATGCTGGTGGTCAGCGATATGGATACCGCCGGTTCACTGCGCCTTGCAGGTATTCTGATGGCGTTGCTGGCTGCCGCCGTCTATACCGGCTTCACACTGACCAGCCGCTACAACTCTGCCGGCACACCGGTATTCACAACAGCGTTTATCTGCTTTGCCACGGCAGCGTTACTGCTGTTGCCGGTGGTTGCATTCAGTGGAGGTTTTGAAGGGCTGGACACTCTCGGGCTGAAGCACTGGCTGATGATTGTCTACATCGGCGTGGTGCCCACCTGCATCGGCTATGTGAGCTTTTTTAGCGGTATGAAAACCACACCAGCAACCTTGTCCAGCATTATCGTAACGCTGGAGCCGCTCTTTGTGGCGCTACTGGCCTGGGTGATTCTGGGGGAAGTGTTGGGGCCTGTCGGTATTGCCGGAGCACTGATTCTGACCATAGCGGTGATCGTGGCCTCCCGCTATGGCAAATCCCCGGATACCAGTGCCGAGCACTGATACCGGGGCTACCGCTGGTTAACACGCGCAGAGATCAGCTGTCTTTGCGCTGTTTTTCCAGCATGTTCGGCTGCAGGATTTCAATCCAGTAGCCGTCCGGGTCTTTGATAAAGGCCAGGCCTTTCATCTTTCCGTCGTCCGGCTTCTTCACAAACTCCACGCCCAGTTTTTCGAAACGCTCGCACGCGGCGTAAACATCCGGCACTGCAACACCGATGTGGCCAAAGCCCTGGGGCTGGTCGTTGCCATTGTGGTAAGCGAAGTCTGCATCGTCTTCGGTACCCCAGTTGTGGGTGAGTTCCAGCATGGCTTCGCGCCCGAAGGTATAGGTTGTGCGATGGGCATCGTCTGCCGGTACAGATTGGGCCTGTTTGTCATCCAGGTAGCCGAGGAAATAGAGCGTGAACTTCATTTCCGGGAAATCCAGTTTACGCACCAGCCGCATCCCCATTACCCGGGTGTAGAAGTCCAGGGAGCGCTCAGGCTCTTTAATGCGCATCATGGTCTGGTTGAACACATAACCTTCGGTTTCCGGTACCGGAGCGTCGTAAAGACCGGGCGCCTGCTCGAAATGCTTGGGCATCGTGGTTTCCCCTTTGGTTTAGAGGGTGATTTTTGGGATTCAATCCCTATAACTGCGTGCTGCTGGCGCGGATTTCAAGGTCATAGACCGCTCCCATGCGACCAGCCGGTTTGTGAAACAGCGCACAGATACCCGCGCCCTCCCCGCCTAAAGTACACCTGTACAACAAATAACCACCGCAGCCTTGGTTGTGTTGTCCCTGCGGGCTTGTCAAAACAACAACAAATTGTCGAATGAAACCCGGGGCCAACATGTACCGCACCTATTCCAAATTGCCACTGACCGGCACGTTACTGGCCGCAGCCAGCTTGCTGCCCGTGCCTGCCGTTGCTGACTTCCAGCCGCTGAATGATTCAGCCATGTCGTCGGTTACCGGCCAGGCCGGGGTCACCATCGAGCTGGAAACCAAGCTGAACATCGACAGCCTGACCTGGACCGACGAGGGCACGCTCGGTGTGAACGGCATCCGGCTGTCCGGCCACAACGATTCCGTGCTCGATAACCTGAAACTGACGGTCGATATCGCCGGTGAGGGCGAAGTACTGACCCACGGCTTCTCTGAAATCGCCCGCCGGGCAGACGCCGGCCTGCTGGACAGCTCTGACCCCGATGTTGCCGATGCCCTGGCCCGCTACGCACTCTCCGGCGGTTACGGCAAGAAATTCAACAGCGGCGACCTGGTTATCCACCTGGGCGCCACCGATTACGGCGACCCGACCAGCCTGGCCGACTACCTGCAGGCAGTGGACTTCGAACTGGCCATCGACAGCGTGACCACCACCGGCTCGGAAGGCAGTGCCAACCTGTTTTCCAATATCTTTCTGCAAGGCTATGTCGGCCCGACGGACCTGGTGATTCGTAACGGTGGCACCTCTACCCGCACCCTGGCTAACGGCAACAGCGTCTCCGGCTCGGAGCTTCAGCTGGATACCCATTTTGAGATCACCAACGGCAGCCTGGACTGGGAAGCGGCAGACGTAATCCTGCTGTTCAACTTCGCCGCCGTCGGCATTGAAGGCCTGCAGATCCACAACCGCAGGGGCGACGATACCCTTGGCCACTTCGGTATGGCCCATGCCACCGCCCGCCTTGCGAAAGGCACCAGCGCGGGCTCCGGCAAAGACGGGCTGTCCATTCACGATGTCGAGTTCCGGGCGGACATTGATATGCCGGTTTTCAAGATTGGCGGCACCAGTATCGGTACGGTGCAGTTCACCGATTTTGCCATTACTGACACCACCATGATGGTTTACGGGCGCTGATAGAACCTCGCGTGGCACCGTTCACTGGACAAGGCCCACGCCGGTCAGGGTAAACTGCCTGCCCTGATACGGCGGGCGAGCAATGGCAAGCGAGACTGACAGCGATTACCAGAAACGGACCTCCTGGCGCAGGCTGACGCTGTTCAGCCTGGTCTTCCTGCTGATGACCGGCGCAGGCCTCTATGCCGTATACGACCGCTTTGCCGGCCGCAGTTTCGAGTTTGATAACCGCCTGCTCTCCCCTACATTATTGATCCCGGCCGCGGCCCTGCTGCTGGTGTATTACCTGGCCGATGGCCTGCGCCTGCACTACACACTTCGGGCGCTCGGCCACCGGCTGCCCTTGCGCAAAGTATTCCGGCTGGTGTTTATCAACCTGTTTTTCTCCAACGTCACGCCCATGGCCACGGGTGGTGGCTTTGCCCAGATCTGGTACCTGACCCGCCACGGTGTGCCGGTTGCCCGCGCCACAGCCGCCACCACGATTCGCACGGTACTGGCGGTGATCTTCATTTTCTCCCTGACACCGGTCTTTCTGCTCACGCTGGACGCACTCGATGGCGGGGTCTTATCGTCTGGTGTCAGCACGGCCCTGGCCGTGTTCGTAACCCTGTATCTGGGATTTTTTGCGGTGCTGCTGCTCCGCACCCGCTGGCTGATTGCCCCTCTGAGCGCCCTGATCGCCGGGCTTCGCAAGGCCCACCTGATCAACGCCTGCCGCCACGACCGGTGGCAGTTCAAACTGCGCCGGGAAATGCTCCGGTTTGCCCAGTGCTTCAGCGATTACCTGCAAGGTAACCCCCGCGATATACTGCTCTCGGTGGGCTTTACCGCGCTGTTCCTGCTCAGTTTGTTCAGCTTTCCGGCGCTGCTGATCCATGGTCTGGGCTATGAGGTGGATTACCCAGTCACTCTGGGGCTGCTGGTGGTGACAACCTTCATCATGTACTTCTCACCCACCCCGGGCGCCTCCGGCATTTCCGAAGGGGTGTTCGGCAGTTTCTTCCGGGATATCCTATCGGGTAACCACCTGGTGCTGGTCACCATTGCCTGGCGCTTTCTGACGATCTACCTGGGTATGCTGATCGGCCTGCTGGTGATGCAAAGGGAACTGATCAAAAGCCACCGGAGCGTGTCATGACCCGACGAAACCCGCTGAAACTCCTGTTTTACCTGTGCCTGGTAATTGTCGTGGCCTTGATCGGCTACAAGGTGTACCTGAATTTCTTCAAGCAGGATTTCGAAGCCCTGCACAGCGGGCAGGTGGAGAGAATCCACCAGCGCACACCACCCGGCGAAGGTATCCGCTTTGCAGTAGTCGGCAACATCAACAATTCGGTCGGCATTTTCGAGCGGCGCTTTATTCCGGAACTGAACCAGGCCGGCCTGGATTTCCTGGTTTCCGCCGGCAACGCGGTCAGCGGCGGTGGTGAAGACAAATACCGGGCGCTGTACGGCACCCTGAGCCACCTGGAGATTCCCTACTTACTCACCTTCGGGGCCCACGAATACGAGGACTTCGGCAGCTTCCGGTTCTACGACCACTTCGGGCCACATTTCTACAGCATCCGTACCGGCAATACCCGGCTGATTTTTCTCGACAGCACCGGCAAAACCCCCTGGCGCTGGCAAATACGCTGGCTGAGGGACCTGCTGGCCCACGACACCAGTAACGCCCAGATCCTGTTTGTTGGCCATCCGCTGTTGAAACCGCAAACCCCGATCCTGTTTGACGGAGAAGAAGACTACTTGCAACCGGAAGCCTTTCGCCAGGCGTTGATGCAGCTGGTGAAGGAGCAGGATATCGACCTGGTGCTTTCCGCCAACCTGTCCCTGTATGACGAACAGGAGATTGACGGCACTCCGTACATCACGACCGGCGGCGCCGGAGGCCTGGTACTCAACACAGAAGAAAGCTTTTACCACTACGTTGACGTGTCCGTCTCGCCGAACGGTGAGGTACAGCACCAGATGAAGCGCCTCGAAGTGGGCCAACACCCTATCTGGAAACGGCTGGAAGGTTTCTGGTTCTTTATCTACTCCCTGTTCTATACCGGCTTTTTGAACTTCATCCTGATTGTGTCCGTGTTTGTGGCCATCACCATCAAACTGTACCAGGTGATCTTCATCGGCAAAGACTACTACCCGGACTACGACCTGGACCCTACGCCCTGGCTGGAGAAACCGTTACGGGTGGCCATGTTTACCAACAACTACCTGCCGTTCATTGGCGGTGTGCCGATTTCCATCGAACGATTGCGCAACGGGCTGGAGCAGCTGGGCGACAGCACCCTGGTTATCGCGCCAAAATACCGCGACCAGTCCGACCAGGAAGATGCAGTGGTTCGCGTGCCCTCGCTGCTGGCCATGGGCGAGAAACGGGAGTTCCGGCTGGCCAATATCTTCCTGGCCCGCATTCGCAAACAGGTGCGGGCGTTCCGGCCTGATGTGATTCACCTGCATCATCCGTTCTGGCTCGGCAGCCTGGGGCTGTTTATGGCCCGCCAGCTCAGCGTTCCGGCCATCTACACCTACCACACCCGGCTGGAGCACTATGCCCACTTCGTGCCCCTGCCCGGCATGCTGTTCCGCAACCTGATTTCCCACGCGTTGATCAAGCGTTTTGCTAACCGCTGCGACGGGGTGATTGTGCCCACCTACTCCACCGAGGAATACCTGCGCATGATCGGAGTAACCACGCCCACCTTTGTGCAGCCCACCGGCATCGAGTACCAGCGCTTTCAGTCGGTAGAAAAAGCCGACGTTGACGCCCTGCGCAACAAACTGGGGCTGACCAACGAGAAGGTTTTCATCAGCGTGGCGCGGTTGTCTAACGAGAAAAACATCGACTTCATGATTGAAGCCATCGACCGGCTGAGGACAGAAACCCGCGTACCGTTCCGCTTCCTGATGATCGGCGACGGGCACCAGCGGGACCGCCTTCAGAAAAAAATTGAAAGCCTGGACCTGGCAAGCCATTTCACCCTGGCTGGTGCGGTGCAACCGGAGGAAATGGCGATCTGGTACAACCTGGGCGATGCCTTCCTGTTCGCCTCCAAATCCGAAACCCAGGGCATGGTCATCCTGGAGGCCATGTCTGCCGGCTTGCCGGTGGTGGCTGTTCGCGCCAGCGGCATTGAAGACGTGGTGCGCGACGGCCTGAACGGCTACAAGACACCGGAGAACCAGGCTCGCTGGCTCGAGAAGGCCCGGCAACTGCTGGAAGATGACGCACTGCGTGCAGAACTCTCCGACAAGGCCCGCAGCTTTGCCGCAGGCTACTCCATCGAACAGTTTGCCCGGGATGTCCGTGGCATTTACGCCACCAGCCTGGCGGCCAGGCAAAAGCGACACTGACCCGCACACTCCGGTGTTGGGCGCAGCCGCCTGATCGGTTTACACTGAAAGTACGTAAGCGGTATCAGCAACGTCACTTTCAAGACTGGAGAAGCCTGTGAGCGGTATACCTGTTGGCATCAGCACCTGCCTGCTCGGCAAGGAAGTTCGCCACGATGGCGGCCATAAACATTCCCGATACTGCACCCAGGTGCTGTCTAAGCATTTCGAGTTCCGTTCTATCTGCCCGGAGCTGGAAGCGGGCCTTGGCGTGCCCCGCCCGGCCATTCACCTGCGCGAGCACGGAGACGGCCTGCACCTGGTTGAAAGCAAAGGCACCAAAGACCACACACAACCCATGCAGGACTTCATCCAGCAGATTTTGCCCTCCCTGGAGAATCTGCGCGGCTATATCCTGATGGCGAAATCCCCCAGCTGCGGCATGGAACGCATCAAGATCCATAACGCCGAGGGCGCCTTCATGCATCGCGATGGCCGGGGCATGTTCGCGGATGCCCTGATGAAAGCCTACCCGCTGATGCCGGTGGAAGAAGAGGGCCGCCTGCACGACGACATGCTGCGGGAAAACTTTATCGAGCGTGTGTTCGCCTACGACGACTGGATGCAGAACGTGGCCGGCGACCAGCTCACCAAGCAGTCACTGCTGGAGTTCCACCAGCGCCACAAGTTCACCCTGCTGGCACATTCTGAAAAGATCTACCGCCAGTTGGGGCCGATGCTGGCCGATTTGAAATCCGAGCCGCTGGCGCAGATTGCCGAGCGCTATATTCACGGCTTTATGGAAGCCATGACCCAGAAAGTGAGCCGGGGCTCCCACGTGAATGCCATGCAGCATTTGCTGGGCTACCTGAAAGACGGTATGTCCGCCGAAGAGAAAACGGTGCTGCTGGAGCAGATTGAAGCCTACCGGCGCGGCGAGATCCCGCTGGTGGTGCCGATGACGCTGCTGCGCCTGGCCCAGCGCAAGGAGCCGGTAGACTACCTGCACACCCAGAAATACCTGACCCCCTACCCGGACGAGCTGGGGCTGCGAAACAACGTATAACCGGTTTCCGCAAACAAAAACGGGGCAGATGGTTGAACCACCTGTCCCGTTTTTTTAACCGACGCTGCTCAGAAACCGTAGAGCAAAGACAGCGACGTTTCGGTGTCGGTCTTGTCTGAACCTTCCGGCGCATCCGACACATGCTTCACCCGGAACGCCACTTTCATGGACAGGCTGTTCACGATGGTGCTCTGCAAGGAGGTCTCAGACTGGGTGATGGTGTTGTTGTCATCCAGGCCGATTTCCGTGCTCAGTTTCTGCCGGAACAGGGAGGTTTCAGACAAACCGTAATCGAACTGGCCTGCCAGCCGCGCGATGGCTTCTTCTTCCACGTCACGACCGGTGTCCACGTCCACCTGCTCGAGCTTGTTGTAGCGATAACCGGCGCCGGCAGACAGGTCCAGGAAGGAACGGTCGCCAGACTGCCACACCCGGTTGCCATAACCGGTGGTCAGGGTGGATTCAAAGTCGTAGCCGGAGAAACGGTCATCTTCCCAGGACCCGCGAACAAACCAGTACTGCTGGTCGTCGAACTTGTGGTCGGCTTCCAGTGCAGCCTTGTATTCCTCGGCAGTGGTTTCGTCTTCCGCCTCGGTGTACTTGGAACTGAAATCGCCGCTGTTACGCCAGGTGCCGGTTTCGTGAATCAGCCCCAGCCGGCCGTTCACCTTGGTTTCCTCGCTGTTACCGGAGGTCACCAACACACCCAGTTCGGCTTCGCCTTTCCAGTTTCCGCTTTCCTGGGCATGAACCATCGGGGCCAGTGCCATACAGGCGACTACCAGCGGTTTCCTGATCAACATAGTTTCTCCTTGGTTGAGTTTTCTTTAATTCGACGCAGACTTACGTGCGTTTTCCCCCTCCAGACTTCTGCGGGCCTGTTGCTCCCACTCGGCCTTCTTTCGGGCCTTGCGCTCGGCAATAATGCGGGCCGCTTCGCCACCCACGTGGGCTTCGCCACGTTCCTCGGCCAGACGCATCTGGCGCTCGCGCTCCTTGAACCGGGCTTTCTGCTCCTCGGTCAGCGAGTCGATGCACTGGTGGCAGCTCACACCCTGCTCATATTCCGGGTGCTGTTTATCGTCTTCGGTAATGGGCCGGCGACAGGCGTGGCACTGGTCGTAATCACCACGCTCCAGGTTATGGTTGACGGTAACCCGGTCGTCGAATACAAAACACTCGCCCTGCCACAGGCTCTGCTCCTGAGGCACCTCTTCCAGGTACTTCAGAATGCCGCCCTTGAGGTGATACACCTCGTCAAACCCCTGTTCTTTCAGGTAAGCGGTGGACTTTTCGCAACGAATGCCGCCGGTACAGAACATGGCGACTTTCTTGTGTTTTTGCGGGTCCAGATTCTGTTTCACATACTCGGGAAATTCCCGGAAGGTGTCAGTGGCCGGATTGACGGCGTTTTTGAAGGTACCAATCTCCACTTCATACTGGTTACGGGTGTCGACCAGCAGCACTTCCGGGTCTGAAATCAGGTCGTTCCATTCTTTGGGGTCTACGTAGGTACCCACGACGCGTTTCGGGTCGATACCTTGCACGCCCATGGTGACGATTTCTTTCTTGAGTTTGACCTTGGTGCGTTTGAACGGCTGGAATTCCACGAAGGATTCTTTGTAATCCACGCCTTCAAAGCGGTCGTCGCTGGCAATCCAGGCTTTTACGGCGTCGATGCCTTCACGGCTGCCGGCGATGGTGCCGTTGATGCCTTCACGGGCCAGCAGCAGGGTGCCGTGGACGTCTTTTTCCAGCATGAGGTTCAGCAGGGGCTGGCGTAGGTCTTTGTAATCATTCAATACTGCGAACTTGTACAGTGCGCAGACAACGATGTTGTTGCTCATGGTTTTCTCCTGCGGGCCGGATCGTAAATCCGGAGCATGGTTTGTGGTGTTCACGGAAGGGGGCAGAGTTTAACCAACCTGAGTTTGGACGCAAGTAGGTGCTAGCCGTGGAAGGTGCCGTGGATGCCGCCCTGACTGGGGGATGTCTTTCCAAAATACGCTGTGAATACGTCCTTGTACGCTCGGCTCCGCCATCCATGGCTCCGCACGATTTTGGAAAGACATCCCCCACCCAGGGCTAACTCTTCGCCTAGCCGCCGCAACGCATGCTGCGTTACCAGGCGAGAGCTTTAGTCTGCCGTTTTATTCAATTCACGCTCTACGACCGCAGACAACTGCCCCCAACCCGGGCGGGTCAGCTGGATGTTGTCCACCATCACTGTCGGAGTGCTGGAAACACGCATTTGAACGGCAACCTGCAGGCTCTGTTCTACCGCTTCTTTGTGCAGTTCGGTTTCCATGCAGCGGCGGAAGCGGCGTTCTTCGAGGTCCATGCCGTTGGCGTAGCGGGTGAAGGTGGCTATCGGGTCGTTGGAGCCGCTCCATTCGCCCTGAGCGTCGTAGAGTTTGTCGTGCATGGCCCAGTATTGGCCCTGGTCACCGGCGCAGCGGGCAGCCTGGGCGGCGGGCATGGCGTTCTGGTGTTGGCGCAGGGGGAGGTCGAAGTAAACGAAGCGGACTTTGCCGGTTTCGACGTATTCCTGCTTCAAACGCTGGCTGGCTTGGGCGAAGCGGGCGCAGGCGGGGCATTGGTAGTCGGCAAATTCACGCACGACGACTCTGGCGTTTTCGGAGCCAACGGAGGTGCCGTACTGGTCAAGGAAGGCCGGGAAAGGTTCGGCGTTCGCGGCGGCCACCGGCAGTTCGTCGGAGGTCGGGGCCGGCGGGGTTGTGAGGAAGTACAGGGCGGCGGCCACAGCCACAACAACCACCAATGCACCTGCAATCAGCAGGGGCTTTTTGTTGTTTTTCCTGGCTGGCGAGGGGGCGCCGTTTTGTTTGCGTCGTTTGGCTTCACCCATCTGGGGCTCCTTGTTATACGTTCGGAAACTGGCGGGCGAAGGTTTGGAGTTCCGGGAAGAACGTCAGGAAATTCGCCTCGAGTTCCGGCTCATTGTCCCGAATTTCGTCAATTATTCCAGTGAATTGGTTGGGGAAGCGGATTCGGCCGGCAACCCGGTCCAGGGCGAAGCCAATATTGTCGAGGTCCTGATAGGCGCCAAACCAGTCGTGCTCCACCATACGGCGGGTGACTTTGACCATGGCAGGCGGCATGACTTGTTCGTGGCACTGCAGCTCTTGATAGACCGTCTGCACAAACTCCCCACTCTCGCAGTCGGCAAACCGGCACCAGTGCCGCAACAGGAAATGGTCGTAGAGAATGTCCAGCGCCACGCCGGCAAAGCGCCGGCGCTGGCTGGAGAACAGTCGCTTGCTGGCCAGCACTTGCGGGTGCTGGTCGGTGAAGCTATCGACTGCCAGGTGGTGGCGAACGCCTTCCAGCACCGGGGGGGGCAAGGCCGCCCAGTCCACACCCCGGGAGAAATCCCCGAGGATGCTGCCCACACGTGCCTCGGGGGAGTCAGGGGCGAGGAAGGTGTGGGCGAGGTGGTTCATACTCAGTCTTCTGCTAGTTCGATTTCTTCGGCAATATAGTCACTCGAAGCCGACCCGGAATATTCGATTTCCAGCAACGGACGCTGACCTGCATTCAGGGCATCTTCCAGAGCGTCACGACTCGTATCATCAAACTCCGCGCCGCTGGTCTCGATCTCAATCCCAAGAATACTGAAAACAGTGCCGGAAACCTCAGTTAGCTCCCCAGTTAGCTCAAACTCGAGCTCCTCGCCGGCTTCAGAATCATCATCGTCCCGCTCAATCCGGAATGCTTCCAGGAACACAACGCCAGACGCACTGGTACGTTCGATACCATCAACCTCCAGCTCGTAGCTGCCGTTCAGGTCTGCCAGTTTCAGGCGCTGATCACTGTCATCGTCACTGATAATGGTCAGGGGGGTAACCTTGACTAGCACGCCACCCACCCGGAAGGTTTCATTAGCCGGGTCCAGAGTATTTACATCGACCACACCTTCGACAGAGGCATTACCTTCACGGGCCTCGATTTCCTCTGCCAATACAGTGCCATCACTCCGGAATGTGCCTTCCACCTGAATCAACAGGCCTGGTACCAAGTCTGATTCCGTGAGGTCGTCATCGAACTCCGTGTCGTTATCTACCTGAACGATCAGGCCATTGATCCGGAAAGTCCGTGAACTTGCGCTGTAGGCCGAATTGACGGGCCCGGCGAACTCGATTTCGTCGCCAGAGCCCCGACGATAGCGGCGAATCTCGCCTTCATTGACTTGTTCCGCAATGAAATCAGTGCCCGAAATCGAGCCTTCGACTTCCACCAGCAGCAGATCGGCGAGGTCGGTCTCACTCAGGTCATCAGTAAACAAGGCGCTGCCATAGGAAACCAGCTGACCGTTGATGCTGAACTGCTGAAGGCTGGTGTCGAGTGAGCCCGGATCAATGCGCCCTTCAATTTCCAAGTCGTTTTCGGTGCCATCAACCAGACCCAGAAAACTCGCTCGATAAACCCCATCTGGCTGGCGCCAGCCACTTACCCGCACAAAGTCACCGTTAGTCAGAGTGGTCAGGGTCGTTCGTTTGGTGACTGTCTGTTTATCGACAACCAAGGGTTGGCCGTAGATGGTGAAGGTCACCGCATCCACGGCACCGTCAGTATCCAGAATTTGCTGTACATCGGAGACGGGGCCACGGAAGGTATCGTCGTATTCAACAGTATCCGCGTCGCCGGAGCCATCATCACGCCAATCGCCATCAATCCTCAGGATCATGCCTTCTTCAAGCTGATCCTCGCGCTCGATGCCGTCATTGCTGATGACTTCGCCGTCAGTCTCAAACTTCACCCCATTCACAAACACACTACCAAACCCGGAAACCGGCCCGACGCTGGAGCCGGTGCCGCGAATGCCGCCGTCGGCTATACCGATACCGCCGCCTCCACCGCCGCCACAGGCACTGAAAATGCCGAAAGCCACAGGTGCGATTGCCAGCGAAAGGCGTTTACGGAGTTGGTCAGACGTCATTGTGCTCTCCCGCCAGCCATCCGGGCCGGCCATGGTTATCAGGTATCGTTGAAGCGGCGGCGTGGAATGCCGTTGCTGAACAGGTCTTCAGGCTCAGCCAGTACCGATTCCGGTTCAGGCTGCCCCGCAGGAGCATAGGCGCTGCGTTTTAACAGAACATGACCGCTTTCCAGGGCCTCGACAATGCCCTTGCGCAGGAGTTCGTTCAGCACAACGGCAGACACCAGGTCGGGGTTGGCGCGCCGCACCAGGTCGGTGAAGGCGTCATCCCCTTCGGCGAGTGCCAGCAGTATTCTGGGCTGGTGCTGCTCATCCAGGAAGTCACCGGTTCCCAACCAGCAGCGGATCACCTGCCGAGCTCCGGGTGACAGCAAGGTGGTCACCAGCCCGGTCGGCTGCCATCGGGCAGGCTCCACCGTTGTGATCTTCGGGCTCATGAGCGTTTATCTCCGCTGGTGTCCGGTTGTATCGGTTCTTCGAAATAGAAAATGCCAACGCCGGTACGCACTTTGCTGGCGCCTTCATCTTGGTTTCCAGGCCCTTGGCGGTCATGGGGCCCCAGCCAGTCGTCCAGTTGTTCCAACAACGCCTGGGACTGTTCCGCCGAAATCTCCCGCCACCGTTCAATCACGTCTGCCGGGATGTTGTCGTAGGTCAGGGTCCGCTGGAACAGCGGCGACTTCCCGGCCGAACGGCTGATCAGGTTGTGATCGATGGTAGCCACAAGATCAGATACGTCTTCACCGAAGATTTGGAGCATATCCTCACTGTCACCGGCCGGTACGTAGGCTCTTTGTTTTAGCTGGAGCCTGCCGGAGTCCGGCTCTACCGCGGCCACGCCCACCCGCATCAGCTCATCCAGCACAGCACGCGGCGTCATGTCGCCGCTGTACTTGCGCACCAGTTCGGTGAAGCTGCCGGCACCTTCAAAATCCAGCATGGCGGGCTGTTTGTCGTCAGCCTGATAAGCCGGATCGTGTACCCAGCCAGACACCACACGGGATGCCCGGTTGGCATTAGACCGGGATTCCCGCGCTGGGTTCTGGCCCGCCAGGATTTCCCGCTGGCGTTTGACTTCCTTGCGGGTAAGGCCGGTCATGACCGCTGCCCGGGAATCCGTAGGTTTACGCCGGCCATCACTGAAATCTTCCAGTGCCGCTTCCACATAGGCGCGTTTGACCAGTTCGGAGAATTCGCCGAAAGGCACACCATTGCGCAACAGCAAACGGGCCAGGGGCCGCAAAATGCGGAACAGTGCTTTGTGGAGGGGGTTGGCATTGGCATCAGTCATGTTTGGGATTGTATTCCCATAGCGATTATAAAAGCCAGAACGGGCCGCCAGCGCTGCGGCCCGTTTCGGGGTTACCGGTCAGTCGTCATCATCGTCATCGTCGTCCTCGTCTTCACGCTCGATGGTGAAGGCTTCCAGGTATCCATCCCGGCGGCGACCTTCCACTTCTACATAGTCGCCGACCATGAAAGCGTTGATGTCGTCTACCCGGCTACGGCGGCCATCGTCATCGTCGTCATCATCAATCAGGGTGCTGGCCGTGAGTTGAACCCGAACGCCACTGACAATCAGCACTTCACCGGCCAGGTCGACCTGCTCGATCCGGCCTTCCACTTCGTCATCGCCTTCCCGGCCTTCAATTTCCTCGGCCAGCAAGACACCGTTGCGGAAGTCGCCCTCTACCTTCACAAATACACCGTCCTGAAGGCTGCCGGCGCTGATGTCATCGAAATCAGTGTCGCTGTCGATCTGCACCAGCACACCATTGATGCGGAAGGTTCGGGTACTGCTGTCGTAGTCGTAGAGATCACCGGAGATTTCGACGTCATCGTCGTCATCAAACAGGTCGTCTTCATCGTCAATTTCTTTGGCCATCAG
Organism: Marinobacter sp. UBA3607; assembly: GCF_002375525.1. Lineage (NCBI taxonomy): Bacteria > Pseudomonadati > Pseudomonadota > Gammaproteobacteria > Pseudomonadales > Marinobacteraceae > Marinobacter > Marinobacter sp. UBA3607. The sequence goes on along the minus strand of NZ_DFLY01000021.1, from coordinate 7,902 downwards.
GATGCCATCCTGCAGATAGCCTTCCACCTCGACCGCCATGCCGTCGCTCAGGTCATCCAGGTCGAAGTCGTCATCACCACTGGCCAACTCGTAATTGACGGAGAAACCGTTAATGGTGAAGGTTCGGGCTATGGCATCCAGGTTCTGTACCACGCCTTCCAGCTCAACCTCATTGTCATCGTCAAAATCCGGTTCGCTAACCCTGGCGCCCACGTAACTGGCCCGGAAGCTGCCATCGTCCAGCCGCCAGCCGCTCACCCGCACCCGGTAGCTTGCCGGGCTGGCCGCCAGTTGCTCCGGGGTTGCGCCACGGAAGACGGTTTCATTGGTCAGGCCAATCACCTGGCCCAGCATTTCAAGCTGGCCGGTATTGGCCGAGGCGTCCCAGCTTGCCGCTGTCAGCGGGCCACGCAGGTTGTCGTCATAGGAAATGTCATCGGCCCGGCCTTCACCCCGGTCGTCCCAGCTGCCCTTCACTTTCAGGATCATGCCCTTGTCCAGCTGGTCTTCCCGCTCGAGCCCGTCATCGCTGTCCACCCTGCCATCGGTGGTAAAGCGAGTGCCGTTCACATACACACTGCCAAAGCCGGTAACCGCACCCACACTGGTGCCCTGGCTGCTGGCGCTGGTGTCAGCGGAACCGGAAGAGCCGGAGCCACCACCGCCACAGGCCGCCAGGCCACCCACCAAAGCTCCGGCCACCGCCAACTTGATCGCTTTCGAAAGTCCGTTACGTTTCATGTTCCATCTCCAGGCTGATTTCACTCAATCCGGCGCATGCTCACTGCGCGCCCATTCGTTTGGGATATTTTTCCCAATTCTTTAAATGGGAAAATAATCCCAAATTTTTAGATTGTCCAGTTTTTGTTCATGAAATTTTTTTGAACCTGACCGGGCAACGAACGTATACAGCAGAAGAAACACAAACCTGGAGACTGGTTATGCTGGGGTTCTTGAAAAGCGATCCGAAGAAGAAACTGCAAAAGGCCTATGAGGAAAAACTGGCCAAGGCTCTGCACTCGCAACGCAACGGCGATCTACGCAGCCACGGCACCTTGATGGAGGAAGCTGAAAAGATCTACGCGGAAATTCAGAAGCTGGAAAAAGCCGGGGGCTGACAGCAACGCTCAGCCCCCGGCCGGTTGGTTATTCGCTCATTAGCTGGCGAATCCGCTGATTGAGCCGGTTGACCTCCCGGCGCATATCCTGCACTTCGTCCAGAAGCTCCAGCGACATTGCCAGCCCTGGCAGGTTGAGTTTCAGGTCGCGCTGCAGGCGACGGGCTTTCTGGAGGCGGCTCAGTGCGGCCACATCGAACTGCCACTGGCGGATCTCCGGCCCTTCCTCCAGCGGAGTAATAACGCCGTAGTTCACCAGCTTGATCACAAACTCGGCATGGCAGTCTCCCCGTTCGCAGATCTCGCGCAGGGTAAAGGTGGTGCCATCTGCATCGGTGACCTCCACGGTCAGAATCCGGTCTTTACTCGTCATGTTCGCCTCCCTCACACGTGCAGCTTGCTGCGCGGATCAAACCCTTTCTCCAGCTCAGCCAGCTTCTCGTAGAGTTTCTCGGCTTCCGCCGTGTGCTGCTCGGGCATGGCCACTTGCAATACCACAATCTGGTCCCCGGGATGCTTGCCCGGGAACCCCTTGCCCTTAAGCCGGAGCTTGCGCCCGCTGGTGGAGCCCTTGGGTACTTTCACATTTACCTTTCCGCTGACCGTCGGCACCGTCACCGTAGCGCCAAGTGCCGCCTCCCAGGGTGCAACCGGTACCGTCACCAGTACATCCCGACCCTCGATGGAGAAATGGGGATGAGGTGCCAGTTCAATCTCAATGAACAGATCGCCCGGCTCGCCACCGCCTACACCGGGCGCGCCCTGGCCTTTCAGGCGAATGTGCTGGCCTTCACGCATACCAGCGGGAATCTTGACCTTCAGGGTTTTCTGCCGGGGCACCATCCGGCCATGACTGTCGATCTCGTGCACGGTGAACGACACCTGTTTTTCACAGCCGTTAAATGCCTCTTCCAGGAACAGGGCCAGGCGGGCGTGAACGTCTTCCCCGCGCATTTTCGCGCTCTGGCGGAAACCACCGCCACCGAAGTCTGCGCCCGAAAACCCGCCATGCCGGCCGCCGCCAAAAATCTCCTCGAAAAACTCGCTGAACTGCCGGGCATCGGCTTCGGTATATCCGCCGCCACCAAAGCCGGACGCACTCTGCCAGCCCGGTGGCGGCTGGAAGGAGCCATCGGCCCGGGCGCCGTATTTGCGCAGCTGGTCGTACTCGGCCCGCTTTTCCGGATCTTTGAGTACTTCGTAGGCCTCGCCCACGTCCTTGAACTTGTCGCTGGCGTTCTCTTCCTTGCTCACATCCGGATGATATTTGCGCGCCAGCTTGCGGTAGGCCTTCTTGATGTCCTCAGGCGTAGCCGACTCGCTCACCCCCAGAACGGCGTAATAGTCTTTGAAGTCCATGTAACCCCTCGCATCTGACCAAAACGTGATCTCTAACTTCTTATATTTGTCGCTGCCGTGGAAATTACAAGCCGCTTCCTTGTAGCCTTGCTGCAGGTCAAACACTGAGACCGGGTTCACACCCTTTCTCCCGTGGCCGAATCTGACAACCTCTCACCTCTGTTTGCGGTCGAGAAATTCCGGAGCCTGGTCAATAGTTAAGGGGCAGTATTTGTAGACGAATGGTCTGTCTCTTACACACGGAGCTCTAACAATGATAAATAAAGCACGCCGCTGGTCCCTCTCGGCCTTTACCAGCAAATCCCTGAAACCCGCACTGGCACTCAGTGCCGCGCTGTTGTTTTCCGGTTGCAGCGAACTCGGCTACCTGCTGAGCAACGACAAAGTGACCGATGCCGACAACGACCAGGTGGTCTTTGTGGGCGATTCCATTTTTGCCCTGTCTGGCGAAATCCAGAACCAGCTGGAAGCCAGGGCCGGTGAAACCTTCCGCCGCTACACAGTTTCCGGTGCGGAGCTGTCAGGCGAGCTGATTGCCCCGTCTATTCCCCAGCAGTTCCGGAATGCGGTTGCTGATAACCCGGACATCGAAACCGTGGTGGGCGACGCCGGCGGCAATGACATCCTGATTCCGGCCATCGCCCTGAACTCCAATAACTGCAAAACACCCTGGTGGCGCTTCGGCCGGCTGAGCAAACAGTGCCGGGACTTTATTGATGATATCTATGTAGATGCTGTCGACTTTCTGAACGAGATGGCCGCAGCCGACGTCCGGAATGGCATCCTGACCGGCTACTACTACACCAAGAACGGCTTGTTCCGTCTGGATGATATGAAAGAAGCTGTGGACTACGGCAACGCCACTCTGGCGCGGGCCTGTGAGAACTCCGTGCTGGACTGCACCTTTGTGGACCCGCGCTGGGTGATCAACGACCGCGACATCATCTTTGATGGTATCCACCCGGCGGATAGTGGATCGAAAAAGATCGCTGATCTGATCTGGCCGAAACTGCAACCGCTCCTCTGAAGCCCCAGCGTCCCGGCCGGAAAGCGGCCGGGACCACATTCTGCAATACCACTGGCAGGACAGCTGCAATGAAACCACTCAATTCCGTATTGGCGCTCGGTGCCCTGGCCTTAGTGATTGCGGGCGGTTTTCATTACTGGCCCGAGTCATCAAAGCCGGCGGCTATGCAAACGCCCAATGGTTCCATCCCCTCGCGTGCGGCAGCGACGTCCGCCGCCGAGCTAACCCAAAGCGGCGACCAACGCGTTGTTGAACTGGCCGTTAAGTACCTGGAACTGTATGGCGACACCATCACCGAGCCGGCCACCCAGGCACGTCTGTATAACGAACGCCGAAACCTGTTGGCGCGTTATCCGGATTCCGGTAACGAACTTTTTCAGTCCGCCATCACCACCGCTTTTCCTGAACTGGCCGACAGCATTTTCGCGTTAATGACCAAGCTGGACCGCTACAACCGTTGGCTCGACAATCACGAGCTTCGTTTGCAGGGGCTGCCGGACATGGAACGCTACGCCGAACTCTGGCAGCAACGCGAAGCGATTTTCGGCCCGCTGGCAAGCCAGATCTGGGCCGAGGAACAAAACCCGGTGGAAGCGAAATCGGACCAGTTCCAGCAAACTCTGGCGCGGCTGGACCAGGCCAACCAGATGCCACTGACCGAGCTGGCTCACCAACTGCAGACCACTGCCGACGAACTCTATGGTGCCGATCTGGCCCGGCAACTGGCAGGTTCCGGTGCGACCGGCCATGCCCTGTTTGCCATGGACAGAGTGCAACTACAACTGGCCAACCTGCCGGCTGATCAGCGCCAGCAAACCATCAACGATCTGCGCCGCCAGATAGGCTACTCCGAAGAAGCCGTTCGCCAGTTAGCCAAGGACGACCAGCGCCGGGAGGAAAAATGGCAGAAAGGCAAAACCTACATGGCCGAAAGACGTGCCCTGGAGAACCGCCTGAACGGCGACCAACTGGAGGCCGCGTTAACGGATCTTCGCCAGGAACATTTCGGGTTTTCTGCTCCGACCATCGAACGGGAAGAGGAAGAGGGCTTTTTCAGGTTTGAGCGCGAACGCCGCTACGGCTTGAATTAGCAAGCTAACGTCCATCCTCATAATCGCTTATAGCCGTTAGCACACCCAACCCTGACAATGGCGGGCTTTCTCTTCCCTGATTGGATCAAGGAGATCAGATTGAGCGCCGCCAACCACAATTCCGAGTCCGGCCTTCCAACCAGGCTGATCGTCTTTGCGCTGGCGATGGGCGGCTTTGGTATCGGTACCGGTGAATTCGCCATCATGGGGTTGATGCCCAATGTCGCCCAGGATCTCGGCGTTTCTGAGCCACAGGCAGGCCACCTTATCTCCACCTATGCGCTGGGCGTAGTCGTCGGCGCACCCATTCTGGCCATTCTCGGTGCGCAACTGTTCCGGCGGCAGCTGCTCATTCTTCTGATGTCCTTCTACGCGCTGGGCAACCTGGCCAGTGCCCTGGCCAGCAATTACGAATCCCTGCTGGTTTTCCGGTTTATCGCCGGACTGCCCCATGGCGCCTACTTCGGTGTTGCCGCACTTGTGGCAGCTTCACTGGTGCCGGTACACAAGCGGGCCAAGGCGGTGAGCCAGATCATGATGGGGCTGACACTTGCACTACTGATCGGCAACCCCCTGGCCACGGTGATGGGGCAATCCATGGACTGGCGCTATGCCTTTGGTTTTGTTGGCCTGGTGTCGTTACTAACCGTGGTGCTGATTACGCTGTTCCTGCCCAAAAACCCCCAGGAACAAAGGCACAGCCCGTTAAGCGAAGTCCGCGCCTTTAACAAACCACAAATCTGGTTTGCGCTGGCCATTGGTGCCATCGGCTTCGCAGGCATGTTCGCGGTGTTCAGTTACCTTGCCCCGACACTGCTGGAAGTCACCCGAGTGGATGCGGTCTGGATTCCCGTGGCCCTGGTGGTGTTCGGGATGGGCGGTTTTGTGGGCAACCTGCTTGGTGGCTGGCTGTTTGACCGTCTGCAATTCCGGGCCGTTGGCGTGATCCTGGTGTTCAGCGCCATGATTCTGAGCGTCTTTCCGTCTGCCACAGGCTCATTGCCCGTGTTACTCGTAGTCTGCTTCCTGACCGCATTAATGGTAGCCCTGGGCCCGGCTCTGCAAACCCACCTGATGGACGTGGCAACCGGCGCCCAGACTCTGGCCGCTGCCTCCCATCACGCCGCGTTCAATCTCGCCAACGCCCTCGGCCCATGGCTGGGCGGGCTGGCCATTACCGCCGGCTTCGGCTGGCAGTCCACTGGCTACGTAGGGACTGCCACCGCCGTGGCCGGGCTGATGATTTTCCTGGTTGCCTGGCGCCGGCCTGAGCCGGTGCCAGAGGCCAGCTAGGCGCTCATTTCTCACGCTACAGTCATTATCATTCACTCCGCTTAGCCAGTAGAATAGCGAGCTTTGAACGTTACCTGCGCGGAAACCGGAGTGAAACCCCAGCCAATGCCCTCGCAACCTCTGGCAAATACTGGCCTCAGAGCCAGGCTATTGCGCCAACTGGATGATTCAGCGACAACGCTGAACGGCACCCAGTTGCCCTGCTTCGCAGAGCGCCTGAGCCGGCTGTTTGGCCTGGGCGACACCATGACTCTGGATGCGGCCATTGGTTATCGGGCGAAACAGCCAGGCACGCCTCAGGGCGCCACGGTAGAGCGGTTAACCGAGGAGCTGGCGACAATACGCAGGGCACTGGTTCAGCGTATTCGCGGGTTTGGCGCCGATCTGGAGTTTGACGGTGAACCCGAGCTTGAAGCCGCTCTCAATGCCTGGCTGGCGCTGCAACGCAAAGTGGCGGCCAACAGCCGTCAGTTGCGGGACAAGGTTCGAAAATCGATGAAAGATCAGGGCCCGAAGCTGGCCCACCTGGCCGAATTGGACGCCGTGTTTGATCAAACAATGGCCGGGTATACCGCACAGTGTTTTTCCCATATTCCCAAGGTTCTTGAACAACGATTCGAGCACCGATCGACCACCCCGGAGCAAAGCCCCACCCCGGCCACAACGGCCGACTGGTTCCACCGCTACTGCGAGGAAGCGCAGTCTTTGTTACTCGCTGAACTGGATGTTCGGCTGGAACCGGTTCTGGGTTTGCTGGAGGCTTGCCACAAAGAGGTTAACAACACCCCATGAGTAAACTGTTCTTTACCCTGGCGTTTGCCATCGGCCTGGCCGTGGTAGCCTGGATTGGTGCCGGATTTGTCGGTTCCGACCTGCTGGCGCTGGCGTTTACCGGCCTGATTGGCGCCGTTTACTGTCTCGGCTTTGGCGAACTGGTGAATTTCCGCCAACAAACCCGCGAACTGAACGCACAGGTTCATCAGTTACCTGAAAGCCAGGAGCAGGTTAACCACTGGCTTGGCACACTGCCCGCCCCGATGCAGTTCCCGGTGCAACGGCGAATCGAGGGCCATGCCGCCGCATTACCCGGCCCGCAACTGACACCCTACCTGACCGGCCTGCTGGTGATGCTGGGCCTGCTGGGCACCTTTGCGGGCATGATTGTGACCCTGGGCGGCGCCGCCTCGGCGCTGGATAACAGTACCGAACTGAGCGCTATTCGCAGCGCACTGGCCGCACCGATTGCCGGTTTGAGTCTCGCCTTCGGCACCTCCATTGCTGGCGTGGCCGCCTCCGCCATGCTGGGGCTGGCCTCCACCCTGAGCCGCCGGGACCGGTTGCAGGCTTCCCGCGCACTGGATAGTGCTCTGCGCGACAAGCTGCATCATCTATCCGCAGATCATCAACGCCACCAGGCGTTCCAGGCACTGGAAAGCCAGACCAAAGCCCTGCCCGAAATGGCCTCGGCCATGGAACGCATGACGGCGCGCATGGAGCAACTTGGCCAGCAACTGGAACAGTCCCTGACTCACAACCAGCAGGAATTCCACAGCACGGTCGGCCACCACTACCAGACCCTGGCCAACTCCGTGGCCGACTCCCTGAAAACGGCATTGGATAACACTGCAAAGCAAGCGTCAGAGCGGATTGAGCCCATTGTTGTCCAGGCCCTGGAGCAGCTTCAGAAGGATGCTCACGGCCTGCAACAAAGCTGGGCAGATAATGCCCGTGAACAACTCACCGAATTGATCTCCGGGTTTCAGACAGTTACCACAGAGGCGGGCGAACGCTGGCAGCAGAATCTGACTGCACAGCAGGCCCAGAACCAGGAGACGCTAGCGGCCCTCTCAAAGCAGAACGAACAAAGTCAAAGCCAGTTGCAGGAACAGCTCCACACCTGGCTTGGCACCATCAACGACCGGCACCAAACCTGGCTCAAGGAACAGCAGCAACAACTGGTACAGAGCTGTGAACGCCTGAACAACGCCGGAGCTGAGGTGTCGCAACACTGGCA
>NZ_DFLY01000007.1:0-48608 GCF_002375525.1 Marinobacter sp. UBA3607 | reverse complement strand
TTTTCGAATACTTTCAATCGGTTATCGCTGAGGTTTTGCTCCGTTTCCGGCGTTGCCCCTCAAGCGAGATGCGCATTCTACAGACCTGGCCGCAGGAGTCAACGGCCAATTTGAAAAAATTCAGACTGGCCGTTCACCCTCCTTATTCAGGCAACAATTACCACCCGCGCGATCTTCTTCTTGCCCGCCTGGATAACGCAGTCATCACCTTCGGCAAACATCCGCTCGCCTTCAAACCGGGCACCATCGATATAAACAGCACCGCGACCCAACACATCCCGGGCGGCCGCGCCGTTCTTGACCAACCCTGCCAAACGCAGCACCGCCGGCATTGGCAGACCTTCCTGCCCTTCCAGCGAAACTTCGACTACCGGAACATTTTCCGGAATCTCACCCAGCGCCACCCGGTTGCCCGCCGATTTATGCGCAGTTTTTGCAGCTTCCTCATCGTGGAAGCGAGTGATCAACTCTTCGGCCAACACCTTCTTGTAGCCCTGGGGATTGGCCCCTGCCGCTACAGCAGCACGATATTCTTCAATTTCCGCCATCGGGCGGAAGCTGAGCAATTCGAAATAACGCCACAGCAATTCATCCGGCATGGACAACAGCTTGGTGTACATCTCACCCGGGGAATCACTCACACCTATATAGTTGCCCAGAGACTTGGACATCTTCTGGACGCCATCAAGCCCTTCCAGAATAGGTACTGTGAGAATCGCCTGCGGTTTCTGGCCATAGTGCTTCTGAAGAATCCGCCCCATAAGGAGGTTGAACTTCTGGTCGGTACCGCCGAGCTCGATATCGGCCTTCAACTCGACCGAGTCATAGCCCTGGATCAGCGGATACAGGAACTCGTGGATCGCAATCGGCTGCTCGGAACGGTAACGCTTGGTGAAATCATCCCGCTCCAGCATCCTGGCAACGGTGTACTGCCCCGCCAGCCGGATCATGTCAGCCGCAGACATATTGCTCATCCACTCGGAGTTGAACACAACCCGGGTCCTGGCGGGGTCCAGGATCTTGAACACCTGCTCTTTATAGGTGATCGCATTCTGGCGCACCTGCTCTTCGGTGAGCGGCGGGCGGGTAGCACTTTTTCCGGTCGGGTCACCGATCATGCCGGTGAAGTCGCCGATCAGGAAAATCACCTCATGGCCCAGGTCCTGGAACTGACGAAGCTTGTTGATAAGCACGGTGTGGCCAAAATGGAGGTCCGGCGCAGTGGGATCAAAGCCGGCCTTTACCCTTAAAGGGCGACCTTCCTTTAATTTTTCAACCAGTTCCTCTTCGGGAATCAGCTCGTCAATACCGCGCTTGATGATAGCCAACGCTTCGTCTAGTGATGCCATGAACCTTTTGTCCCCAGTTTTTAGGTGCAACAGGGCCTGCCAGTTACAGAGATCTACAAAAGAAATCTGCGCGTTACCGGCTCCCTTGGTAAAGTAGCCTTTGATCACAAATCGATCAGACTGTATATAATAAGGCTGGCATTATATCAGCGGCATAGCAGGTTGTACGACCAACCAAAGGCGCGAACTGTAATGTTGCGCACTGTCCTGTTTATGTCATATGCGGTAATCTGATGGTCTATACTTGAACTGGCGCTTTAATTAGCCGGCACAAATTACTGGAATACCGATTAAAACGGGTGAGCCACGTGCTGAAAAAATTTCCCAAGACACATATTACTCTGGCTGCAGCCGCCACCGTGGTTGTTACCACCGCTGCGCTCATGAGCCCAAGCGCCGACGTTGAAGCCCGGCGCATGTCTTACACCATCGACCTTGAACAGGGTGCCGCACTGGGCAACCCGGTTCCCATCAAACAAGCCATCAAACAACCGGAGCCTGCCGAAGCTGCCTCGGAAACCGCAGCTGAGACAGCAGAACTGCCGGCCACTAGCGAAGTGCCCGCGCTTGTTGACGCCGAGCCAACGCTGAACTGGAAAGAGTTTGATATCAAATCCGGAGAGACGCTGTCGTCCCTGTTCAAAAAGGCAGGCTTTAACGATGGCGTGATGCTTTCAGTCATTCACGGTGACGGCGAAGCCGACAAGCTTCAGCGCCTGTACGCCGGTGAGCATATCCGCTTCGGCATCGATGACGAAGGCAGCCTGGCCGCTATCGAATTGCAACGCAGCCTGCTGGAAACCCTGAAGATTGAAAAGACCGATTCCGGCTTTGTTGGCGAAACCGACATCCGCGAACCGGAAGCCCGTCCGGCGTTTGCATCCGGCGTTATCGATGGCTCCCTTTACCTGGCAGCCCGCGATGCCGGCCTTGATGACCGCCTGACCATGGAACTGGCCGGTATTTTCGGCTGGGATATCGATTTTGTTTACGATGTTCGCAAAGGCGACAGCTTTGAAGTGGTCTACGAAGAGCTGTATGTAGACGGTGAAAAGTTCAATACCGGCCGCATTCTGTCTGCCCGCTTTATCAACCGGGGCAAAGAAAACGTTGCCCTGCTGTACACCGACACCAACGGTGACAGCGACTATTACACGCCGGAAGGCCAGAGCATGCGCAAGGCGTTCCTGCGGGTACCGATCAATGCCCGGTTATCGTCGCCCTTTAACCTGCAGCGCCGGCACCCGGTTCTGGACGTGGTTCGCCCCCATGAAGGCACAGACTATGCTGCGCCTCCGGGTACACCGATCAAAGCCGCCGGTAACGGCCGTGTTCAGTTTGCCGGCTGGAAAGGCGGCTATGGCCGCACCGTTGTTCTCCAGCATGGTGACAACATTTCTACCCTGTACGCCCACATGAGCAAGCTGGGTAAAGGCATCAAGAACGGAACCCGGGTAAAGCAGGGGCAGACCATCGGCCACGTTGGCTCGTCCGGCATGGTTACCGGCCCGCACCTGCACTACGAGTTCCGGATCAATGGCGTAGCCAAGAACTCCCGGACCGTAAAACTGCCAGACGCCCAGCCGGTGCCCAGCACCGAAATGGCCCGCTTCAAGCAGTTTACCGAACAGCGCCTGGCGCAGTTCAATGTGTTCCGCGAAAGTGGCCGCCAACTGGCATTCGCTTCGGATAACTGATCATGACATTCTGGCTCGGCCTGATGTCAGGCACCAGCATGGACTCAGTCGATGCTGTGCTGGTGTCCTTCGGCGAGCCAGGCGTAAACATCCACAACACGCTCTCCCTGCCTTACCCTGAACAACTTCGCCACCGCCTGCTGCAGGCGGTGCGCAATCAGGCCGACCCGGATGAAATTGGCGAACTGGACACCCTCACCGGCCAGCACTTTGCCAAGGCCGCCAACGACCTTATCCACCAGTCCGGAGTCAACCCGCAAGAGATCCGCGCCATCGGCAGCCACGGGCAGACTATCCGCCACCAACCGTCCGGCGCCGCGCCTTTCTCCATGCAGATTGGCAATGCCGCCTGGATTGCCGAGGCCACCGGCGTAACTACCGTTGCCGATTTCCGTTCGCGGGACATGGCCGCCCATGGCCAGGGTGCCCCCCTGGTTCCGGCCTTTCATCGCTGGCTGTTCGGTTCGGCGCAGCAGGATCGCTGCATTTTGAATCTTGGGGGCATTGCGAACATCACCTGGCTCCCTGCCGGGCAACGCAAACCGGTTATCGGTTTTGATACCGGGCCGGCGAACGCACTGCTCGATGCCTGGTGTCTGGACCAGACCGGTCGCCACTATGATGAGAACGGTCACTGGGCCCATGAAGGTGCCACTAACCCGGACCTTCTGGCCAGCCTGTTATCAGATGCCTATTTCAGCAAGGCTCCGCCCAAGAGCACCGGCAAGGAACGCTTCAACCTGGACTGGATTCACACCCACCTCCAGCGTTTTCCGGATTTGCCACCGGAAGACGTGCAAAGAACCCTGCTACAACTGACCATAACCACCATCCTCCAGCAACTGCCCCAGGAGAATGCCGATATGGCAGTGTTCGCCTGCGGCGGCGGCACCTTCAATCCGGTATTGATGAATGAGTTGAGACTGGGTTTGGGGTCGGTACACCTGGCCACAACTGCAGAGCTGGGGCTGGATCCGCAATGGGTGGAACCGGTAGCGTTTGCCTGGCTGGCCCGGCAAACCATAGCCGGCCTGCCGGGAAATCTGCCTGAGGTAACAGGCGCTTCAGGGGAAAGAATTCTGGGCGCGATTTACCCGGCCTGAATTCTCAGATAGAGAAGGAACTACCACAACCGCAGGTGGAACTGGCGTTCGGGTTTTGTACCACGAACTGAGAGCCCTGCAGCCCTTCCTGGTAATCGATGGTTGCGCCAACCAGGTACTGGTAGCTCATGGAGTCCACCAGCAGTTTCACGCCGTCCCGCTCGATCACCGTATCGTCGTCTTCCTGGTTCTCATCAAACGAGAAACCATACTGGAATCCGGAGCAACCACCGCCCGTAACAAATACGCGCAGCTTGAGACCAGGATTCTCTTCTTCCTCGATCAGCTCACGCACTTTGGCAACGGCGTTGTCACTGAAGAACAACGGGGTGGCCATTTGTTGGACTACACTCAAGATCTGCCTCCGGCAACGTATGACTGACTCACGATTATGGTATTCCTGACTAAAACAATCAACTATTCGGATTTACCCTCATCGGCTTCGGCCTTTGCGCCGTCATGAGTCAGCAGGCCACTGTTTTCCGTTTCCCGAACCAGGTTACCGTTTACCGAAGCCCCCATGGCCATTTCGACCAGCTTGTAATAGACATTACCGGTAATCGACGCTTTTTCGGCCAGCTCAAGGTGGGCAGAGGAACGCACGTCGCCGTTCACCCCGCCATTGATGATGATGTGCGGGGCAATCACATCGCCGGTAATCTCGCCAACTTCCGATACCCGGACTACCGCGTCGCTGCCTTCCTCGGCAATGACCCGGCCGCGAATCTTGCCGTCCACATGCAGGCCACCGGAAAAGTGCACATCACCTTCGATGGTGGTCCGGGACGAGATCAGGGTATCGAACTGCCCGGTCGCGCGGCGCGGTTTCTGTTTTTTCTTGCCCATCATCTATTCAGTACTCCGCTATCTGTTGCCAGTCGAAGGTGCGTTCAGCCTGTGACGCCTTGCGCCCTTCAGCCTGAGCCACTACCTGGATTTCAAGGGGTTCAAAGTTTTCAGGAAGCATCAGGCTACCTTCCACATCTTGAAAATACCGGAACCGGAATGCCACGCCGAGGTCTTCGATTTCATCGGACAGGTCCCGCAGCGCGATCACTTCTTTTTCGCCGTCAAGGTTACCGATAACATTCACCGCCACAACCCCGGAAATGTAGCTTTTGTTATCTCCCACCTGGGTCAGCACCAGCTTGAAATCGAAGGCCCGGTTGTCCCGCCCGGGCAGCAGGGTAAAGCGGTCTACCTGCAGGCCCTCGGCCGTTTCTGAGGGTGCCATGATGTTGCGGTAGAAGGTCAGGTCCGCTTCCAGCTCGGAAATCCGGGTTTCCAGGTTGACCATGGTGTTCCGGGCTTCCCGGAGCGCGTGCTCGTCAATCGCCCGACCCCGCTCCAGGTTGACCATGTTCTGCCGGGCCTCACGATATTGGCCCCGCAACGTCTCTACTTCTTCCACCAGTTGCTCGCTGGATGCCTCGACCGAAGACAGCCGAAAGCCGCCCTGAGCCAGCCCGGCCACGTAGCCTGCCACGGCAGCAACCACGGTAAAGGTGAGCAGAATCACCGTCCGGCGCAGGCGGTGGCCCGGCCGGTGGCGGATAACAACATATTCTTCGGAAGGTTTACGCGTGTCGCTCACAACTCAGAGCCTCAGGGCAGCAATGCCGGTGCTTGCAGCCCCTGGGTCTCATCCAGGCCAAACATGATATTCATGTTCTGTACCGCTTGCCCGGCGGCACCCTTCACCAGGTTGTCGATCACCGAGGTTACAATCACGATGTTGCTCTGTTCCTGGCGGTGCAGGGCCATACGGCAGCTGTTGGCGCCGCGCACACTGCGGGTTTCCGGGTGGCTGCCGAAGGGCATGACATCCACGAACGGCTCGTTGCGGTACCGCTCTTCATACAGCGCCTGCAGGCGGTCGAAATCGGCGGCATCAGACAACTCGGCGTACAGTGTTGCTTCAATACCGCGAATCATCGGCACCAGGTGGGGCACAAAGGTAACACCCACGCCGGTTCCTGCGGCCTGGCTCAGGCCCTGACGGATTTCCGGCAGGTGACGGTGCCCGGAAGCACCGTAGGCCTTGAAGCTTTCCCCGACTTCACCATGCAACATGCCGATCTTGCCCTGCCGGCCGGCACCGCTGGCACCGGACTTGGCATCGGCAATCAACCGGGACGGATCCACCAGCCCGGACTCCAGCAAGGGCAGGAAGCCAAGCTGCACGGCTGTCGGATAACAACCGGGATTGGCCACCAGCTGCGCCTGGCGGATTTCATCACGAACCACTTCCGGCAGGCCGTAAACGGCTTTCTCGGCCCACTCCGGGCTTTCATGGGGCATGCCGTACCAGTCGGCCCAGACATCCAGGTCTTTCAGGCGGAAATCCGCCGAAAGATCCACCACCCGCACGCCGGCTTTCATCAGCTCTGGCACTGCGCGCATGGCTACACCGTGGGGCGTGGCGAAGAAGACCAGGTCGCACTCCGCCAGTACCGCGGGGTCCGGCTCGGAGAAAGCCAGGTCATAGTGACCACGCAGGTTGGGGTACATATCAGCCACCGGCATGCCGGCTTCTGAACGGGACGTGATGCAGGTAACTTCCGCTTCCGGATGAACTGCGAGGATTCTCAGCAGTTCCACACCTGTGTATCCGGTACCACCCACAATGCCTGTCTTTATCACACTAATCTCCAAGGTGTTCTGGCCAGAATTTGCCTGTAGTCTACCATGATAATCCAAGGACTTATTGCAGCCTTCAGACCCGGAGCTACAATGTCCGCCCAAACCCATTGACCAAGCCGTGTCAGCAACCGGAATCCCGCGCCAATGCGTAGTATCAGGCAACAGATTACCGAACACCTGATCCCCGTTTTCCGGCGGAGACTGTCCGGTGTGGATGCCCTGCCCCAACTGGCAGTTCTGGGCCTGTTATCCGGCATTGTCACCGGTGTGGTCATCCTGCTGTTCCGCCTCGCCATCGAATGGCCGCTGGAGCACTTCCTGCCGGGGACCGGTTCCGAGAACTTCGAGCAACTGGATATCCTTACCCGGGGCCTTTTGCCCCTGGCCGGCGCGCTGGGGCTCGGGCTGCTGCTGCACCGGCTCGCCATCCACGATCGCAAGGTCGGGATTGTGCACATCATGGAGCGCCTGAATTACCACCAGGGATACATTTCATTCCGCAGTGCCGTGGTGCAGTTTGTCGCCGGGGTGGCGACCGTGGTCAGTGGCCAGTCCGCCGGCCGGGAAGGCCCGGCGGTGCACCTGGGGGCTGCGTTTTCCAGCCTGCTCGGCCAGTGGATGCGCCTGCCCAACAACAGCATTCGTACCCTGGTGGCCTGTGGCTGTGCAGCGGCCATTTCCGCCTCGTTCAACACGCCCATTTCCGGCGTTATCTTCGCCATGGAAGTGGTGATGATGGAATACACCATTGCCGGATTTACCCCTATCATCCTGGCCGCTGTGAGCGCCGCCATTGTCACCCAGGTGGTTTACGGTTCCGAACCGGCGTTCAGCGTGCCTGCCCTGACCATGAACTCGATGCTGGAAATTCCCTGGATTATCGCCATTGCGGTGATTATCGGCATTGCTGCAGCGGCGTTTATCCAGCTGGTGGACAGCATGGGGCGTTTCCATCACCGGCCGGTGCTGTTGCGCATTGCCATGGCCGGCCTGCTGATGGTGCCTTTTGCTGTATTCATCCCGGAAACCATGGGCATCGGCTACGACACGGTCAGCCAGACCATTCACGGCGAACTGGCGTTCTGGCTGCTGCTCGGAGTGGGTGCCGCCAAGCTGATCATTACCGGCATTTCCATCGGCCTGGGCATGCCCAGCGGGGTGATCGGCCCCACGGTGTTTATGGGCGCCACCCTCGGCGGTGCCATGGGGCTGATCGGGGCCCAGATTTTTCCGGAGCAGGCATCATCTGTGGGTTTCTACGCCATGCTGGGAATGGGCGCCATGATGGGAGCCGTGCTGCAGGCTCCGCTGGCGGCCTTGATGGCGCTCATGGAACTTACCCGTAACCCGAATATCATACTGCCGGGCATGCTGATCATTACCACCGCCAGCCTGGTAACCAGTGAAGCCTTCGGCAAGAAATCGCTGTTCCTGACGATCCTGAAAAGCCAGGGGCTCAGCTACCAGAACTCCCCGGTGATCCAGGCCCTGCGCCGGGTTTCCGTGGGCGCCATCATGGACAGGAGCATTCTGCGCACAGAACGGGAACTGACGGTTGAGGAAGCCAGGAAGGCGCTCAAGTCCGAACCCAAGTGGCTGTTGATCGACGGAAGCAACGGCCCCACCGCACTGCTGCCGGCGGTAGACCTGGCCCGCTACCTTGAAGACACCGCCAAGCAGGTGGCCGAAGAAGGTATAGAGGCGCCGGAGACGGTTGACCTGATGGAGATTCCGGCTAACCGGCGGGACGTTGCCCCGGTACAATACCAGGCCACGCTGGAAGAGGCGCTGCACGAGTTCGACAGTTCCCAGGCCGAAGCGCTATACGTACAACGCCATGTGGCTCCGATGATCCAGCGGGTTTATGGTGTGGTACTTCAATCTGATATCGAAAGTTATTACCAATACCGACGGAGCTGAGCGATGCTGTGGGTTAAAGCCTTCCACATAATTTCCCTGGTGTGCTGGTTTGCCGGCATCTTCTACTTGCCCAGGCTGTTTGTGTATCACGCAGCTTGCGAAGACAAGCCCGGGCAGGAACGCTTCAAGATCATGGAGCGCAAGTTGTACCGCGGCATTACCACACCCTCGATGATTGCCACGGTGATCTTCGGTGTATGGCTGCTCAGCTATAACGTATCCGGTTATTTCAGCCAGGGCTGGTTACACGTAAAGCTGTTACTGGTGACCCTGCTGATTGTCTACCACTTCTATTGCGGCCACCTGGTGAAGGTGTTCCGTGATGACAAAAACCACCGCAGCCATGTGTTCTACCGCTGGTTCAACGAAATCCCGGTATTTATCCTGCTGGCCGTGGTGATCCTGGCCGTTGTTAAACCTTTCTGAGGAGGCACAGCATTAACAATTACACCCGCCCCCACGTTCTTGTACTGTCTGGCCTGGATCCTTCCGGCGGTGCCGGCATCCAGGCTGACATCCAGGCCATTACTTCACTGGGCGGCCACCCGTTACCGGTTGTTACCTGCCTGACGGTACAAGATACCCACAACGTGTATGGCGCCGAAGCCGTTGACGCCCAGCTGATCCGCCAGCAATTGCAGTGCCTGGACAAGGACATCACCATCCACGCGGTAAAAACCGGAGCCCTGGGCAACGCCGCCATTGTCGCTGTACTGAAGGACTTCCTGGACAGCCAGGATGACGAACTGCCCCTGATTGTCGATCCGGTCATCAAGGCCGCCGGTGGTGGCGACCTGGCCGATGACGAGCTGGTCCAGGCCATGAAGGACAAACTGTTCCCTCGCGCGGAAATGATCACCCCGAACGGCGAGGAGCTGACACAACTCGGCGGCAGCGATGATGCCGACCAGGCCGCCTTGAACCTGCTGCAAGCTGGCTGCCGTTCCGTACTGGCAACCGGCGGCCACGGCACCGGCATTCACATTACCAACACCCTGTACAACCACTCCCCGGAACCCATGCACTGGGAAGTCGAGCGGGTTGGCAGTAACGAATACCACGGTACGGGTTGCACCCTGGCTGCCGCCATTGCCACCGGGATGGCCAGTGGGTTATCAGCCCGGGCGTCCATCTCCCAGGCCCAGAACTATGTACACCGCACGCTGCTGCATGCCCTCAGCGTGGGCCAGGGCCAGCGAATTCCGGATCGGGGCATCCTGTGGGAACGCTGAGCCAGAAGCTGCAACCGGGGCTGTATGCCATCACCGACAACCGGCTGACGCCCCCGGAAACCCTGCTGGATTCCGTTGAAGCCGCGCTGCGCGGTGGTGCCGTGCTGGTGCAATACCGGGACAAGGGATCCTCGTCTGCAGAACGGCTGCGCCAGGCTACAGACCTCAACAGCCTGTGCCGCAACGCCGGCGTACCCCTGTTGATCAACGACGACCCGCAGCTGGCACACCGGGTTGGCGCGGCAGGCGTTCACATGGGCCAGGACGACGGTGCTCCGGACGAAGCCCGGCGCCTGCTGGGCCCGGAGGCGATTATCGGCATCACCTGCCATCATCGCCTTGAACTGGCCCGGGCAGCAAAATCCGCCGGCGCCGATTACCTGGCCTTTGGCCGCTTCTACAACTCGGGCACCAAGCCCGGCGCGCCGGCGGCCGAAGCAACCGTGTTGACCGAAGCGAAAACACTGGCCTTGCCGATTACCGCCATTGGGGGCATAACCGCCGATAACGCCGAGCCGCTGATTCTGGCCGGCGCAGACCTGCTGGCCGTGGTCGGCGGTCTGTTCGGCGGCACTCCAACCGAGATTGAAACCCGGGCAAAGCAATTCTGCCAGCTGTTTGCCCGGCACCATCCGCTTTACACACATTCCGACTGACAGGAGCTCACTGTGACTCATTCTGAAGATCTGTTTGAACAGGCCCAGAAATACATTCCCGGCGGCGTTAACTCTCCGGTGCGGGCATTCCGTGGCGTGGGCGGCACCCCGGTGTTTTTCAACCATGCCGAAGGCGCCTACCTTTACGATGAAGACGGCAAGCGCTACATCGATTACATCGGCTCCTGGGGCCCGATGATCCTGGGTCATTCTGACCCGCGCATCAAAGCGGCACTGCACGCCCAGGTCGACCTTGGCGTTGGCTACGGCGCGCCTACCGCCATCGAAACCGAGATGGCCAAGAAGGTGTGCGAACTGGTGCCGTCCATTGAACTGGTGCGCATGGTCAACTCCGGCACCGAGGCCACCATGAGTGCCATCCGCCTGGCCCGTGGCTACACCGGCCGCGACAAGATTGTGAAGTTTGAAGGCTGCTACCACGGGCACGTGGACTCGCTGCTGGTGAAAGCCGGTTCCGGCGCCCTGACCCTGGGCGTGCCCAACTCCCCGGGCATCCCGGCCAGCCTGGCCGAGCACACCATTACCCTTACCTACAACGACATCGACAGTGTGCGGGAAACCTTCAAGGAGATCGGCGACCAGGTTGCCGCGATCATCGTGGAGCCGGTGGCCGGCAACATGAACTGCATCCCGCCGGTCCCGGGCTTCCTGGAAGGTTTGCGGGAAGTGTGTGACGAGCACGGCACCGTACTGATTTTCGACGAAGTGATGACCGGTTTCCGAGTTTCCCTCGGCGGAGCCCAGGGTTACTACGGCATCACCCCGGACCTGACCGCACTGGGCAAAGTGATCGGTGGCGGCCTGCCAGTCGGCGCCTTCGGCGGCAAGCGGGAAATCATGGAGCACATCTCTCCGCTGGGCCCGGTTTACCAGGCAGGCACCCTGAGTGGTAACCCGCTGGCCATGACCGCCGGCCTGACCACCCTGAATGCCATTTCCGAGCCCGGCTTCCACGACAAACTGATCGAGAAAACCAACAAGGTGCGGGACGGCTTCAAAGCTGCAGCCGACGAAGCAGGCATTCCGCTGGCGGTTCAATCCGCCGGCGCCATGTTCGGTTTCTTCTTTACCAAGGAAGACTCCGTTACCCGCTTTGACCAGGTCATGGAGTGTGACGTAGAGCGCTTCAAGAAGTTCTTCCAGGGCATGCTGGCCGAAGGCGTGTACCTGGCACCGTCTGCGTTCGAGGCAGGTTTTGTGTGTGCCGCGCTGTCTGAAGAAGACATCGAGTTCACCATCGCCGCTGCGCGCAAGGTGATGGCTACCCTGTAACGGGTAAGCAATCAGTCCCGGCCCGGGTCATCATCGGGCCGGGGCAACCTGTTGCTTTCAGAATACCCCTTCCAGCGAGACCGTCAGCGTATGCCGGTCGTAGTCATACCGGTCAATTCCACTGTCCTGGTTGCGATACAGCCACTGGTTGCGCACCAGCCACTGCCGGTTCAGCCAGTATTCCGCCATCAGCCCCAACTCCAGACGGGTGTCCTTCCGCCTGCGCTCCACCAACACATCCTGTTCCAGCCACTGGTGTGGTGAATCATAGCGGCTGTGCCGCAGCGCGCTCTCTGCGCCTACCAGCACATCCGGGTGTAACGGGTATATCGCCTCGATGCCGATTTCATGGTGGCGGGGCGAGACACTCACCACATAGCCTTCCTGGCTGAAATTGTCCCGGTTGTTGGACTCCCAGCGGTAGAAACCTTCAAGCAACCAGCCCGCAAGGGTCCGGTCCGCCCGGGCTTCAAACAGATACCACTGGCCATCGTAGGCGCTGTATCCGGGGCCGCCGTTTACCTGCTCTGCCGCCAGCTCAAAGGAACAACCGTGCAACAGGGCCGCCCCAGTACAGGCATCGGTGCGGGCCAGTAACGCTAGGCCGGCCCGGGTTTCCAGTTCATCGCCGCCGAGCCAGGCTCTGGAGCCGCCCCCACGCATTCCCAGTTCCCAGACATCGACCACCTGCAAAGCGGTTATCCGCGCCTGCAGTACCGAGGTGTCATAGTCGCTGTCGTGGTGATAGTCCTGGCCATAGAACACACCATCCCAAACCAGTCGCCAACGCTCCGTGGCCTGGTAGCCAAGGCTGCCAGCCGCCACCAGCTCGGCAAAGGCGCTGCCGCGATTACTGGGAGAATCCTCGGGCACCCCGGCCATGTTGCTGTCGTAGCCCAGACCCGCAGAGAGATAGCCCTGTCGGGCCAACATGGACTGTTGCCGGGAAGCGTTGTCCTGAACTGAAAGGTCCGCAAGCTGGCGCTCCGCAAGCTGCCGCACTTTATCCGGTGCGTCATCGGCTGCCGCCTGGCCAAACCAGTCGCGGGCCGGTCCGGGCTGGCCCTCAGCCAGTGCCACCAATCCGAGGTTATAACGGGCCAGGGCCTGACTGTCGCCATTCAGTAACGTCGAAAAATGATTACGGGCCGCGGCATAGTCTCCGGTTTTGTAGCAGACCACGCCCAGGTTGTAGCGGAGTGCGGGCGTGTCGGCACCCAGCGCCAGCGAGCGCTCAAAGTGCTCCCGGGCCAGCGGGTAATTGCCTTCGCGGAATTGTTCGATACCGGCGGTCATCGCCTGCCCGGCAGAGGTATCGCCACTGGCACAGGCAGCACCGGCCAGTGCCAGCAGGCTCAGAACAAGCAGGAATCTGAACAACAGGAAACCCCGAGGCTAGTGATTAGCAGATAAGCCCGGGTATGGCCGGGCTGTCAGGGCTTTGAGGTTACCATAAGTGAGAAATTACGGACGTGACGATTGTGGCGGCATATCCGGTTTGCGCTCGCGGGCATCCAGAGCCGGCTGTGGCAGCCGGTCAATTGCCGGTTCCGGCTTTTTTTCCCGAGCTTCCCTGGCCCGTTCAGATACTGACTGGCCAAAGTCGCGGCCACGCTCGCGGGCATCTTTTGACACTTCACGCCCCGGAGCATCCGGACGAGCCCGTCCCTGGTCGCCTGCCTTGCGCTGCAACACCGGTAATTCCGGCAGGCGGATTTCGCGGGTAACCGAGTTGGTCAGGTCTTCGCTGTCTTCCACCATACGCATGGTGACATCCAGGTCATTCGCCGCAGCTAAGGGCGCCACAACCAGCAAACTGGTGGTCAGCAGCCAACCGCCAAACGTTATATTTTTACCAACACTCATGTTGCCGGTTCCTCCTGCTCATTGGGCACACTGTTACCGGGATGCTGGGGCACAACCGCCCGGAACACCTTCTGTCGCCCGTTGGCATCCAGTTCTGCAATCAGCTCACCGGCACCGGGAAACAGGATTTTCAGGGGCAGGGCCAGCACGTTATCGCCCTGTTCAAGGCTGACCTGCCAGCTAACCCGGTGCTGGCCCGGCAATCCGGACAGTTCCACATGGGGCGGCAACGCCAGGGTAAGCGTGACATTATCCAGGGGCTCACCGGCCGTGAAGGCCAGCCGTACCGTTCTGTCCACGGGCTCCGGCATCGGGCCAGCACTCTGCTCCTCCGGTGCCGGCTCACTGGCCAGTTGCGGCACAGGGTCCGGCTCCGGCATTCCACGCCCCAGCATCAGCCCGAGTACCAGGGCGGCAGCTACCGCACCACCCCAGGCCAGGTGAACCTTGCGGCCCTGACCGGAACCGGATGCCGCGGCCAACACCCGGCTTTCGAAATCCGTCGAAGCAGCCGGTACCGCATAGCGACTGGCCAGCTCATCCTTCAGGGCTGCTTCGATCTCTGCCTGCCGGGCACAGGACTGGCAGTGTTCCAGGTGCGCGCGCACCTGCTGCGCCTCCCCGGAAGCCAGCTGATTCCTGACAAAGCCAGGCAATTGTGATCGGATTTGCGAACAGGACATAGTCATCACCTCACAGTTCCTGACGCCCGGAACCGGGTTCCGGTTCCATGCATTCCTGAAGAAATTTTCGCAGGTTGGCCCGGCACCGGTGCAAGCGGGATTTTACCGTTCCCACCGGCACACCCAGCACCTCGGCAACATCTTCCTGGCGCCAGCCATCCACATCGTGCAGCAGCAACAACGTGCGCTGATCCGGTGACAATCGTGCCAACGCCTTGTCCAGCATCGGGCCCAGCTGCGCCTGTCCCAGGGCCAGTTCCGGTGAATGGTCGTCCGCTTCCAGTGAATCCAGCCAGTCTGACTGGCTGTCGGCATCCATCAGGTCACTCACCGGCTGATCCGCCTGGCGACTCTTCTTGCGCAGGCCATCAATAAACTGCCGGTACAGAACCCGGTTCAGCCACGGGCGCAGCTGGTCTACGGATTCGAGTTCATCAAGCCGGGGGTAAAGTTTGACCACCACATCCTGCACAAGGTCTTCGGCATCCTGGCTGTTGCCGGTCAGTCGCCAGGCGAAGCTGTGCATAGCTTGCAGGTGCGGCTGCACCATACGCTGAAAACGCTTCTGGGCTGAGGGACGAAACGGAAGGATTGCCAAAAAACGACTGCCTGGTTGCGGTTTCGGGAAGCGCGCAGTCTATAACAGCTGCGCCCGCCATGCACTTGCCACGCATTATGGCCAAAGCATGTGCAAATGTTAATCAAAGTAATGGAACCCCACCCGCAACGGCTTCGTGAGATCAATACTGGCGACCACAACGCCGGACTTACAACGGAAAGAATACAAACCGGAGGATTTATGAAGAATTCAACCAAGGTATTCGCAGTTTCCGCCCTCGCCGGCGCCCTGGCTGCCTGCGGTGGCAGTGGCAGCGACGGAGGCAGTACCGGACAAACAGGTACAGTTTCGGTGGGGCTGACGGATGCGCCCGCCATGGATCTGAGCAGCGTGCATATCGCGTTCAACACTATCCGCCTGAAACCCGCTGATGGTGACTGGTTGGAATTCAGCCTTGAAGAGACAGGCACCCTGGACTTGCTGACGCTTCAGGGCGGCGTAACCGAACCGCTGATCACTAACGAAGAAGTGCCTGCTGGCGAATATGAAGAAATCCGCTTGATTGTAGACACCGAAAACTCCTGGGTGACCAAGGAGTCCGAAGGTGATGCCCAGTTCACACTGGCCGTTCCGTCCGGTGAGCAGAGCGGCCTCAAACTGAAAGGCGGCTTTGTGGTTGCAGCCGATACCAGCACCAGTTTCACCATCGACTTTGATGTGCGGAAATCTATCGTAGATCCGAAAGGAAATGCGCTGGCCGACTTTATGCTGAAGCCGGTTCTGCGCCTGGTAAACAATCTGGAAGTGGGCACGCTTGAGGGCGAGGTAGATTACGCCCAGATCCAGTCAGTCCGAATGGAAGGTGCTGATCTGGCGACCTGCAGTGCAGACTACGAAGGTTCAGTGTACGTCTATGAAGGCGCTGACGTAGATCCGATTGACCTGAACGTCGAGCGTGA
This sequence comes from Marinobacter sp. UBA3607, assembly GCF_002375525.1. Taxonomy (NCBI): domain Bacteria; kingdom Pseudomonadati; phylum Pseudomonadota; class Gammaproteobacteria; order Pseudomonadales; family Marinobacteraceae; genus Marinobacter; species Marinobacter sp. UBA3607. The sequence goes on along the minus strand of NZ_DFLY01000007.1, from coordinate 32,648 downwards.
CGGAGCCAACCCCCTGATGGTAGTACCGGTTAAAGCCCAGGACGAAGGCACTTTATACGACTGGACTGCGGCATTCCTGACTGAGGGACTGTACACCGTCAGCTACAGCTGTCAGGTCGATGATAACCAGGTGGACGATACCATCGAGTTTGAAGGCACCCAGACCCTTGAAGTGGTTGCCGGAGAAACCACCGTGGCCGACCCCATTCCGCTGCAGCCCTGATTACGCTGCAGAAAGACCCGAGGCCACGGATGGCCTCGGTTACAACGCCCGGGCCCGATCCTCGGCCTGGCTGGCCCCCGCAACATTTCCCCTCGCCCGACGGATATCCGCCAGCAACAGCCAGCCTGAACGCTGCTGGCTTGAGTTATTGCCCGCCAGAGACAGCCCTTTCAGGGTGAACTGCTCCGCCGCTCCCAGGTTGTCACCGGCCACATAGGCTTCTGCCAGCTTGAAATAGACCTCTGCCGAACGGGGCGCGATTCGCTGTGCCCGCTCCAGACTGGAGATTGCTCCGGCAGAATCCCCTTGTTGCAAACGCTGGTCGGCGTCCCGAATCAGGGTTACCGCCGCTGCCGGCAGGGCGTCCCCGGATTCCCGGTAGCTAGGGGTACGGGACGGCTGTTCCGGCTCGCTCACGGCGGGCTCTTCGCTTTTGCGCCAGACGCGAGGCTCCGGCTCCTGTTCAGAATTCTGCTCAGGCTCCGCAGTTCTCGGCGGCTCGGGTGCCCGGGAGGGTTCGCCGCCGCCCATCGGCACATAAATGGAGCCACCACCGGGGCCGCTGGCACAACCCGCCAGGGCCAGCGCCAGGGCAAGCGGTGCGAAACGGATACTGGTTACTTTTATCATTGGAACAATCCTTCAAACCAACTGCGAATTTGCCGGCCGATATTGCCGTTGCAATCTGTGCTCATTACCGGCTCGCTGCCGGTGATAAATGGCACCAGCCGCGCATTGGCACAGCCCTCACCGGTCAGGGCCTGGGCCTCGGCATCTACCCAATGATACTGCACGCCGTCCGGCATTACCGGTGAAAACCCGTGCTGGGGAATCTGCGACATCATCGATGACCACACCGGCAGCGCGCCAGAGGCGCCGGTCAGAACCGTTGGCCCGTTGTCGTCACGGCCCACCCAGGCCACCGCCAGCAAGTCGCCGCTGAAGCCGGCAAACCAGGCATCCCGGCCATCATCGGTGGTGCCGGTCTTACCGGCCAGGGTGAGCTGGTCAGGCAAGGTATAGTAGGCAGAGCGGCCGGTGCCTTCCTGCATGGTTTCCTGCATGGCGTACTGCACCAGGTGCACGGCGGCCGGGTCTGCCACCTGGTCTACTTTCAGGTTGTAGCGGGACAACGGCTCGTTATCGGCATCGGTCACTTCCCGGATGGTGCGCAAGGGGGTGTTGAAACCGCCGGTGGCCAGGCCCTGATACAGCTGGGCCACATCCACCGGAGCCAGGGACACAGAACCCAGTAGCATCGACGGGTAATCGGATATCGGCGTGGTCACCCCGAAATCCCGGAGTGTTTGCTGAACATTCGGAATGCCGATATCCAGCCCCACCCGCACCGCAGGCAGGTTATAGGATTTGGACAGGGCCAGGTGCAAAGGCACTTCGCCGCGCTCTTCCTTATCAAAGTTTTTCGGCTGCCAGAGCCGGCCGTCATCGAATTCCAGGGTGAACGCCTGGTCTTTCACCGGCGTGATCAGCGTGTAGCGATCCGGCTGTTCCAGGGCGGTCAGGTAAACAAACGGCTTGATCAGAGAACCCATCGGCCGGTGGGCATCCACCGCCCGGTTAAAGCCGGCAAATTGCGGATCCTTGCCACCCACCAGTGCCAGCACCTCACCGGTATCCTTTGCGGTAACCACCAGTGCGGCTTCCAGTTCATCCGCATTGGCCAGTTTCGGCAGGGTTTTGCTGACCGCTGTTTCCGAAGCATGCTGCACCGCAGGGTCAAGTGTAGTGAAAATACGCAGCCCCTCACTCTGCAGGTCTTCCTGCTGGTAATCCCGGGCCAGGTGCCGGTGCACCAGGTCGATGTAGGCAGGGTAACGGTTCTCGGTAAACGAAGGCTTTGCGCTCACACCCAGCGGACGTGATTTCTGCTTCGCCAGCTCCGGTTCGGCCAGCAGCCCGGCCTCGGCCATTTCATCCAGCACCAGGTTCCGGCGCGACGTGGCCCGTTCCGGGTGTCGGCGAGGATTGTAATAGCTGGGGCCCTTTACCATACCAATCAACAGTGCCAGCTGGTGCGGGGCCAGGTCTTTCAGGCTTTCACCGAAATAGAACTGGCTGGCCAGGCCGAAACCATGAATGCTGCGGGTGCCCGCCTGCCCCAGATACACTTCGTTCAGGTAGGTTTCCAGGATGTCGTCTTTGTCGTAATGCAGTTCCAGCAAAATCGACATCAGGGCTTCGTTGCCTTTACGAACCAGTGTCTGCTCCCGACTCAGGAAGAAGTTTTTCACCAGCTGCTGGGTCAGGGTACTGCCGCCCTGAACAATCCCGCCCGCCTTGATATTGGCCAGCATGGCCCGGGCAATGGACAGCGGCGCAACGCCAAAGTGATCGTAGAAACGGCGGTCTTCCACCGCCATCAGGCCCAGCGGCAGCAATTCCGGAACCTCTTCCAGTTGCACCAGTACCCGGTCTTCCCGATGGGCCGGGTAGATACCCCCAATGCGGGCCGGTTCCAGCCGCACAATCGCAGCCGATGGCCCCGCCAGTACTGAGAACGAGCTGACCCGGTCGCCACTCACCACCAGCGATAACCGGCGCCGGGCTTCTTCACCGTCCGGGAACAGGAAACCACGGGTACTGATGACAAAACGGCCACCATTACGCTGATAAGTGCCGGCCCGCACGCCATCACCCGACCGATAACCGGACAGCTCCAGTTCACGCACCAGGCTCCCTGCGCTTACGCTGGCGCCGTCATACAGTTCCAGTGGCCGGGCATACACCCGGGATGGCACCTCAAAGCGCCGGCCTTCGAAACGGGAGGTGACCACCGCATCCAGGTACACCATCCAGCCGGCAAGCAACACCAGCCCCAGGGCACCGGCCCGGAGCATGAAACGCCAGAAGCCGGATTTCTGGTTTCCGGAGCGGGATTTGGGAGATTTTTTACGGGAAGAAGATGATTTACTCATGCCGCGATTATAACGAAGCCACATGGGCGACCGGCAGGCCTGTAATGTGTTATTTCTGTAATCTGCCCGCTATGATAGGCCAAGAAAAATCAACGAGTTCAGGGAACCCAGGAGAACAATGTGAGCGAGAACGCCCCGGATACACTGGTGAAGGCACTGCAGAACCCGGAATTGTACGACCACCCGGTGAAGGATTTCCGGGTTATCGAAACCCATATTTCCCAGGTTCTGCTGACCGGCGACTACGCCTACAAAATCAAGAAGCCCATGGATTTCGGCTTCCTCAATTTCTCAACCCTCGAACGCCGCAAACACTTCTGCGAAGAGGAGCTTCGGCTTAACCGCCGGCTGGCCTCGGAGCTTTACCTGGATGTACTGCCCATCACCGGCAGCCCGGAGCAACCGCAAATCGGCGGTGCAGGCGAGCCCTTCGAATACGCCATCCGCATGCGCCAGTTCAATCAGGACGAGCTGTTCGACCGTCGCCAGGAACGGGGCGAGCTGACGGCCGAGCTGCTGGCCAGCGTGGCAAGGCAGGCTGCACAGTTTCACGACAGCCTGCCCCCCATTACCGATGACAAGCCCCTGGGCACACCGGAAGCCGTCTACGCCGCCATGCAGGAGAACTTTGACCAGGTCCGCCCCCTGCTGACCGACAAGGCCCTGCTGACCCAGCTGGACGCCCTGGAAGACTGGACCCGCACCACCTTTGAACGCCACCGCGAGCTGATCGCCAGCCGCCGGGCCAACGGCCTGGTGCGGGAGTGCCATGGCGACCTGCACCTGGCCAATATCACCGTATTCAACGACAAGGTAACGGTGTTTGACTGCATCGAATTCAACGAGCCGTTCCGCTGGATTGATGTGATTAACGACCTGGCCTTCCTGCTGATGGACCTGGAATCCCGGAACGAGCCGGCGCTGGCCAACCTGGTTCTGAACACCTACCTGGAATACCGCGGCGACTTCGAAGGGCTGGCACTGCTGCCCCTGTACAAAGCCTACCGCGCCATGGTGCGGGCCAAGATTGCCCTGCTCACCATGGGCAATCCGAGCCTGAACGAGCAGGAGCGGGAAGAACTGATGCAGCGCTATCGCGGCTACGCCCAGCTGGCGGAAAACTACGGCGCCATTCCCAATCACTACCTGCTGGCCACCACCGGGCTTTCTGCCAGCGGCAAGACCTGTGTGAGTGCCGCCATGGCCGGCGAGTTGGGGCTGATTCGCCTGCGTTCGGATGTCGAGCGCAAGCGCTTGCATGGCCTGGGGCCGCTGGACAGCAGCAAGTCAGGCCTGGGTGAAGACCTGTACAGCCCGGAAGTGACAGAGCAAACCTATCAGCACCTGGCGAACCTGGCCGGTGACCTGCTGGCCTCCGGCGCCTCCGTGATCGTAGATGCCGCCTGCCTGAAGGAACATGAACGCAACCTGTTTGCCAGTGTCGCGGAAAACCAGGGCGTGCCCTTTGCCCTGCTGCACTGCGAAGCACCGGAACAACTGCGCCGGGAATGGGTGCGCAAACGCAAAGGGGATGCCTCCGAGGCTACCGAAGAGCTGCTGGATGCCCAGCAAAGCTGGTTCGAACCCCTGACCACGGAAGAGAAAACCCACACCGTGCACCTGCACACCGAGCAGGAGCATGTGGCCGAGGCAGTGGCAGACCGTATCCGCCAGCACCTGGGCCTGGCTCCGGCCCAGTAAGCCCTCAGGGTACCGGTCAGGGCTCCAGGTTGACCGGTACCGCCTCTGTCAGGTCCAGCCGGCCGGTGGGATTACCATCGTCACCGGCCAGGGCAGGCCGATAAGCCACCACTTCCACCCCCGCTTCACAAGCCTGGCGCAGTAACTGGCCATAACGGGCGTCGATGTGGTCTGCCGGGCGTACTTCTTCGATACCGGTGTGGTTCACCAGAAAGAACAGCACCCCACGGTCGCCCTTTGCCACCTGCGCCATCAACTCACGCAAGTGCTTCTGCCCCCGCTCGGTGACCGCATCCGGAAAATAGCCCCGCCCGCCTTCGGCCAGGGTGACATTCTTGACCTCCACCCAGGCATCCGGCTCGCTGGCATGGCCGGAGAGCAGCAGGTCAATCCGGCTTTTTTCCTCACCGTACCGCACTTCGCTACGGACCGTACTGTACCCGGCCAACTCCTCTACCACGCCGCTTTCAATGGCATGCCGGGCCTGGGCATTGGGCCGCGCCGTATTCACACAGGCCAGCACCCCGGGTGAGGTTTCCACCAACTCCCAGGTGTATTGCAGCTTGCGCTTGGGGTTGTCGCTGCGGCTGAGCCACACCCTGGCGTTCTCCGGCTGGCACCCCAGCATGGAACCGGTGTTGGGACAGTGAGCGGTTACCTCCTCGCCACCGGGCAGGCGGACATCCGCCAGAAAGCGTTTGTAGCGCCGGATCAGGCGCCCTTCCACCAAAGGTTCAGGAAACTTCACGTGATCTCCCCATAAAGTCGGCGTTACAGGGCTGGCACCCCCGTAACTTATCTGCTATTTTCCGCAAACTCCCGATTCAGGACGAATGCTTTATCCAGGGTTAAACCGCGCAGCCACGCTGGCGCGGCGGAAGCAAAGCGTTCTTGTGAAGTACAAACAAGAGGCCGGGTTCAATGGCAAACACTGCAGAACAACCACGCGAACGTTTTACCAACTTCACCCCTTATGAAATGAAGAAGGGTGAAGAGTATATGAGTGCTGACATGCTGCAGCACTTCAAAGATCTGCTCCTGCAATGGAAACAGGAGCTGATGGAAGAAGTGGACCGCACCATGCACCATATGCAGGAAGACGCCGCAAACTACGCGGATCCCAGCGATCGCGCAACCCAGGAAGAAGAGTTCAGCCTGGAACTGCGCACACGGGACCGTGAGCGTAAACTGATCAAGAAGATTGACCAGACCATCGACCGCATCGACAAAGACGACTACGGTTTTTGCGACCAGTGCGGTGTGGAAATCGGTATTCGCCGGCTGGAGGCCCGCCCGACAGCCACGCTCTGCATCGACTGTAAAACCCTGGCAGAAATCCGCGAGCGCCAGACTGGCATCTGATCACGCCTCAATGGCCGGCAGCACCCGCTGCCGGCCAGATGACTCCCTATGAAGCAACCCCGCTACCGCGGGCGCTTTGCGCCTTCCCCAACCGGCCCCCTGCACTTCGGCTCACTGGTTACGGCCCTGGCCAGCTGGCTGGAAGCCCGAACCGCTGGCGGTGACTGGCTGGTACGAATCGAAGATCTGGACCCCCTGCGGGAACCACCCGAAGCCACCGGACAAATCCTCCATTCCCTGGACTGCCACGGCCTGTTCCCGGACGAACCGATACGCTTTCAGTCAAAGCGCCATGGCGCCTACCAGGCCGCCATCGCCCAGCTGCTGGAATCCGGCAAGGCTTATCGCTGCCGCTGTTCCCGCAAACAACTGCAAGCCCATGGTGGCCGGCACCCGAACCACTGTCGCAACGGCACTGCCGGTGTCGGCAACGAGCCTTTCGCCATCCGCTTTGCCCTGCATGACGAAACCAGCCACTGGCATGACCAGCTGCTGGGCCCGCGGCAACAGCAGGTACATGCCGAACTCGACGACCCGGTCATCCTGCGCAAGGAAGGCTTCTACGCCTACCAGCTGGCGGTGGTGGTGGACGACATCGACCAGGGCATCACCCACATTGTTCGTGGCTCAGACCTGCTGGACATGACCGCCCAGCAGCAACAGATCTACCGGGCGCTGGGCACACAGCCGCCCCACTGGCTGCATATTCCGGTGATCCTGAACGACCAGGGCCAGAAACTGAGCAAACAGACCCATGCCCCGGCGCTGGACGATACCCGCCCGGCAGAGAACCTGGTACAGGCACTGCAGGCGCTGGGACAAAATCCGCCACCGGAACTGGCCGCTCACGGTGTGGACGCGATACTGGACTGGGGCCGGGCAAACTGGCAGCGACAGGCTATTCCCCTGACATCCCGGCAGGCCCGTGGTATAACCCCCGGTACACACACCCGTTCGGACCACTGAGCCGATGTACATTTACCGTCTGGTTTTTCTGCTGGTACTGGCCATCTATATTTTTTCCCCGAACATCCTGGATTGGTGGACGTCGCCGGATAACGTCTGGTACAGCCCCTATGTGACCTGGGGCGGGCTGATAGCCATCGGCGTCTGGCTGGAATGGCGACGGGATCCCAATGAGTTTTAGTGCCACCGGCCTGTTACTGGCCAGCCTTCTTTACCTTGTCCTGCTGTTCGGTATTGCCTGGGGCACCGAACAGGGCACAATGATGCGCCGCTGGGTGCGTCACCCCCTGGTGTATACCCTCAGCCTCGGGGTCTATGCCGGCATCTGGGCCGTGTATGGCGCCATTGGCATGGCAGCGGAGTCCGGCTACGGCTTTCTGGCCTATTACCTGGGCATCAGTGGTGCGTTTTTGCTGGCACCGGTGCTGCTTAACCCCATTCTGAGAATTGCCCGGGCCTACCAGCTCACATCCCTGGCCGACCTGTTCGCCTACCGGTATCGCAGCCAGTGGGCGGGCACCCTGGTAACCCTCTGTTCCGCCGCCGCTATCCTGTCCTTGCTGAGCATGCAGATACAGGCGGTTACCGTATCTGCCAGCCTGCTGGCGCCGGCCACCTCACCGGAAGCCATCAGCGTGATGTTTGCCCTGATCGTGGTGTTGTTCACCATGCTGTTCGGGGCACGACGGCATCAGAGTTCCGGCAACCATCAGGGCCTGGTACTGGCCATTGCCTTCGACTCGCTGGTGAAGGTCATCGCCCTGCTGGTGCTTGGCGGCGTCATCCTGTTCGGTGTCTTCGATGGCACCCGCGGGCTGGACGACTGGCTGGCGCAGAATTCCCACCCGGAAGCAGCCATGACCATGGCGATCAACGACGGCAGTTGGCGCGCCCTGCTGCTGATGTCCTTCGCCGCCGCCCTTGTGCTGCCACACATGTACCACATGACCTTCAGCGAAAACCCGTCACCCCGGGCGCTGGCCAAGGCCAGCTGGGGCCTGCCGCTTTACCTGCTGCTGGTGGGCCTGCCGGTTCCGTTGATTGTCTGGGGGGCACAGGCACTGGACGTCACCTCGCCGCCCGCCTTCTTCAGTATCGGCGTTGCCCAGGCGCTGGGCAGCCCGGCCCTGACCATGCTGATGTACATTGCCGGTTTGTCTGCCGCCAGCGGCCTGATGATTGTCAGCACCCTTGCCCTGGCCGGCATGGTGCTGAACCACGTTGTGCTGCCCCTGAAAACCCCGAGGGATCAGGGCGACATCTACCGCTGGCTGCAGTGGGTCAAGCGCCTGCTGATCGCCGTTATCCTGTTCCTGGCCCTGCTGTTCCACGAAACCATCGGCCAGAAGCTGGACCTGTCCATTCTGGGCGCGATTTCCCTGTCCGGTACCCTGCAACTGCTGCCCGGCGCGCTCGGAGTCATCTACTGGCCGGAAGGCAATCGCCGGGGGCTGGTCGCGGGTCTGGTTACCGGCCTGACCATCTGGCTGTTTACCCTGGTACTGCCGTTCTCGTCTGCCACGGATCTGCTGTACTGGCTCGACCTGCCCATCAACCCGGGCTACGACAACTGGCACATCTTTACCTTTATCAGCCTGACGGCGAATATCTCGGTCTTTGCCCTGGTCTCGATCATCAGCCCCGCGTCGGCGGAAGAAACCAGCGCTGCCCAGGCCTGTTCCATGGGCGCACTGTCCCGGCCCCAGCGCCGGGAACTGCTGGCAGCATCCTCCAAGGAATTCATCCAGCAACTGGCGGATCCGCTGGGCCAGAGCGTGGCACGGCGGGAAGTGGAGCGGGCCCTGGCCCAGCTGAAACTGCCCAATGTGGAGTTCCGGCCGTACCAGCTGCGCCGGCTGCGGGACCAGATAGAAATCAACCTGTCCGGCCTGCTGGGGCCCTCGGTGGCCCGGGATATTGTAAAGCGGCACCTGGGCTTCAAGCCTCTGACCCACGGCGTCACCGGCCAGGATATCCGCTATGTGGAGCGGGCGCTGGGGGATTACCAGAACCAGCTGACCGGCCTGGCCGGGGAACTGGACAACCTGCGCCGGCATTACCGGCAAACCCTGCAGAACCTGCCAATCCCGGCCTGCTCGGTGGGCGAGGACGGCGAAATCCTGATGTGGAACCACGCCATCGAAGCACTCACCGGCATTTCCGCTGACGAAGTGGTGGGCGCCCGGCTGATGGCCCTTCCCGAGCACTGGCACACCCTGCTGGATGACTTTAACCGTGGCTCGGAGCTACACCGCTACAAGCACCGGCTGGACCTGCGGGGCAAGCCCCATTGGCTGAACCTGCACAAAGCGGCCCTGAGCGGCCCGGACCACACCGAAGGCGGTTCCATTATCCTGGTGGAAGACCAGACCGAAACCCGCCTGCTGGAAGACGAACTGATGCACAGCGAACGGCTGGCCTCTGTTGGCCGCCTGGCCGCTGGCGTGGCCCATGAAATCGGCAACCCGGTCACCGGCATTTCCTCCCTGGCCCAGAACCTGAAGCTGGAAACCGACGACCCTGGCATCCTGGAAACCGCAGACCAGATACAGCAGCAGACCCGGCGCATTTCCGCCATCCTCCAATCCCTGATGAACTTCGCCCGTACCGGCAACCATGCCCACGCAAACCGCTATGAGCCGGTCAACATTCACCGCTGCGTGGAAGAATCCATCAACCTGCTGTCACTCAGCGAACGGGGCATGGGCATCCGCTTTGTTAACGACTGCCCGCCCTCCATGCAGGTGCTGGGCGACGAGCAGCGGCTGGTTCAGGTATTTGTTAACCTGTTGGCCAACGCCAGGGACGCCTCGCCAGACGGAGGTACCATAACGGTCAATGGTAAGGGCGACGGCTACTCCGCTATCATCGAGGTGATTGATGAAGGCTCCGGTATACCGGCAGATCAGCTGGACCACATATTCGAGCCCTTTTACACCACCAAGGCCCCCAACAAAGGCACGGGCCTGGGGTTATCCCTGGTGTACAGTATTGTTGAAGAACACTATGGCAACATCCAGGTAGAAAGCCCGGCCGACAAAGCCGCCGGCCGCGGCACCTGCATGAGGCTGCGCCTGCCCGCCTACGAGCCAGAAACCGATACCGGCAACAGCAGCCCGAACGAAAGGTCGTGAACGCAATATGCCCCGTATTCTGATAGTTGAAGACGAAGACATTATCCGCTCGGCAGTCCGCAAACTGCTGCAGCACGCCGGCTACGAAGTGGCCGATGCCGTCTCTGTAGAAGAAGCCGAAGGGCTGGACCCCGACAGCTTTGACCTGATCATCACCGATCTGCGCCTGCCCGGCGCGCCCGGCACCGAAATGATCACCCGGGCGCCGGACACCCCGGTGCTGATCATGACCAGCTATGCCAGCCTGCGCTCCGCCGTGGACTCCATGAAAATGGGCGCTGTGGACTACATTGCCAAGCCCTTCGACCATGACGAAATGCTGGCTGCCGTGGAGAACATCCTGGCCCGCGGCCACGAGCCCGCCAGCAGCCGGGCCGATGAAGACCCAGCCCGAACCGCAGACACCCCATCGGGTGATCCATCGACCGTCATGTTTGGCACCTGCGAGCCTATGCAGCGGGTATTCACCCTGATCCGCAAGGTAGCCCCCACAGAAACCACGGTGCTTATCCAGGGCGAATCCGGTACCGGTAAGGAACTGGCCGCCCGGGCCCTGCACCTGCTCAGCCCCCGGGCCAACAAGCCCCTGATTTCGGTAAACTGCGCCGCCATCCCCGAGAGCCTGATTGAATCGGAACTGTTCGGCCACGAAAAAGGCGCCTTTACCGGTGCGGTTTCAGCCCGTACCGGCCTGATCGAAGCTGCCGACGGTGGCAGCCTGTTCCTGGACGAAATCGGCGAATTGCCCGCCGAAGCCCAGGCCCGCCTGTTGCGGGTACTGCAGGAAAGCGAAATACGCCGGGTAGGCTCTACCCAAAGCCAGAAAGTAAACGTGCGGATGATCGCCGCTACCCACCGCAACCTGAAAGCGATGACCCGCACCGGCGAGTTCCGGGAAGACCTTTATTACCGCCTGAACGTGATGCAGATCCGTATTCCGCCACTGCGGGAACGCCGGGGCGATGTGCTGGGCCTGACCAGCCGGTTCCTGAAACGGCAAGCAGAGAAACTCGGACGCCCGGACCTCAGCCTGAGCCCGGAAGCCATGCAAGCCCTGGAGCGTTACCGCTGGCCTGGTAACGTGCGGGAACTGGAAAATGCCATCGAGCGGGCGTCAATCCTGACCGATACCGACGTCATCACCCCCTCTGTGCTGGATCTGGACAGTGATTACGGCGACGAATACATCCCGGAAACCCTGGTGGAAGGCGACAACGAACAAACGCCCACCCGCGACGCAGATTCTGCCAATGACTTGTCTCTGGAAGATTACTTCCAGCACTTTGTGCTTGAAAATCAAGATCGTATGAGTGAAACCGAGCTGGCCCAGAAACTCGGCATCAGCCGTAAATCGCTGTGGGAACGCCGCCAGCGGCTGGGCATCCCCCGTAAAAAAGGCGCCGGCAGCTAACCATCCGAAAGGTAACAAATGAGCCCCTGTTCATTTGTTACCTCCCTGTTCCTCACGGTAACACTCCCTCCCCAGATAACGTGACACAGGTAACACTTCCAGCGGGTACGGGGTAACACTTATATCTGCATTTTTCGTAACCCGCTGTTAATAAACACTTTTCAAAAACTGGCACGCCCCCTGCAACCTATTAAGCGCACAACAACAAAAACAAGAGTGACAACGCGGCGTCAAAACAAAAACAAAAAGCTGCAAGAGCGTCCGGTAACAAAAACAAAAACAGGACGCGAGCGAACTGAGTGTTTTGGGTACTTTGCTTTTTTAGTGGTCCCACAACATGCGCGAGTTGTAGAAGTGGAGAAGAATCGTCTTCCAGGCGACACCGCAACTGCTGTAAAGCCCGCGCCATGTTTCTGACTGCTCATGTATTCAAAGCTTTCCGTTTGCGTTGCTTATAAGCCCTGACTTTGGGGCAACACGGTGGGGTAGAAAAATCAAAAAGAATCCCGACAACAACAAGAACAATGCAGATCGTCAACGCTTTCAGGGCGGGTTCGTAATCGCGAACCCGCCTTTTGATTATCTGGCTTCCACAAAAGCCGAACACCTTCCCGAAACACCCCCTGAAACGACTTTATTGCCAGCGATTCCCGCCAAACGTGTGCAATTCCTGCGCAAACCGTTAAAATCCCCGTTTTTGCGGCTCGCAAACACGGAATTCCATGCCTAGACGACTAGTAGAAAAACTCCGCTCTTTCATGCCCGGCAACGGGAAAAAGAAAGCCAGACACTACCAGCGGCAAGAGATCCCGAGGGATCAGCACAACGTGTCCCGCTCGATGATCAGCGAGCCGGCCAAGAAAGTGCTGCACCGCCTGAACAAAGCTGGCTACGAAGCCTACCTAGTGGGTGGCGGCGTGCGGGATATCCTGCTCGGCGGCAAACCCAAAGACTTCGACATCGCCACCAATGCCACCCCTGAAGAGGTCCACGACCTGTTCCGGAACTCCCGCCTGATCGGCCGCCGGTTCCGTATTGTGCACGTGGTGTTTGGCCGCGAAGTTATTGAAGTCACCACCTTCCGGGGCAATGCCCGGGATGCAGAAGACGATGTTGCCGACGACGAGCACCGCACCAGTGAGCACGGCCTGCTGCTGCGGGACAACGTATACGGCAACCAGGAAGAAGACGCCCTGCGCCGCGACTTCACCATCAACGCGCTGTACTACTGCATCCGCGACTTCAGCATTATCGACTTCGCCAATGGCGTGGAAGACCTGAAAAACCACCAGATCCGTCTGATCGGTGATCCGGAAACCCGCTACCGGGAAGACCCTGTGCGCATGCTGCGGGCCATCCGCTTTGCCGCCAAGCTCGGGTTCGAGATCGAACCGGAAACCGAGGCCCCGATCCGGGAGCTGGCGCCCCTGCTGAGCCACATTCCGCCGGCCCGGTTGTTTGATGAAGTGCTGAAACTGTTCTCCGCCGGCCATGGCGAAGCCACCTATAACCTGCTGCAGCAATACAACCTGCTGGAGCCGCTGTTCCCGGAGACCGCCCGTGCTATTGAAGCCGGCGAACCCGACGAACTGATCCTCCAGGCCCTGCGCAACACCGATGCCCGCATCGCTCAGGGCAAATCGGTAACACCGTATTTCCTGTTTGCCGCCATGCTGTGGCCTGCCCTGCAGGTGGAATGGCGCCGCCGCCAGGACAACGGCGACCCGGTGCAACCGGCGCTGCACGGTGCTATCGGCAAGGTTATCGGCCGCCAGGTTCAGGCCACATCCATTCCCAAGCGTTTCTCCGGCCCCATGAAAGAAATCTGGGAAATGCAGATGCGCCTGCCCCGGCGCCAGGGCAAGCGGGCCTTTGCCACGCTCACCCACCCCCGCTTCCGGGCTGCCTACGACTTCCTGTTAGTACGGGAATCTGCTGGTGAGATTGAACCCGGCCTCGGCCAGTGGTGGACCGAATTCCAGAGAGTGGACGAGCGCGGCCAGGAAAGAATGCTGTCCCAGCTTGGCTCGGCCACGGCGCCCCGCAAACGCCGGCGCAAGCGCAGCCCGGTGAAACGGCCGCCTCAGTCATGACGGTGCTGGCTTACGTCGGCCTGGGCAGCAACCTGCAGGACCCCGCTGCCCAGCTTGCTCGCGCCGTCGCCGAGCTGGCCAGCCTGCCGGACACCACACTGATGGCGCAGTCGCCGTTCTACGCCAGCCGCCCCGTGGGCCCGCAAGATCAACCGGATTTTGTGAATGGCGCTGTCGAACTGCGCACGGCCCTGCCGCCACACCAGCTGCTGGACCACCTGCAAACTATCGAACAGGCCCACGGCCGGGAGCGGCTGCGCCACTGGGGGCCACGCACCCTGGATCTTGACCTGCTTCTGTATGGCGACCAACAGCTGGCAGATGAGCGGCTGACGATACCCCACGCCGAGCTGGCAAACCGGGACTTCGTGCTGCAACCCCTGCTGGACCTGAACCCGGAACTGAGCCTGCCCGATGGCCGCCGCGTCGACCAGCTGCGGTCCGAGTGTCCGGACAATCAGCTGCGCAAACTGCCACCCACAGGCGGAAGCAACTGATTAACAGCTGGCAACTCCGTGCTACTCTTGTAACAGGTATACCCCGGCATTCATCTATTCAAAGGCAAGGATTCTATGGCAGTTACCATCAACACCCTGCGGGAATACAAGCAAAAGGGCGAAGCCTTTTCTGCCCTCACCTCCTATGACGCCACCTTTGCACAGGTGGTCAGTGAAGCGGGCGTAGACGTGATCCTGATTGGTGACTCGCTCGGCATGGTTCTTCAGGGCAATGACAGCACCCTGCCGGTAACCATGGAGCACATGGGCTACCACACCAGCTGCGTTGCCAGGGGCAACCGTGGCGCACTGATCATGGCGGACATGCCCTTCATGTCTTACGGCACCGTGGCCGACGCCCTGAACAACGCCGCAGAACTGATGCGTGCCGGCGCCCACATGGTGAAACTCGAAGGCACCGACTGGATGCGCGACACCATCGAGGCCCTGAGCGAACGCGGTGTGCCGGTCTGTGCTCACCTGGGCCTTACCCCCCAGTTCGTCAACAAGTTCGGCGGCTACAAGGTACAGGGCCGTGACGACAAAGCCGCCGAGGCGATGATCGAACACGCCTGCGAACTGGAAGCCGCTGGCGCCGACGTTATCCTGCTGGAATGTGTGCCCGCACCGCTGGCTGCCCGCATCACCCAGACGGTCAAAGCCCCGGTCATCGGCATCGGCGCCGGCAACGGCACCGACGGTCAGGTGCTGGTGCTGCACGACATGCTCGGCGTCACCACTGGCCGTAAGCCGCGCTTTGTGAAAAACTTCCTGGCAGAGACCGACTCCATTCCGGAAGCCATTGCCGCCTACGCAAAAGCCGTTAAAGACCGCTCATTCCCGGCCGAGGAGCATACGTTCAAGGCATGAGAACCGTACATTCACTGAAAGAACTGCGCAGCATCCTGAAGGCGTTCCGTCAGCAGGACAAAACCATTGCGCTGGTGCCCACCATGGGCAACCTGCATGAGGGCCACATTTCCCTGGTGCGCAAGGCCACAGAAGCCGCTGATATCGTGGTCACCAGTATTT
Organism: Marinobacter sp. UBA3607; assembly: GCF_002375525.1. Lineage (NCBI taxonomy): Bacteria > Pseudomonadati > Pseudomonadota > Gammaproteobacteria > Pseudomonadales > Marinobacteraceae > Marinobacter > Marinobacter sp. UBA3607. The sequence goes on along the minus strand of NZ_DFLY01000007.1, from coordinate 17,293 downwards.
TCGTGAACCCGATGCAGTTCGGTGCCAGCGAAGACCTGGACAAGTACCCTCGCACCCTGGCAGAAGACCAGGCCCAGCTGGAAGCTGCCGGCAACACCCTGGTGTTTGCGCCCACGGTTGACGAGATCTATCCGGAAGGCCTGGCCAACCAGACCAAGGTTTTGGTGCCGGAAGTCAGCGAAGGCCACTGCGGCGCCAGCCGCCCCGGGCATTTCGAAGGCGTAGCCACGGTGGTGACCATGCTGTTCAACATGGTACAGCCTGACATCGCCATCTTCGGCGAGAAGGATTTCCAGCAACTGGCGGTGATCCGCAAGATGGCGCGAGACCTGATGATGCCCATCGAAATTATTGGCGCCCCGACCATCCGCGAAGACGACGGCCTGGCCAAGAGCTCCCGCAACGGTTACCTGTCTGACCAGGAGCGAGCCATCGCTCCGGTGGTGTACAAAACACTCACCAGCGTCGCCAGCCAGCTGGAGCAGGGCCGTTCGGACTTCAACACGCTGGAGCAGGAAGCCAAAGAGGCACTGGCCGGTGCCGGGCTGCGCCCGGATTACTTTAATATCGTGAACAGCCTGAGCCTCAAACCCGCAGCGGAAGCCGACCGCGAGCTCACCCTGCTGGTCGCCGCCTTCCTGGGCACCACAAGGCTGATCGACAATATTTCCGTAACCCGCTGAACCCGGAACTGCCGCCTGCCCGAACGGGGAAGGCGGCAGACAGAAAGGACACTCTGATGCCAGACAACACGGCAGCACTGACCCAAAAGCCCGAGTGGCAGGCGCTGATCCGGCACCAAGAAAAGCTTGCCGAAACCCCGATGCGAGACCTGTTCCGGGACGATCCCACGCGAGCCACCCGCTACCTGATCGAAGCTGCGGGCCTGACCCTGGACTTCTCCCGCAACCGGCTGACCGATGATACCCTCAGCGCACTGGCCGACCTGGCCCGGGCCTGTGGCCTGGAGCAGCGCACAGAAGCCCTGTTTACCGGCGGCATCGTCAACATCACCGAAAACCGGCCGGCCCTGCACACGGCACTGCGCCAGCCGGCCGATACCGACGTACAGGTAGATGGCTGCAACATCATGCCGGAAGTGCACAGCACACTGGCCCGCATGGAGCAGCTGGTTGAAGCGATACACAGGGGCCAGCATCGTGGCCACACCGGCAAACGCTTGACCGATGTGGTGAGCATTGGCATCGGCGGCTCCTTCCTGGGCCCGAAACTGGTGGTTGAGGCCCTGAAGCCTTACTGGCAGGGCGGCCTGAACTGCCACTTTGTTGCCAACATCGACGGCACCGACATCTCCGAAACCCTGAAGGCCCTCAACCCGGAAACCACCCTGTTCCTGGTGCAGTCCAAATCCTTCCGCACCCAGGAAACCCTCGATAACAGCCTGGTGGCCCGGCAATGGTTCCTGGCCAATGGCGGCTCCGATACGGCTATCGCCAGCCACTTTATGGCGGTCACCACCAACATCGAAGCAGCCACCGACTTTGGCATTGCCGCTGACAACATCTTCCCCATGTGGGACTGGGTGGGCGGCCGTTATTCCCTGTGGTCGGCCATTGGCCTGCCCATCGCGCTGACGCTGGGCATGGATCACTTCCGTTCCCTGCTGGCCGGCGCCCATGCCATGGACTACCATTTCCGCAACACCCCGGCCGAGCGAAACCTGCCGGTGGTGATGGGCATGCTGAGCGTGTGGTACAACAACTTCTGGGGGGCTGGTAGCCACGCGGTGCTGCCCTACGACGAGTACCTGAAACACCTGCCGGAACACCTGCAACAGCTGGATATGGAAAGTAACGGCAAGCGGGTAACCCAGCACGGCACCCCCGTGGACTCCACAACCGGCCCGATTCTCTGGGGCGGTGTGGGCGCCAACGGCCAGCACGCCTATCACCAGCTGATCCACCAGGGCACCCGGCTGATTCCCGCCGACTTTGTGATTCCGCTGAAGTCCCACAACCCCGTGGAACACCACCACGCCACCCTGTTTGCCAATTGCCTGAGCCAGGCACGGGCCATGATGGCGGGGAAAACCCGGGAGGAAGCCGTTCAGGAGCTGCGGGATAGCGGCATGGCTGAGGCTGCAGCGCAGACGCTGGCCCCGCACAAGGTAATCCCCGGCAACCAGCCCAGCAACATCCTGATGATGGAACAGCTAACCCCGGAGACACTGGGTGCGCTGGTTGCGCTGTATGAGCACCGCACCTTCGTGCAGAGCGTTATCTGGGACGTGGACTGCTTTGATCAGTGGGGCGTGGAGCTGGGCAAGCAGATTGGCAACGAAATCCTGCCGCGCCTGCTGGGCGAAAAGAGTGACGGCACGGCAGGCGACAGCGCCACCGATCACCTGATTGAGCGGTTCCGGTCAGCCAACGGCCTGTGAAATCTGGCGCCCCTGCCAGGTGAAATCCACCGGCCAGAGTTTCTGGTCGGTGCTATAGGCCTGCCACAGTCGTCCATAGCTTTCGCTACACACCGGATGTACATCTTCAGGTGCGATATCCGCCAGTGGACGCAGCACAAAGGCATTCTTCAGAATCTCGGCCCGGGGCAATTCAACGCCATCGGTTACGCCGGTAACATTGCCCCAGGTCAGGATATCCAGGTCCAGGGTTCGCGGGCTGAACTTGGGAGCATCCGGCTTGCGCCCGTTTTCCCGCTCCAGCTGCTTGAAACGGGCAGACAGCTCGCCAACCGGCAAGTCGGTCTCCACCCCCACCACCAGGTTCAGAAAGTCCGAACCGTCAAAGCCCACAGACTCGCTCTCGTAAACCGGCGAGATCACCAGCTCACCAAACCAGTCTTGCAAGGCATCCAGTGCTGCCGTTACGTGCCGGTAGCGGTCGATGTTACTGCCGATACTGATATATACCCTGGCCATCACCGCTCTCCCCTTTCAATTTTTACACCCACCGCCCTGGCCGCCGGCACGGCGCCAGGCTTTCGCAGGGTTAATCGCAACCAGCGTACCCCGAACTCATTCTGCAGCACCCCGGCCAGCTCTTCCGCCGCCCGCTCCAGCAACTTTGGCTGCAGCGCCTGCAGCACGGCAGTTACCCGCTCGCTCACCGCAGCATAGTCCAGGGCATCGGCCACATCGTCACTGGCACCCGGGCGACGGTTGTCCCATGCCATTTCAAGGTCTACCAGCAGCCGCTGGGTGACGTCGCGTTCCCAGTCGTACACGCCGATAACGGTCTCTACCGCCAGGCCTTCGATGAAGACGATGTCTGTTGAAGCATCTGCCAAACCGGACTCCAGGATGTTCCACTCAAGGCTGATTGAATAATGCACAGGCAAGCGATACTGTGGCTGTTCGCCTGTCTGCCGGATTTAAGGGCCGGCATTTTCTCACAGAACACCCGGTGCCGTCTGCGCACCTGCGATGCAGCCATGGATGTAACCAGCAACCCGATTGTGATTGTACTGCTCTGCTTCGGCGCCTACCTGGCCGGCTCGGTGCTGTTTGCCGTGCCCGTATGCCGCGCATGGCAGTTGCCCGATCCGCGCGCGCTGGGTTCCGGCAACCCCGGAGCCACCAACGTGTACCGGGCCGGCGGCTGGAAACCGGCGCTGATCACCCTAGCGCTGGATGCCTTCAAGGGCTGGCTACCGGTGTGGCTGGCGCACCTGGCGGGACTGTCCATCCTGGTGCAGGCCATGGTGGCCCTGTGCGCGGTAACCGGCCATATGATTCCGCTGTTCTACCGGTTCAAGGGCGGCAAGGGCGTGGCAACAGCCCTCGGGGCCGGCCTTGCGCTGGCACCGGTCACAACCCTGATCATGGCCGGCATCTGGCTGGTGATCATGTGGCGCTGGCGTATCTCTGCGCTGGCTTCATTGATTGCCATTGCCAGCGGGCCGGTCATCAGCGCCCTGCTGGAGCCGGACACCCTGCCCTTGTTTGGCCTGCTTACCCTGCTGATTGTGGTGCGCCACCGCAATAACCTGATCCGCCTGGCCCAGGGCCGGGAAACCGGTTTGTAATACTCAGTCTACAAGGCCGTTAGCCCGGGGCTCATTCACCGCCGGCAGGGTGTTCATCGGCCAGCGCGGCACCGACACAATCCGCTCACCGTCACGTTGCCCGGCCCTCAGCCGCTGGGCACCGGCGTAGGCAATCATGGCCCCGTTATCGGTACAGAATTCCGGGCGGGCATAGAACACTGAGCCGCGCAGCCTGGCGGCCATCTTCTCCAGCCCGGCCCGCAGCCGCTTGTTGGCACTCACGCCACCGGCAATCACCAGCCGCTTGCAGCCGGTTTGCTCCAGTGCCCGCTTGCATTTGATGGTCAGCGTGTCCACCACCGCCGCTTCGAAGGCCAGGGCGATATCGGCTTTTACCTGCTCGTCCAGGTTGCCGTTATCCCGGGCAGCATTCACGGTATTCAGGGTAAAGGTTTTCAGGCCACTGAAACTGAAGTCCAGGCCGGGGCGATCGGTCATCGGGCGCGGAAACCGGTAGATGCCATCGCGGCCCTTTTCGGCCAGCGCCGCCACCCGGGGGCCGCCGGGGTAATCCAGGCCCAGCATCTTGGCGGTTTTATCGAAAGCCTCACCGGCGGCGTCGTCTACCGATTCGCCCAGCATTTCATACTCGCCAATGCCGTCTACCCGCACCAGCTGGGTGTGGCCGCCGGATACCAGCAGCGCCACAAACGGAAATTCCGGGGGATTTTCTTCCAGCATGGGCGCCAGCAAATGGCCTTCCATGTGGTGCACACCCAGTACCGGAATATCCAGCGCAAAACCCAGGGCGTGGGCCACCGAGCCGCCCACCATCAACGCGCCGATCAGGCCCGGGCCGGCGGTGTAGGCAATGCCCTCGAGATCCTTGCGGGTTTTGCCGGCCTCGGCCAGCACCTGGTCGCACAGGGGCAACAATTTGCGCACGTGATCCCGCGAGGCCAGCTCCGGCACTACCCCGCCGTAGTCGGCGTGCATGTCAATCTGGCTGAACAGGGCGTGGGCCAGCAGCCCCTGCTCGTCATCAAACAGGGCAACGCCGGTTTCGTCGCAGGAGGTTTCAATACCAAGAATCAGCATAGTCAGGCCGTATCCGCAGGAGGAGAAATGAAAGCTGGCGGCATTTTAGCAGAAACCCGAAAGCCTCCGGCAGTTTCGTTGAACAATGATTGACCTCGGCAGGCCCAGCCGTTATCATTGCCGCCCTAAATTAGCACTGGTCGAGTTTTAGCCAATCTGACCAGGGATCGAGCCCGCATGGCAAAGGCCGGCGGAACCAATTGAAACCGAATCTATCAGGTAGGTGATTTTCGAATGCCAGCTGTTAAAGTGAAAGAGAATGAGCCGTTTGATGTAGCACTGCGTCGCTTCAAGCGTTCCTGCGAAAAGGCCGGTGTACTGTCTGAAGTACGTCGTCGTGAGCACTACGAGAAGCCGACCGCTGTACGTAAGCGCAAAGCAGCTGCCGCCGTTAAGCGTCATCTCAAGAAGCTTCAGCGTGAGCAGCGTAAGTTCGAGCGTCTGTACTGAGTTCAGAACGCATCGACAGCAAGACTGATTGCCGGAACGGCGTTTCGCCCTACCCGGCAAACTGAAAATGCCGCCGAGGCCTGGCTTCGGCGGCATTTTTGGCTATGGTGAATAGCGTTTTACCCCGGCACCCAGGCTGAAGTGGAGCCACCATGAGCGGACTGATCCCTCAACGATTTGTTGAAGACCTGCTGGATCGTATCGACCTGGCGGAGCTGATCGGTTCCCGCATTACCCTGAAAAAAGCCGGCGCAAATTACAAAGCCTGCTGCCCGTTCCACGACGAAAAAACACCTTCGTTCAACGTTCGGCCAGACAAAGGCTTCTATCACTGTTTCGGATGCGGCGCCCACGGCGATGCCATCAGCTTCGTTCGTGAGTTCGAGGGCCTCGGGTTTACCGAAGCAGTGGAAGAACTGGCCAGGCGCGCAGGGCTTGAAGTGCCTTACGACAAGGCCGCCAGGCAGGAAATGCAGCAAGCCCGGACGCTGACCGACGCGCTGGACTTTGCCAATCGCTTTTACCAGTCGGCCCTGGCCGGCCAGCAAGGCGCCTACGCCAGGGACTACCTGACACAGCGCGGACTGGATAATTCGATTATCCAGCAATACCAGATCGGCTTCGCCCCGGGCACAGGCACCGCCCTTTACGACGCAGCCCCGAAAGATCTGAAGGGCCCGCTGATTGAAACCCGGACGGTTTCCGATCAATACGGCCGCCCCAGAGACCTGTTTCGCAACCGGGTAATGTTCCCGATCCGGAACACCCGGGGCAAAACCGTCGCTTTCGGTGGTCGCACACTGGGCGACGACAAAGCCAAGTACATCAATTCGCCGGAATCGGACGTATTCCACAAGAGCCGTGAAATCTACGGCCTGTTCGAGGCCCGGCAAGCCATCCGCCAGCTGGACAAACTGCTGGTGGTGGAAGGCTATATGGACGTGATCGCCCTGGCCCAGCACGGCATTCACTACGCCGTTGCTACCCTGGGCACAGCGACCAACCAGGACAGCCTAAACGCCCTGCTGCGGCAGGTAAGACACATCGTATTCTGCTTTGACGGCGACCAGGCCGGCTTCCGTGCTGCCGACCGGGCCATGGAAAATGCCCTGGAACTGATGGCAGACGGCCTGCATCTGCAGTTCCTGATGCTGCCGCAAGGCGAAGACCCGGACACCCTGATCCGAAAAGAGGGTGCCAAGGCCTTCCAGAAACGCATAGACGGCGCCACTCCGCTCTCGCGCTACCTGTTTGACCGCCAGAGCGAAGGGCTCGACCTGCAACTGCCGGAACACCGGGGCGAACTGAGAGCCCGGGCCGAGCCGCTACTGAACAAAATGCCCCGCAGCACGCTGCGGGACGCCATGTGGCACGAAATGCTGCGACTGTGCGGCGGCCGCAACCAGTGGCAGAACCGCCAGCAAGGCCAGAACCACAAGGCCCAGGGCTGGCGCAACGAAGGCCAGAACCGGCCTTCAGAAGAACGCATTGACGTAAAGCTCAGCAAAGACAGCACCTTGTGCCTGGCCCTGCTGGAGGCGCCGGAACTGGCCACGGAAGTGAAAGCCCTGGCCGACCGCACAAGGCAACTGGAGCAGGCCGGCCGACTGGCCCGCTGGCTGCTGGAAAACAACATCCAGACCCGCAAAGCACTGGTAGCGGGACTGGCAACCGATAAGCAGGCCCGCGACAGGTTCTACAACCTGTTCGACGGACTGGAGCACATACCGGCACGGGAAAGCACACTGGCTGCTGCCAGAGAGCTGTTAAGCCCGAACGAAGAAGCCGCGCGCCAGCAAAGACTGGCAACCCTGCTCCGGAACCTGGCAACGCTCACCCCGGAACAGCGGGAAGAGCTGAGAACCCTCAGCGCGGGCACGTTAAACCCGAAAGCCGGGGAGTAAAACTTGAAACTATCGCAATTGATCACCATCTAACCGGTTGGTGGCAGCAAAACCAAGCGACAGCTATAATGGCTGTTTAACTTTTTTCCTTTTTAAAAGCGAGTTCACAGGGTGTCTATGTCAGGCAATTCGCAGAAATCACGTTTGAAAGACCTCATCGCACGAGGCAAGGAACAAGGTTACCTGACTTACGCCGAGGTAAACGACCACCTGCCGGAAGATATCGCAGACCCGGACCAGGTTGAAGATATTATTCGGATGATCAACGACATGGGTATCCAGGTGTGCGAAGAAACACCGGACGCCGATACCCTGCTGATGACCGAAGGCGATTCCACCGCAGACGAAGCCGCTGCCGCAGAAGCCGCCGCAGCCCTTGCCGCCGTGGAAACCGACGCCGGCCGCACCACCGACCCGGTGCGCATGTACATGCGCGAAATGGGTACTGTTGAACTGCTGACCCGCGAAGGCGAAATCGTTATCGCCAAGCGCATCGAAGAAGGCATCCGCGACGTCATGGCCGCCGTTGCCCACTTCCCGGGCACAGCTGGCACCGTAATCCAGGCCTACGACCGCATCATCGAGAACGAAGGCCGCATCAGCGACATCGTAACCGGCTTCCTTGACCCGGACGACGCCGAGCCGTTCATGGGCGAAGAAACCACCGAAGATACCTCTTCGGACGATTCCGACAGCGATGACGATGACGACGACACCTCCAGCGATGACGACAACGACAACGGCCCGGATCCGGAAGAGACCCGCCTGCGCTTCGAACTGCTGAAAGAAAAGCTCGACGCCGCCAACAAGGCCCTGGACAAGCACGGCCGCGGCCACAAGAAAACCCAGGAAGCCCTGAACGAACTGGGCCAGGTTTTCGCCCCGTTCAAACTGGCCAACAAGGCGTTTGACGAGCTGGTGAACGTGGTTCGCTCCACCAACGACCTGGTGCGCGAGAACGAGCGGGCGATCATGCAGATCTGCGTACGCGACTGCAAAATGCCCCGCAAAGACTTCATCAAGTGGTTCCCGGGCAACGAAATCGACCTTGAGTGGGCGAAAGAAATCGCCGCCACCAAGAAGCCATACGCCGCTGCCATCGGCGAGCGCATTGACGAAATCGTACGCCTGCAGAAACGCATCCAGAACGTGCAGACCGAAGTGGACCTGGACGTGGTCGACATCAAGGAAATCAACCGTCGCGTTTCTATCGGCGAAGCCAAGGCCCGCCGTGCCAAGAAAGAAATGGTCGAGGCCAACCTGCGTCTGGTTATCTCCATTGCCAAGAAGTACACCAACCGTGGCCTTCAGTTCCTGGACCTGATTCAGGAAGGCAACATCGGCCTGATGAAGGCCGTCGACAAGTTTGAATACCGTCGTGGCTACAAGTTTTCTACCTACGCCACCTGGTGGATCCGTCAGGCCATCACCCGCTCTATCGCGGACCAGGCCCGCACTATCCGGATTCCGGTGCACATGATCGAGACGATCAACAAGCTGAACCGTATTTCCCGCCAGATGCTGCAGGAAATGGGCCGCGAGCCCACACCGGAAGAGCTTGGCGAGCGCATGGAAATGCCGGAAGACAAGATCCGCAAGGTACTGAAGATCGCCAAAGAGCCGATCTCCATGGAAACGCCAATCGGTGACGATGAAGACAGCCATCTGGGCGATTTCATCGAAGATATCCAGGCCCTGTCGCCGGTGGATTCCGCCACCGCCGAAGGTCTGCGCGAAGCGACCCGCTCCGTGCTGGCCGGCCTGACCGCTCGCGAATCCAAGGTGCTGCGCATGCGCTTCGGTATCGAAATGAACACCGACCACACCCTGGAAGAAGTCGGCAAGCAGTTCGACGTAACCCGTGAGCGTATCCGTCAGATCGAAGCCAAGGCCCTGCGCAAACTGCGCCATCCTTCCCGCTCCGATCACCTGCGCGGCTTTATTGACGATCAGGGCAACGGTTAATCCGCAACACAGTAGCGGGCGCCACCCCTCGCGGGTATAATGGCGCCCGTTTTGCTTTCCGGGCCTATAGCTCAGTTGGTTAGAGCAGGGGACTCATAATCCCTTGGTCGCTGGTTCGAGTCCAGCTGGGCCCACCATTTCTTAAATTTCTGTAATCTTTACCCCGCTTTTACCGGACTTCACCGGAACACAAAACACCCCGCAAAGCCCCGCCGTTACTGGCCTACAGCCTGAAAGGCCAGCCACAAAGCCCCGCCCTTTGTTCTGAATTGTTCCACAGACTACCGCTAGAAACCGCCGATAGGTGGGGGTATCGTTGGGGGTATCTGGGCCGGGCCCCGGATTTTGACCCCAAAAATACCCCCAACATGGAGGCCAAACCCATGACCAGAGCGGCCAACAAGCTGACGGAAACGGCTGTAAAACACGCCACATTCAGCAAATACGGCAAGCGCACCAAGCTGGCGGACGGGGCCGGGCTGTATCTGGACATTCAGAAAGCGGGCCGGTACTGGCGGCTGAAATACCGCTATGGCGGAAAAGAAAAGCTGTTAGCCCTGGGGGTATATCCTGACGTTTCCCTGAAGGAAGCCCGCGCCAAACGCGACGAGGCAAAGCGCCTGCTGGCGGACAATATCGACCCAGTGACCCACCGCCAGCGAGAGAAAGCCGAACGGGTAGAGGCAACCGTTACCACCTTCAAGGGCATTGCCCTGGAATGGCTGGAGCACGTACACAAGAAAAACGTAGGGGCCACCACATACCCCAAAAACAAACGCCGCCTTGAAATGTACGCCTACCCCAAACTAGGCCGCCGCCCCATGGCTGAGATTGAGCCGCCGGACGTTCTGGCGATACTCCGAGAGATTGAAGGCAAGGGCCACGTAGACAACGCCCACCGGCTGAAAACCCTGATAGGCCAGGTTTTCCGTTACGCCGTGAGTACAGGCCGGGCAACGCGGGACGTTACCGCAGACCTTCGGGGCATTCTTCCCGCGCCAAACGTAAAGCACCACGCCGCAGTGACCACCCCTGACGAAATCGCGGACATGCTCAAAAAGATTGATACCTACTGGGGGAGCCCTACGGTATGCCTGGCCCTGAAGTTATCACCGTACCTGTTTCTGAGGCCCGGCAACCTTCGCCAAATGCGCTGGGATGAAATCGACTGGCCCGCCGCCACCTGGACAACGGACACCACGAAAAACGGGGAACCCTTGGTTGTTCCACTGGCCCGCCAGGCAATCACCCTGCTGAAAGAGCTACAAGAGCTTAACGGCAAGCGTGAATGGGTATTCCCGAGCGGAGCAGGCAAGGGCCGCCCCATGAGTGAGAACGCCATTACAGGGGCCCTTAACCGGCTGGAGCTTCAGGGCATCATGTCTGCCCACGGCTTCCGGGCCATGGCGAAAACGGTACTTACCGAGCGCCTGGGCTTCCGAACGGAAATCATAGAAATGCAGATGGCCCACCGGGTAAGGGACGTACACGGCAGAGCCTACAACCGGACAACCTGGCTACCTGAACGCCAGGCCATGATGCAGCAATGGGCCGATTACCTGGACAACCTGAAGAAGCCAGACAACAACGTGACACCGATCCACCAGACCGCCAGCAAATAAACCAAGGGGGAACCACCATGCTCGACACCACCGGCATAGATATGATGACCAGCGCACACACCCGAACAACCGCCATTCTTGACGCCTTGTCGCTATACCTGGAAACCGCCCAAGGTGAAGGCATAGACGGTATAACCGCTGATAAGGTGGCCGCCTTAGTCTGGCAAGCCCAAATCAACATGGGAGACCTTCAGGACGGAATCACAGAGACCACCGCCACCCTGAAAGCACTGACAGAGGCCCGCCAGCAATGACCACAACGCAGCGTTACACAGTCGAAAGCTTCACCACCGGAGAGCGCAGGACAGTGACCGCCCCTGATGCCTGGGCCGCGCTGGCGGATCTGCCGGGCCCATGCTTTACCGTGGTTCGCCGGGCTGGCGGACAGTATGCAGCCGTTACCGATGGGGGCGGAGCTTTCCCGGTAGCCGGGGAGCATATCGCCAGCACACCGGAAGCCGCCGCCGCTTCAATCCGCCAGCACTACGCAGCCATTACAGCCGCAGCATAAAACCAGTTTGGGCCGCGCCTATCCCGGCCAGGAGAAAAGCGGGCACCCTACCCGCCTGGCGCGGCCTTCCCACATAGGGGCGCTGAAGGGGGCGCAATGAAACCACTGATTAGAAAATCCTGGTACACCCTGACGGAAGCTGCCGACTACCTTACCGAAGGCACAAAGGGCCGCCGCCCGGTATCCGTTGCCAATCTGCTGCAAATGGCTGAAGAAGGAGCCGTTACCCTAACCCTTCAAACGTTTGCCGATACCCCCGGAGAAACCGGCGAACTTGTTGCCTACGCCCACGATTTCCCGTCGCCTACCGCCCCGGAACTTGCGCCCGCCGGGGCACGCGTTGAATTTTACGATGCCGAAGAAAGCCGGGGCCGTAAATTGCGGGTATGCCCCCTGAATGACAATGGGCCGCCCTTCCTGGCCTGGCAACCCGGAGAACGCGTAATAGTCGAAAGCGGACAATCGACATTGTCTTACATGGTTACAAACCGGGCCCTATTCCGGTTTTGGTGGCGGTTATCGCTGAAGGCGGACACCTTCGACCCCTCGCAACTTATAGCCGCTGCAAAATCTGACGAACCCCAATTAATGGCCCGCTGGATTTACTTTGTAGAAACCCATGAAGAACGTGAGTATTTTTTTAGAACCCCTCTTGCCGCCCTGCCGAATGATGCTTTGTTAGGCATTACCGCCGAGCAATTAGAGGCCCTGCTACCCGGCAACGCCGCTGAACACGCTGGCGAACCTATGCCCGCATTCCCTGACAACACCCCGGAGGATATAGGCTTGTTGCTTGATGCCTGGCGCTTGTTTTGGACAAACGCCACCCCAAGGGATCGAAGCACCAGACCAGACCGGGGCCAGGTTGTGGCATGGCTGGAGGGCCACGGGATGAGCGGTAAGTTAGCAGACGCCGGGGCCACCATGATTACCCCGGACTGGGCCCGAAAAGGAGGAAGAAAATAGAACCCCTACACCCTTAAACCGCCTGATTTTACTGGCGGCCCGCCAGTTTTTGAGCAAAACCCCTGCACCCCTTCCACCTGTTTCAGCACCGCCAGCAATTAGAGGATTGCCCCGAACCTAACCGGAACCAAGGGGTAATCCGACATGACCGCACAACCGCAAACCGTAGACACCACCCGCCAGCACATTGACCGCATGTTGCGCCGTAAGGAAGTGGAGGCTATTACCGGCCTTGGACGCAGCGCAATCTATGAAGGCATGGCCGCTGGCACCTTCCCAAAAAACGTAAAAATCGGGGCCCGCGCCGTGGCCTGGCCGGAGCCGTTAATTAGGGCTTGGATTGCTGAGCGCATGGAAGGGGGCCAGGCATGAAAACGGCACCCGCCCCCGAAGGGGCAAGGCACCAGACCCAAACCCAGTATAGCAACGCCACTGCTGGCGGATATGCCGAGCGCCTGGATTCAATCCGCGCCGCCCTGCTGGAAGCGGGCATAGAACCGGCCAACCCTGACGCCCTGCTGTCCCGGCTGGCTGATGCTGAAGGCAAGCCGGTACGGTTTGGCACCGCCAGCAAGCCCCGCAGTAAAAACGGCTGGCTGATTGCCTACCATGACCGGGGCCTGCCCTTTGTCGTTATCGCCGGAGACTGGAGCACCGGAGCTGAAACAAAGTGGGTAGCCGGAACCGGGGATACCCTGAACCCTGCCGAGCGCCGGGAACTGAAGCGCCGGATGGCGGAAGCCAAACGGGCCAGGGAGGAAGAACAGGCCCGGCAATGGGAAGCCAGAGCAGCCGCAGCCGCCCGCCACTGGCATTCCTGCACCCCGGCAGACCCGTTGCACCCGTATCTGCAACGCAAAGGCATACAGCCCCACAGAGCCCGCCAGCTAGGCCGGGAGCTTGTGTTACTGCTGGCGGACTTCAACGGCAAAGCATGGAGCCTGCAAACGATAGACGAGGCCGGGGATAAACGGCTGATGGCTGGCGGTAAGAAGGCCGGTAATTTCATCGTAGTGGATGGCCCCGACTATCCCGCCCGCGTATTGATCTGTGAAGGCTGGGCCACCGGCTGCACCCTGGCAGAGATAGACCCCGCCGCCCTGGTACTGGCCGCCGTGGATTGCGGCAACCTTCAGACCGTTACCACTGGAGCCCGTAACCGCTGGCCTGATGCTGACCTGATTGTGTGCGGAGATGATGACCGGCAGACACCGGGCAACCCCGGAGCCGCAGCCGCAAGGGCCGCCGCGCTGGCTGCCGGGGCACGGTTCGCCCTGCCGGAATGGCCGCCAGCTGCACCGCTGCACTTGTCAGACTTCAATGATCTGCACAACTGGCAAGGGGGGCGGTAATGACCAAACAGCCGCCCATCACAGCGACAGACCCCAGAACCAACCTAAGCGCCCCGCTGCCGGGTATTGATACAGCCCCTATTCCACTGGCAGGAAGAACCCCGCCGCCACCCTACCCCGTGGACGCCCTGGGGGAGCTGCTGGGCAACGCGGCAAAGGCCCTGGCCTATTACGTTCAAACCCCGCTAGGCATGGCCGCCCAATCTGTCCTGGCGGTTACTTCGCTGGCGGTACAGGGCCACGCCAACGTAAAGAAGGGCAACGTAGGGACAAGCCCCACAACTTTGTACTGTCTGACCATAGCCGCCAGCGGGGAGCGTAAGAGTTCTCTCGATAGCCAGGCTATGAAGCCCATCTATGAATATCAGGCAGAGCGCCGGGCAGAATATGAAACCCTGATGGCGGAATACCGGGCCGATCTGGAAGCCCACGAAATGCGCTACAAGAGCATAGTGGGGAGCTACAAGGGAAGCGGCAAGAAACCCCGCCCGCTAACCCATGACGAGCAGCAAGCCCTATCGGCTGACCTGGCGGAGCTGGAAAAGAACCGGCCAACCCCGCCACCGCGCCCCCATATCCTGATGGAAGAACCCACCGCAGAGGGAATCTATAAACACTTCCTTGATGCCTTGGCTACCGCTGGCCTGTTTTCGGATGAAGGCGGGGCATTTTTCAGCGGGCACGGCATGGCAGACGAGGCCAAGGGCCGGATTATTACCATGCTCTCCCAACTATGGGACGGGAAGCCCATCACCCGCACCAGAGCAGGGGCCGGGGAGTCTGGCGTACTGGCAGGCCGCCGCCTGGCTGCCCACCTGATGATACAGCCGGTTATCGCTGACAAAGTATTGTCAGACCGCCTGATGATGGGGCAAGGCTTTCTTGCCCGCTTCCTGGTATGCAGTGACCGGTCATTGGTGGGTAGTCGCTTCTTATCAGGCCGCGCCAACGATGAAAGCGCCGCCAGTGACCCGGCTATTACCCGTTTCTGGGACGCCCTGGGGGAGCTTATCCGCCAGCCCCTGCCCACTGATGAAGCCGGGGAGCTGGAGCCGGAAACCCTGTCCATTGCCGGGCCCGCCTTTGATGCCTGGGTAACTGTGCACGATTCCATAGAGGAACAGCTGTCACCGCATGGGGAGCTGTCCGTAATACGGGAGTTTGCCGCCAAAGCTGCCGACAACGCCGCCCGGATCGCTGCTGTCCTGTCCTACGTTGAAACCCGGTCAGCACCAACCCCGGAGCATATCGACCGGGCCGCCGAGCTGATGCAGTACTACCTGCTAACCATGATCCAGCGAACGCAGGAAGCCGCACACAGCACGACCGAGCATGAAGCCCGAGAGCTGGCGGACTGGATCAGGCAGAACGGGGGAGAGCTGAGCGCCGATGGCTTCAAGAAACTACCGGCTGCCTACCGAAAAGCCACCAAAGCACGGGAGCTGCTGAGCCTTCTGGTGGACTATGGCCACGCCTTTGTTTCCGTCACTGGCCCCAACAACAAACCCCGCGCCTGGAAGCTGAGGGAGGGCCCGGACAATGTTTGATCTGATGGGAGCGATAAGGCAACGGCGGAAAGCCCAAACGCCACCCCTTGCGGATTCTGCGGAAACTGCGGAAAGCCCACAACCACGGGCCGGAGAGCTTGCGGAAGGTTTGCGGAAAACTGCGGATAACTGCGGGCCCGGGATTTTTTCCGCAACTCTCCGCAAAAATCCGCAAACGCCAAAAGCCAGCGAACCCCCGGAAACAAAGGGCTGCCGGGAGTTTTCCG
This sequence comes from Marinobacter sp. UBA3607, assembly GCF_002375525.1. Taxonomy (NCBI): domain Bacteria; kingdom Pseudomonadati; phylum Pseudomonadota; class Gammaproteobacteria; order Pseudomonadales; family Marinobacteraceae; genus Marinobacter; species Marinobacter sp. UBA3607. The sequence continues at coordinate 1,685 of NZ_DFLY01000007.1, read as the reverse complement.
CAAATCCGCAAAATCCGCAGACCCTTGCGGGGAAGAATGGACAGAACCCCGATACCGTTCTTATGGAGATAGCCACAACCTTGAAGGCTGACGCCCATATGTTGCGGGCCCTTCTGTCTGATGACGATATGCAGGCCATAGCCGAGAACTGCCCCGGTTATGACCGGGCCCGGCTGGCGGATTACTTCAGGCTGATGGAGGCCCACGGCAAGCCCCTACACGACGTAGAGCACCACCTTACCCAACTGGTACGCCAGGGCACCGCCAGAAACCGCCAGAAGGCCCGGCAAGGCAAAGAGCTTGAACAGGCATGGCGGGCCGCGCATGAATCATTTCTGAATCACGCCATGGCCTGCCCTGCCTGCAACGCACCACAAGGCCGCTACTGTTACACCGGTGCGGCACTTCGCCGGGCTTACCTTCAGGCATACCAGAACACAGACCAGCCGGAGCAATGACCATGACCAACGTAACCCCGCTACACCCTGCCCACCGGCTACGGAGCGCACAAGAAACCTTACGCAGCCGGGCCAAGCCTACCCCCTGCCCCTATTCAATGGAGGACATGAGGGCCGCCCCGCTGCTGCTGGCGACACCGCCCGGCTATCAACCCCAGATCGACACCACCACCCGCCAAGTATTGGCCGCCCTGCTGCAAGACCTGGAGGAGCACCGGGACTGCTGGCACGACCCCATGACCAACCCTGACGCCTGGTTGTGTGCCGGATACATTCACGAAACCCTGCAAGCCCTGCTATCCCAAGCCGGGCACACCAAGGGGTAAGCGCTACCGCCAGCGGATCACCCACAACAAGCCGGGCCCTGCTGGCGGATAACCCCAAGGTACTGTAAGCGGGCAACCCGCCACGGGGGCGCAGAACCGCACTTTCTGGCAAATTATCCGGGGCCCATGGCCTTCACCACCACAGACCACAAAGCCCCGCCCTGCCTGCCTGAAGCACTGGCGAACGTGGCGAACCACACAGCCGCACCCTGCTGGCGGACAAACCCCAAGGTACTCCGGCGGGCCAGAGCTGTACGGGGGCGCAGAACCGCAGATTTCGAGAGTTTTTTACAGCATATAGCGGTTGTTGGTGTCTGATTGCCGGGGCCCCCGGCACCTACCGCCAACCGCCGGGACGGGGCAACCACGCGGTTTCTGTCAGTTTTTCGGGGCCACTGGGCCGCCACCAGCACCGCACACAAACCCGCGCCATTACTGGATTCACTGCTGACGATGCTGCCGGTTTGCCTGGACAGAAAAGGTACTCCCAGACTAGGGCCGCAGTGGGTAGCGCAGAGCCCGGAACCGCGCTACATACGGAACCGGAGCCGGGCCGGTTGTTGTTGATACCGGGGGGCGGTCAAATCCCTGACGCTCCCAAGGGCTCGACCGCGTGCCCTAGCCAGATTTTTGCGCGGGAGAAATAAGGAAACTTTTTTCGAGGGGGTACGCCGCTGGATTTTGCCCGTATGAGTTCCGGAGACTGCCGGGGGTAGCCGGTTATTTTTGGGGGTACTTATGGGGGTATTTCCGAACACCCCAGACAACCACCCGCAGAATTATCAGACAGTTACAGCCGGACTTCGGGGGAAGCTGGGCCCACCATTATTTTCAATAGCTTACCCGCATCTTCTTAAAACCCCTCTTGGCCAAGCCCACTAGTTGCGGTAGGAATGCCTCT
>NZ_DFLY01000024.1:1351-107886 GCF_002375525.1 Marinobacter sp. UBA3607 | reverse complement strand
AAGCGGGGAGGAGACCATATATGTATTCCGTGGCTAATCAATTTTGTTTAACAAACTCAACAATCCGCCGGGCAGCCTCCACACACTCCTCCAGCGGTGCTACCAGCGCCATTCGTACGCGGTTTTCGCCGGGATTGTGGCCGTCGACGGTGCGGGAGAGGTAGCGGCCAGGCAGTACGTGTACGTTCTGCTGGGCGGACAGTTCACGGGCGAAGGTTTCGTCGCTCATGGGCGTTTCCGGCCAGAGATAGAAACCGGCATCCGGGAAGTCTACGTTCATCACTTCGCGCAGGATGGACACCACGGCCTCGAACTTGGCCCGGTAGGCGGCACGGTTCTCCCGTACGTGGTCTTCGTCGTTCCAGGCAGCGATGCTGGCCAGCTGGTTATGAACGGGCATGGCGCAGCCGTGGTAGGTGCGGTATTTCAGGTAGCCGGCCAGTACCTCGGCGTCGCCCGCCACAAATCCGGAGCGAAGGCCCGGCAGGTTGCTGCGCTTGGACAGACTATGGAATACCACGCAGCGTTTGAAATCGTGCCGACCGATGGCGGCGCAGGTTTGCAGCAGGCCTTCGGGCGGGTTGGCTTCGTCCGGGTAGAGTTCGGAGTAGCATTCGTCGGAGGCGATCAGGAAATCGTGGCGGTCGGCCAGTTCGATCACTTTTACCAGGGTTTCCCGGGGAATCACGGCGCCGCTGGGGTTGCCGGGGGAGCACAGGAACAGGATCTGGCAGTCCTTCCAGACCGATTCCGGAACCGCATCGAAGTCCGGAATAAAGCCGTTGCTTGCGTCGCAGGGCAGGTAGACCGGATCGGCACCGGCCAGGAACGCTGCGCCTTCATAAATCTGGTAAAACGGGTTTGGGCTCACCACGGTTGCTGGCTTGCTGGAATCTACAACCGCCTGCACCAGGGCAAAGATACCCTCGCGGGTACCGTTAACCGGCACCACGTGTTTTGCCGGGTCCAGTGTGCCCTCGGCCAGCTGGAACCGGCGGCTGGCCCAGTTGGCGATGGCTTCGCGCAGCTCGTCCAGGCCTTTGGTGGTCGGGTAGTTGGCGAGTTTGTCCAGGTTGTCGGCAATCACCTGTTTAACAAAGGCGGGTGACGGGTGTTTGGGTTCGCCGATGCCCAGTGAAATCGGTGCCAGGTGCTCCGGCACGCTGATGCCGGCTTTCAGTTTGGCCAGCTTTTCAAAGGGGTAGGGGTGCAGTCTTTCCAGGTTTGGATTCATTGAATATCGTCCAGCATTTTACTCATGTGCTGTTGTAGGGCCTGGCATACGTTCGGGTCGCTCAGGGGTTTACCGTGTTCGTCGGTAATAAAGAAAACGTCCTCTACCCGTTCGCCCAGGGTGGCAATCTTGGCGTTGGTCAGGCGCACCCGGTGTTCCAGTAATACCTGGCCAATCCGTGCCAGCAGGCCCGGACGGTCGGGGGTGATGACTTCCATCACCGTGCGCTGATTAATGGTGTCGTTGGAGAAAGTCACTTCGGTAGGAAATGCGAAGTGCTTCAACTGGCGCGGAGTGCGCCGGTGGATGATGTCGGGGTAGTCTTCCGGATCGTCCAGTTCTTCGATCAGCCGCTTGCGAACCCGCTCTTTGCGGGCCGGGTCAACACCCAACGGTTGGCCCTGCTCGTCCAGCACCACGTAGGAGCTGATGGAGTAGGGGCCTTCACTGGAGTTGATGCGGGCGTCGACAATGTTCAGGTTCAGCTGTTCCAGTACCGCGGTGGTGGCGGCAAACAGGGCGACCCGGTCTTTCATATAGATGATGATTTGCGAGTAGCCGTCGGTGGGGCCACCCCGGGTGTCGCGGATCAGTACCAGCGGGTCCGGGTTGTCGCCGTGGCGGATAATCGCGGCGGTTTGCCAGGCGATATCCACGGTGGAATCCTGCAGGAAATATTCCTCATCGACCGTGTCCCAGATTTTGTCGATCTGTTCGTTAGTCATGTTCTGGGCGCGCAGGATTTCCCGGGCCTCTTCGCGGGTGGCGTCTATCCAGGCCTGGCGGTCTACCGGGGTATCGATACCCCGGCGCAGGGCTCGCTTGGCTTCGATATACAGTTGGCGCAACAGCGAGGCGCGCCAGGTGTTCCAGAGTTTCGGGTTGGTGGCACTGATGTCGCACACCGTGAGGATGTACAGGTAATCCAGGTGCGCCTGGCTGGGCATGGCCCGGGCGAAGGCCTGGATGATATCCGGATCGGAAATGTCCTTGCGCTGGGCGGTCATGGACATGAACAGGTGGTTCTCCACCAGCCAGGAAATCAGCTGGGTATCCCGTTCGCTCAGGTGATGACGCTGGCAGAAGGCCTCGGCATCAATAGCGCCCAGTTCGGAATGGTCACCGCCCCGGCCCTTGGCCACATCGTGGTACAGGCCGGCAATGTAAAGGGTATCCAGCTTGGGCAGCCGATGAATCAGGCGCGAGGCCAGGGGGTATTCGCTCTGGGCCTCGGTGCCGGTCAGTCGCACCATGTTGCGGATTACCCGCATGGTGTGGGCATCCACGGTATAAATATGGAACAGGTCGTGCTGCATCTGGCCGATGATCTGGCCAAACTCCGGCAGGTAGCGGCCCAGCACGTTGTACTTCTTCATGGCGGACAGGGTCTGGTCCAGTGCATGGGGCGTGCGCATCAGTTCCATGAACAGGGTAGTGACAGCCAGGTCGTTACGGAAGGCATCGTCAATCAAGTGCCGGTGCGCCCGCAGTGAACGGATGGTGGTGGCGCGAATGCCCTTGATCTCCGGATGCTGCGCCATCAGCACAAAGATTTCCATGATGGCGTAGGGGGCGTAGGCGAACACCTGGTTGTTGATGGCTTCTATATACAGGTTGCGCATCTGGAAGCGCTTGTTGAGCGGACGGATTTCGTCTTCCGTGCCGCTGCCGATAATCGCTTCGTCGTAATACTGCAAAAGCACGTCGGTGATTTCGGCCAGGGCCAGCACCGTACGGTAGTACTGTTGCATCATCAGTTCGACGCCCAGCCGCTTGCCCTGGTCCTGGTAGCCCAGCATCTGGGCCAGTGCCCGCTGGTGGTCGAACAGCAGGCGGTTCTCGTTGCGGTCGGCAATCAGCTGCAAGCCATAGCGCAGGCACCACAGGAAGGTTTCGCCTTCGTGCAGAATCTGGTGCTCTTCCTCGGTGAGGATGCTGAAGCGGGTCAGGTCCGCGATGCTTTGCAGGCCGAAGTGGCGTTTGGTAATCCAGCCGATGGTCTGGATGTCCCGCAGGGCGCCCGGGGAGCCTTTTACGTTGGGCTCCAGGTTGTACTCGGTGTCGCCGTATTTCTTGTGGCGTTGCTGCTGCTCTTCCCGCTTGGCCACAAAGTAGGCCTTGTCGGAACTCACCTCGTCGGAGTAGGCCTGTTCGCTCAAGGCTTGCCGCAGGCTGTCTGGCCCGGCAATGGTACGGGTTTCCAGCAGGTTGGTAAGTATCGAGATATCTTCCCGTGCGGCGGAGATGGATTCGTCCATGCTGCGCACGCTGTGGCCGATATCGAGTTTCAGGTCCCACAGCAGGGTAATGAAGGCGCCCAGATCGTCCTGCCACTCGGGCGCCATGCCCTCGCGGGTGAGGATCAGCAGGTCAATATCGGAGTGGGGGTGCAATTCGCCCCGGCCGTAGCCACCTACGGCAATCAGGGCGATGTCTCCGGAGCGGGCGAACGGATATCGATTCCAGATCAGCCGGAGCACGGTGTCTACGGTGTCGGCCCTTGAGCGAACCAGGGCCCGGACGTCTGCGCCCTCGCGGAATGCATCGGCATCGGCGTCGTAACTCTCCCGCAGTAATTGCCGGGCCGCGGAGACCGGTGAGCGGTCGTTACTGATGCGGGACTCCAGCTCACTCCGGTCCACTTAGAAGGACTCTTCCGATCGCTTGGTCAGTACTTCGTGGCCATCGGCAGTTACCAGGATGGTGTGTTCCCACTGGGCAGACAGTTTGTGGTCCTTGGTCACGGCGGTCCAGCCGTCGGCCAGCATCTTGGTGTGGTACTTGCCCTGGTTCAGCATGGGTTCGATGGTGAAGGTCATGCCTTCTTTCAGTTCCAGGCCGGTTCCGGGCTTACCGTAATGCATCACCTGTGGCTCTTCGTGGAATACCGCGCCAATGCCATGGCCGCAGTAATCCCGAACGATCGAGTAACGGTGTTTCTCGGCGTGCTGCTGGATCACATGGCCGATGTCGCCCAGGCGTGCGCCCGGCTTGACCAGTTCGATACCTTTATAGAGGCACTCCTGGGTAATCTGGATCAGTCGCTCGGTGCCGGGCTTGGGCTTCCCGACAACCCACATCTTGCTGGTATCGCCGTGGTAGCCGTCTTTAATAACCGTCACATCGATATTAATGATGTCGCCGTCTTTCAGTACTTTCTTGTCTGAAGGGATGCCGTGGCAGACAACGTGGTTGACCGAGGTGCAGATGGACTTCGGAAATCCCTTGTAATTGAGCGGGGCCGGAATGGCTTTCTGCTCGTTCACAATGTAGTCGTGGCAGATGCGGTCGAGTTCCTCGGTGGTTGCGCCGGGCTTTACGTGCTCGCCGATCATCTCCAGAACTTCAGCAGCCAGGCGGCCGGCTACGCGCATCTTTTCGATTTCTTCGGGGGTCTTGATAGATACCTGCATCGGACTTCCTGTTGATTTGCGTCAAACAGCCATTTTAAGGGGCATGGGGGTAAGGTACAAGGCGGGGTGGTGCTATGGATGCCATAGCTCCCGGTTAAGTTGCGGGGCAAAAATAATGGCGTGCGGCAGGTGCTTTGTGGTATAAACGCGCCCGCTGGAAACGAATCCGGCAAATTCACACACGTGTCAGCACGTTGTCCCAGGGTGCCGGTACCTGCTAGCAGCTCACATAATGCGCTTGCAGAGACTGGTTGGGGCAATCGGACGCGTGGAGGTCTAACCCGAAGCTAAAAGGTAAATATCATGGCTCAGGTAAATATGCGTGACCTGCTGAAAGCAGGTGCTCACTTTGGTCACCAGACTCGTTACTGGAACCCGAAAATGGGCAAGTTCATTTTCGGTGCCCGCAACAAGATTCACATCATCAACCTGGAGCAGACTGTTCCGGCCATGAATGAAGCCCTGAACTTCATTCAGTCCCTGGCTGAGAACAAGAATAAGATCCTGTTCGTTGGCACCAAGCGTGCTGCCGCCAAGATCATCAAGGAAGAAGCCGAGCGTTCCGGCCAGCCGTTCGTTAACCACCGCTGGTTGGGTGGCATGCTGACCAACTACAAGACCATCCGTCAGTCTATCCGTCGCTACCGTGACCTGGAAGCCCAGAGCAAAGACGGTACTTTCGACAAGCTGACCAAGAAAGAAGCTCTTGAGCGTACCCGTGAAATGGACAAGCTCGAGCGTTCCATTGGTGGTATCAAGGATATGGGCGGCCTGCCTGACGCGCTGTTCGTTATCGACGTAGACCACGAGCGTATCGCCATCAAGGAAGCCAACAAGCTGGGCATTCCTGTCATCGGCGTTGTTGATACCAACAGCGATCCGGACGGCGTTGACTACGTGATCCCGGGTAACGATGACGCCATCCGCGCCATCCAGATCTACGTGAAGGCTGTTGCTGATACCTGCCTGGAAGCTTCCCAGTCTGCAGGCGGTGCTGACGAGTTTGTTGAAGTCAGCGAGAACGCCGAAGGCGCTGCTCCGGCTGCCGAGTAACACTTAAACTTCACGTTTGAGTTGTAAGGTATGCCCGCCTGTTTATCCGGGCATACCTCCCCACCGAATTCGGAAACGATTTAAGAGGATTGAACATGGCTGCAATTACCGCTGCAATGGTCAAAGAGCTGCGTGAGCGTACCGGCCTTGGCATGATGGAATGCAAAAAGGCACTGGTTGAAGCGGGTGGCGACGTTGACGCTGCAATCGAAGAGCTGCGCAAGTCTTCCGGCCTGAAAGCCGCCAAGAAGGCTGGCCGTACCGCTGCTGAAGGCGTGTCTCTGGTAAAAGTGTCTGACGACAACACCGTTGCCTACATTCTGGAAGTGAACTCCGAGACTGACTTCGTTGCTCGTGACGACAACTTCATGGGCTTCGCTAACGACGTTCTGAACGTTGCTTTCGAAAAAGGCGAAACCGACGTTGCAGCCCTGATGGCTGGCGATCTGGAAGCCAAGCGTGAAGCGCTGGTTCAGAAGATCGGCGAGAACATCACTGTTCGTCGTATCATCAAGGTTGAAGGCCCGGTTGTAGGTGGCTACGTTCACAGCAACAACAAGATTGCTTCTGTTGTAGCTCTGAGCGCCGGTAACGAAGAGCTGGCCCGCGACATCGCCATGCACGTTGCCGCTGTTAACCCGCGCGTGGGTAAGCCGGACGAAATGCCTGCCGAAGAGCTGGAAAAAGAGAAGGAAATCATCAAGGCCCAGCCGGACATGGAAGGCAAGCCTGCAGAGATCATTGAAAAGATGATGGGTGGCCGTATCAAGAAGTTCCTGGCTGAGAACAGCCTGGTTGAGCAGCCGTTCGTCAAGAACCCTGACCAGAAAGTGGGTGATCTGATCAAGGCCGCCGGTGGCGACCTGGTTGGCTTCGTTCGCCTGGAAGTGGGTGAAGGCATCGAGAAAGAAGAAGTGGATTTCGCCGCTGAAGTGGCTGCTGCCGCTGGCACAGGCAAGGCCTGATCCCTCTTCCCGGCCCGGTCGCGCAAAGCGGCAGGGCTACCTGAGTCTGCCACGTCAGCCGGGTTTTCCCGGCTTTCGTGGCGGGCTTGTATCTGAGATACCCCTTTTTGAGGAGTATGTCAGATACAAGCCTGCAGCGGGTTTGATACCGGATAGCCAACAGACGAGAAGGGGATCACCATGTCGACATCTTCAAAAACCCAGCCCAGATACAAGCGCGTTCTGCTCAAACTCAGTGGTGAAGCCCTGATGGGCGAGCACGATTTCGGTATTGATCCCAAAGTTCTTGACCGCATGGCCCTGGAAATCGGTGCCCTGATAGGCATTGGTGTTCAGGTGGGGCTGGTGATTGGTGGTGGTAACCTGTTCCGTGGCGCCGCACTGAGCGCTGCCGGCCTGGACCGCGTAACCGGTGACCACATGGGTATGCTGGCCACGGTGATGAACGGCCTGGCCATGCGTGACGCCCTGGAACGCTCCAACATTCGTACCCGCGTAATGTCTGCCATCCCCATGAGTGGTATTGTTGAACATTACGACCGCCGCCGCGCCGTGCGCGACCTGAAAGAAGGCGACGTGGTGATCTTCAGCGCCGGCACCGGTAACCCGTTCTTTACCACGGATTCGGCGGCCTGCCTGCGCGGTATCGAGATCGAAGCAGATGCGGTACTCAAGGCCACCAAGGTGGATGGCGTATACTCTGCCGATCCCAATCTTGATCCTACCGCAGTAAAATATGACCACCTGACCTACGATGAGGTTCTGGAAAAGAAATTGGGTGTGATGGATCTGACAGCCATCGTCCTCGCCCAGGACCACGGTATGCCGCTGCGGGTTTTCAACATGAACCAGCCCGGCGTTCTTACCCGCATTGTGACGGGTGAGAGAGAAGGCACACTGATTGAATAACGAATTGAGGATTTTTACGTGATTAACGACATCAAAGCAGAAGCCGAAAAGAAAATGAAAAAGAGCCTGGAGGCTCTGGGTTCGGCGTTTAACAAAATCCGTACCGGCCGTGCCCATCCGGCCATTCTCGACAGCGTAATGGTGAACTACTACGGCCAGGAAACGCCCCTGAAGCAGGTGGCAAGCGTGAACGTAGAAGATAACCGCACGCTGTTGGTGGCGCCCTGGGAAAAGAACCTGGTACCGACCATCGAAAAAGCCATCATGATGTCTGACCTGGGCCTGAACCCGTCCACCAATGGCGACGCCATTCGCGTACCCATGCCCATGCTGACCGAAGAAACCCGTAAGGAAATGGTCAAGCAGGCCAGGGCCGATGCCGAGCACGGCCGGGTTTCTATCCGTAACGCCCGTCGTGACGCCAACAGCATGCTGAAGGATTTGCTGAAGGACAAGGATATCAGCGAAGACGACCAGCGCCGTGGCGAAGAAGAAATCCAGAAGCTGACCGACAAGCACATCGCTGAAGTGGACAAGCTGCTGAAGGTGAAGGAAGAGGACCTGATGGCGGTATAATCGCCCGGGTCTGTTCAGAGCAGAATGAGCGGCGGCTGGATGTCCGCCGCGCAGAGGATTTCATGACGGGACAAGTAACCGCAGAAATTCCGGTGGAGGCAGACAGCCGCCCCCGGCACGTGGCCATTATCATGGATGGCAATAACCGCTGGGCCAAGGCGCACCGGCTCAAGGGAGTGGCAGGCCACAAGGCCGGCGTGGATGCGGTGAAAGCCGTGGTAGAAACCTGTGCCCGGCAAGGCGTGGAAGTGCTCACCCTGTTTGCGTTTTCCAGTGAGAACTGGCGTCGTCCTAAAGACGAGGTTTCGGCGCTGATGCGCCTGTTCCTGATTGCCCTGGAACGGGAAGTCCGCAAGCTGCACAGGAATAACATTCGCCTTCGCATTATCGGCGACCGCTCCGCGTTTAATTCGACCCTCCAGGAACACATGGAGCGGGCCGAAACGCTCACCCGTGACAATACCGCCATGACCCTGGTGATTGCCGCCAATTACGGCGGCCACTGGGATATTACCGAGGCCACCCGGCAAGTGGCCCAAAAAGTGCGCGCTGGCGAGCTGGAAGCTTCAGATATCACTGATGACCTGATCCAGCAGCACCTGAGTATCGGTGACCTGCCCATGCCTGACTTGCTGATTCGTACAGCTGGCGAGCAGCGCATCAGCAATTTCCTGTTGTGGCACCTGGCGTACACCGAATTCTATTTCTCTGAGGTGTTCTGGCCGGACTTCAAGGCCGATCAAATGCAGAAGGCGCTGGAAGCCTACGCCGGGCGCAAGCGCCGGTTCGGGCAAACCGATGACCAGATCGCCGCCCGCGCCACAAAACAATAACGATATAGCGACCAACACCGTGTTAAAAACCCGAATTATTACCGCGCTTATCCTGGCTCCTATCGCGATCGGCGGGATTTTCTTCCTGCCTCCGGCGGGCTTCGCCCTGTTTACCGGTGCCATTATCTCCCTTGGCGCCTGGGAGTGGGCCAATATGTCCGGTATCGAAGGCCAGCCGGGGCGCGTGATTTATGCCCTGATCATGGCAGGGCTTCTGGCCGTGATCTGGCAGTTGCAGGTGCCGGCCATAACAGTGCTCTGGCTTGCCCTGCTCTGGTGGCTGGTGTGCTTCGGGCTGGTAAGTCGTTATCCGGCGGGCTCCGATCGCTGGGGTGCCATGCCGCTGCGGGCCCTGATGGGGCTGTTTGTGCTGGTTCCCGCCTGGGTAGGGCTGAACCATCTGCGTACCGGCAGCTTCCAGTTCGGTGAGCTGACCAATAACCTGCTGGCCATTCTCTATATCTTCCTGGTGGTCTGGGTAGCGGATATCGGCGCCTATTTTGCCGGCCGGGCCTTCGGCAAGGCGAAGCTGGCACCGAAAGTGAGCCCCGGTAAATCCTGGGCTGGCGTGTGGGGCGGCCTGGCTGCGGTTGCTGCCCTGGCAGTGGCGGCAAGCCTGATTGCCGGCGCCGGTGCCGTGCAAACCGTTCTGCTGGTGCTGGCAAGCCTCGTTACCGGCCTGGTATCGGTGCTGGGGGATTTGCTGGAAAGCATGCTCAAGCGATTCCGTGGTATCAAAGACAGCAGCCAGTTGCTGCCCGGCCACGGTGGCATTATGGACCGTATTGACAGCCTTACTGCCGCGATTCCCGTCTTTGCCCTGATGATCACGCTGCTGGGCTGGTTGTCTACGGGTGTCTGGAATTTATGATCACACGCAGCATTACGGTACTGGGGGCAACCGGCTCAATAGGCCTGAGTACCCTGGATGTTATTCGGCGGCACCCGGAGCGTTTTTCGGTTCACGCCCTCACGGCGGGAACACGGGCACCGGAATTAGCCGCGCTTTGCCGGGAATTCCGCCCCCGGGTAGCGGTGATGGCGGATGCCGGGGCGGCAGAGGAACTGGCTGGCCTGCTCGCCGATTGCCCCGACATTGACGTACTCAGTGGCGAGCAAGGGCTGATTGACGTGGCAGCAGCCGAACAGGCCGACACCGTAATGGCTTCGATTGTCGGGGCTGCCGGGCTGGCGCCGACACTGGCGGCGGTGTGCGCTGGCAAACGAGTACTGCTGGCCAATAAAGAAGCCCTGGTCATGTCCGGCCAGCTCTTTATGGATGCCGTGGCTGAATCCGGTGCTGAACTGCTGCCTATCGATTCGGAACACAATGCCATCTTCCAGTGCATGCCGGCAGACAAGGTGCGTGATCCGCAAGCGGCTGGCATAACCCGCATTCTGCTCACTGCCTCTGGCGGGCCGTTTCGAACTTTGCCGGCCGAACAGTTGCGCTCGGTAACGCCTGCCCAGGCCTGTGCCCACCCCAACTGGTCCATGGGCCAGAAGATTTCCGTTGATTCCGCCACCCTGATGAACAAGGGCCTGGAGCTTATCGAGGCCTGCTGGCTGTTCAATACCTCGCCGGACAAGGTGGAGGTACATGTTCACCCCGAAAGCATCATCCATTCCATGGTGGAGTATGCAGACGGCTCGGTGCTGGCACAGTTGGGCAGTCCGGATATGCGAACTCCGATCGCCAATGGCCTGGCCTGGCCGGAGCGCATTGAAGCCGGGGTCGCTCCCCTGGACCTGTTCGCCATCGGCCGCTTTCACTTCGAGCGCCCGAATTTGCAGCGTTTTCCGTGCCTGAGGCTGGCTGCTGAAGCCTTCGCCACCGGTGGCACCGCGCCAGCCGTCCTCAACGCCGCCAACGAAGTGGCCGTGGCGGCATTCCTGGAAGGCGGGCTGTGCTTTGCGGACATCCCCGTTATCATAGAGCGAACACTGGCGGCCACCGAAGTGGTATCGGCGGACAGTTTCGATACCATCTTCCAGAAAGACGCCGAAGCCCGCGAACGGGCAATGGAACAGATTCGCCTTTTATCGGTCTGATTCCGGCGGGGCGTGTTGCGCCGGCTTTCAGTTATCAACCGGACAGTCTATGCAGATTATTCAAAGCGTACTGGCACTTGCACTAACCCTCGGCATTCTGGTGACGCTGCACGAGTTCGGCCATTTCTGGGTTGCTCGCCGCTGCGGAGTCAAAGTGCTGCGTTTCTCTGTGGGTTTCGGTAAGCCGCTGTTTTCCTGGTACGACCGCCACGGCACCGAATTTGCCGTAGCCGCCATCCCTCTTGGCGGCTACGTGAAAATGCTGGACGCCCGGGAAGGCCCTGTGCCGGCCGAACTGGAAGACCAGGCTTTCACCTCCAAGCCGCCGTCCCAGCGCATTGCCATTGCGGCAGCAGGGCCCGTCGCCAACTTTATTTTCGCTATCTTTGCCTATTGGCTGATCAGCGTGGTGGGAGTGACCACGGTAGCACCCATTGTTGGCGAAGTGGCGCCAGACAGCGTGGCCGAGCGCGCGGGCCTGCAGGAAGGTATGGAAATTCTGGGGGTGGATGGCCGCCAGGTAACATCCTGGCGCGACGTGAATATGCGCCTGCTGGAGCGGGCAGGGGAGCAGGGCCCCATTTCGCTGGAGGTTTCCCGTGATGGTGCCCGTGGTACCTTTTCAGCCCCGCTGAACGGCTGGAACCTCACCAACGACGAACCCAATCCGCTGGCGGAATTCGGCATCACCCCCTGGCGCCCGGACGTACCGGCGGTGCTGGGTCAGATCAGTGAAGACGGCCGCGCCTCCATGGCGGGGTTGCAGCCCGATGACCGGGTTACCGCTGTAGACGGTGAGCCGGTGGCGGACTGGTTCGCGCTGGTAGATATCATTCGCGAGTCCCCGGAGCAGCAGCTGCAGTTAACCGTGGAGCGGAACGGGCAGACTCTGGATGTTCCGGTAACGCCGGCCACCAGAACGCTGGAAAACGGCCAGGACATCGGTTTTGTGGGCGCCGGGGTGCAGGCCATAAGCTGGCCGGACAGCGTGCTTCGGGAGATTAGCTACGGCCCGCTGGCGGCGATTCCCAATGCGCTTGAAGAAACCTGGGCCGACACCCGGCTGACACTGGTGGCCATCAAGAAGATGGTCACCGGCCTGCTGTCGCCCACTAACCTGAGCGGGCCGATCACCATCGCCCGGGTGGCGGAAGCCAGCGTCAGTTCCGGATTCGAGGATTTTGTCCGGTTCCTGGCGTATCTGAGTGTCAGCCTCGGGGTTTTGAACTTGCTGCCGGTTCCGGTTTTGGACGGCGGCCACATCGTGTATTACACCATCGAAGCCATCCGCCGGAAGCCGGTGTCGGAGCACGCGCAGGCGCTGGGATTACGAATTGGTATGGCTTTGATTCTGAGTTTAATGGTGTTTGCTCTTTACAACGACCTGATGCGGTTGTGAGAATTGCGGGCTCCTTACCGCACATTAACCAGGCGATAAAACTGAATGAGACGTTCCCTTCTAGCTGTAGCCGTTGGCCTCGCCATTACCGCAACCGGTATGAAGCCAGCGCTGGCGGATGAATTTACGGTTGCGGACATCGAGGTAGAAGGCCTGCAGCGGGTATCCGCCGGTTCCGTATTTGCCGGATTCCCGGTCAATATTGGTGAGCAGATTGACGAAACCCGCCTGGCGGGCGCCATCAAGGATCTGTTCGGCACCGGATTGTTTACCGATATCCAGGCCAGCCGTGATGGTGGCGTGCTGATTCTGACGGTGAAGGAGCGGCCATCGATTTCCTCCATCGAGATCGAAGGCAACAAGAACATCGAAACCGATATGCTGATGGATGCCCTGGCCGGGGCGGGCCTGGAAGAAGGGCAGGTGTTCCGCCGGGCCACGCTGGAGCGCCTGGAGCTGGAAATCCTGCGCTCCTACATTGCCCAGGGCCGATACAACGCCCGGGTCAAAGCGACCGCAGAAGAGTTGCCCCGCAACCGGGTAGCCGTGCGCCTGGGTATCAACGAAGGCTCGGTAGCCGCCATCCAGCACATCAACATCATCGGCAACAAGGATTTCAGCGACGAAGAGCTGATCGACCTGTTCGAGCTGCGCACCAGCAGTTGGTGGAACTCACTGACCAACAAAGACAAGTACGCCCGGGAACGCCTGAGTGGTGATTTGGAATCTCTGCGGTCGTTCTACCTGAACCGCGGTTACCTGGATTTCAGCGTCGAATCCAGCCAGGTGTCCATTTCACCGGACAAGAAGCAGGTGTTTATCGCCATCGCCCTGGATGAAGGCCCCCAGTACACCATCTCTGACATCCGCCTGCGCGGTAACGTGATTGTTGAGGAAGAGGAATTGCGCAAGCTGATCCCGGTTAAAGAGGGCGATGTGTTCTCCCGGGCCCAGATGACCGCCATTTCCGAAGCCCTGTCGTTCCGCCTTGGGCGTGAGGGCTATGCCTTTGCCAACGTGAACGCCGTGCCGGAACCGGGCGAGGACAATACCACCGCGGTGACCTTCTTCATCGAGCCGGGCAAGCGGGCCTACGTGCGCCGGGTCAATTTCGAAGGCAATGTATCCACCAAGGACGAAGTGCTGCGCCAGGAAATGACCCAGATGGAAGGTGGCGTGGCATCGTCTGACCGCATCGAGTTTTCCAAGACCCGCCTTGAGCGCCTCGGCTTCTTCCAGACGGTGGATGTGGAAACCGTCCCGGTACCCGGCACCGATGACCTGGTGGATGTGAACTACAGCGTGCAGGAACAGCCGACCGGCAGCCTGTCGGCGTCTGTGGGTTTCTCCCAGAACTCCGGTGTGATCCTTGGTGCCTCGGTGTCTGAAAACAATTTCTTCGGCAGCGGCAAACGGGTGTCGTTCGGTGTAAACGTGAGTGACTCGGTCAAGAGCGCCAACGTTTCCTACCTGGACCCTTACTTCACCGTCGATGGCGTAAGCCGCGGCTTCAGCCTGTTCGCCCGGGAAACCGACTACGAGGAAGAGGATATCTCCTCCTACCTGTTGGATGAATATGGCGGCCGCCTGACCTTCGGTTATCCGACAGATTCTATCACCCGCCTGAGTTTTGGCGCCGGCATTACTCGTTCCGATATCAAGCCCGGGGTGTTCTCTGCCCAGGAAGTCCGTGACTTCGTGGCGGAGGAAGGTGACTCCTTTACCAACTACTTCCTGTTTGGTAACTGGCGCCGCAGCACCCTCAACCGGGGCGTGTTGCCAACCGACGGTTACAGCCATTCGCTGTCGCTGGATGTCGCGGTACCGGGCAGTGACCTGACCTTCTACAAGGCTTCACACCGTACCGACTTCTACTTCCCGGTGACTGATGCACAGGACTGGATTGTGAGGGCCCGAACAGAAATCGGATACGGGGACGGTTATGGTGACCGCACCCAGATGCCGTTCTTCGAGCATTTCTACTCCGGTGGTTATGGCTCGGTGCGCGGTTACCGCGCGAACTCGCTGGGTAACCTGGCCGAGAATGCAACAAACGACTATTCCGATGAAGATCCGTTCGGCGGTAACCTGCTCACCGAGGCGGGCCTTGAGCTGATCTTCCCGACACCGTTCGCCGGGGATTCCCGCTCCATGAGAACCTCGTTCTTCCTGGATGCCGGGCAGGTGTTCGACACCGAGCGTGGATTTGATCCGGAACTGACAGAAGTGCGCACCGCCGCTGGTGTCAGCTTCCAGTGGATTACGGCCGTGGGCCCGCTTGCATTCAGCCTGGCCAAGCCGCTTAATGACAAGGCAGGTGACGATACCCAGGTATTCCAGTTCTCACTGGGCCAGACGTTCTGACACCACTATAAAAAATAAAGGATGAAACAAAGGAGATTGAAGATGAACCGTGTGACTGCTTTGATTGGTGCCGCCTTGCTGGCCTTTTCGGCCCAGGCAGCTGCCGAAACCCGCATTGGTGTGGTGGATCTGCGCCAGGCCCTGTTTGCCTCGGATGATGCGCAGACCTTCAGCCAGCAGCTGCAGCGGGACTTCGCCGGAGATGAAGATAAGGTTCGCCAGGCCCAGGAAGAAGCCCGCAAGCTGAAAGACCGCCTGGAAAAAGACGGTTCGATGATGAACGAAAGCGAGCGTAACAAGGTGGCGGGTGAATTCCAGGAGAAGGTGCAGGAGTTCAACTTCCTCAAGCAACGCCTCGATGCCACGGTTAACCAGCGCAAACAGCAGTTCCTTGAAAATGCCCGCCCGGAAGTGGATGTGGCTGTCAAAGAACTGCTGGAAGAGCATGACCTGGACCTGATCCTGCCCAGCGAGGCGGTGGTGTACGTGAAGCCGGAAATGAATCTGACGTCCCAGCTGCTGGACAAACTGAACAAGTAAAGAACAAGGGGCTCCCCGCCCCGGTGTTTGGAGAAGGCAATGTCACAGAAGTCCTATCGGCTCCAGGAAATAGCCGATGCGTTGGGAGCCAGTCTCCGGGGAGACCCCGATATCATGGTCAGCGGCCTGGCCACCTTGCAGGCCGCCGGCCCGGATCAGATCAGCTTTCTGGCCAATCCGGCCTACGGCAAATACCTGCAAGATACCCGGGCCGGTGCGGTTATCCTCTCACCCGCAGCCGCGGATGATTGCCCTACCAATGTCCTGTTACTGGACAACCCGTACATGGGCTATGCTCGCCTCAGTCACTGGTTTGACCCTGCGCCGGTGGCATCAGCCGGTGTTCATCCCACCGCTGTGGTAGATGAGAGCGCCAGCATAGACAACACTGCCAGCGTGGGGCCCCTCGCGGTCATCGAAGCCGGTGTGCATCTTGGAGCCCACGTTGTAATAGGCGCCGGCACCGTCATCGGCGCACGCAGCCGCATCGGAGACCACACGATTATCCGCCCCCGGGTTACCCTGGCCCACGACATTGTAGTGGGGCAGCGTTGCCATATCCTCAGTGGTGCGGTGATCGGTTCAGACGGTTTCGGCTTTGCCAACGAGCGGGGCCAGTGGCACCGCATTGCCCAACTTGGCGGTGTGGTGCTGGGTGATGATGTGGAAGTGGGCGCCAACACCACCATCGACCGTGGCGCGCTCGACAGCACAGTCATTGGCAACGGCGTGAAGCTGGATAACCTGATCCAGATCGCCCATAACGTTCATATCGGTGATCACAGCGCCATGGCTGCCATGGTCGGTATCGCCGGCAGTACCCGCATCGGCAAACACTGTGTGTTTGGTGGCGCCTCCGGGGTGGCAGGGCACCTGGAGATCGGGGATCAGGTACATCTTACCGGCATGACGCTGGTAACGGGTGATATCCGCGAGCCGGGCGTGTATTCTTCCGGCACCAGCGCCGACACCAACCGGAACTGGCGCAAGAACGCCGTGCGTTTCAGGCAACTGGACAGCCTGGCCCGGCGCATAAAAGAACTGGAAAAGAAATCAGAGGGCTGAGGCCGATCAACATGCAGATGAAGATTGATGAGATTCTTGAGTACCTGCCACACAGATACCCGTTTCTGCTGGTAGACCGGGTTACCGATGTGGAGAAAGGGAAGTCGATCAAGGGCTACAAGAACATCTCCTTCAACGAGCCGTTCTTTACCGGGCACTTCCCGGATAACCCGATCATGCCTGGCGTGCTGATTATCGAAGCCATGGCCCAGTTGGCGGGCATTCTCGGGTTTGTGACCGTAGAACGGAAACCCTCTGATGGCGTGATACAATATTTGGCTGGCTCCAGCAAAGCGCGCTTCAAGCGCCCCGTGGTGCCGGGAGACCGCATGGATATGGAGGCTGAATTTGTCTCCGCCAAGCGCGGTATCTGGAAATTCAATTGCCGGGCACTCGTTGATGGCGAAGTGGTGTGCGTGGCAGAAATCATGACCGCTGAGAGAGAAGCTTGATGGCGACAAATGACTGGTCGGGTGTCCATCCTCAGGCGATTGTAGACCCGTCAGCCAAACTGGCAGACAACGTAACCGTAGGCCCCTGGAGTTACATCGGCCCCGGTGTGGAGATCGGCGAGGGTACCGAGATTCTCTCCCACGTGGTGGTCAAGGGCCCAACGGTAATCGGTCGCAATAACCGCATTTTTCAGTTTTCCAGTATCGGGGAAGAGTGCCAGGACAAGAAATACGCCGGCGAGCCCACCACGCTGGTGATTGGCGATAACAATGTTATCCGCGAAAACTGCACGATTCACCGTGGCACGGTTCAGGACCGGGGCGAAACCCGCATTGGCAGCGGCAACCTGCTGATGGCCTATGTGCACGTGGCCCATGATTGCATCGTAGGCGACAACACCATCCTGGCCAACTGCGCCACCCTGGCCGGCCATGTCTCCGTAGGCGACCACGCTATTCTCGGCGGTGGCACCATGGTGCACCAGTTTTGCCACATCGGCCCCCACAGCATGGCGGCTGGCGGCAGCATCGTACTCAAAGACATTCCCGCCTATGTGATGGCGTCTGGCCAGTCTGCCCAGCCCCATGGCATGAATGTGGAAGGCCTGAAGCGTCGTGGCTTCAGCAAAGACGTGCTGATGGCCCTGCGCCGCGCCTACAAGGTGGTTTACCGTCAGGGCCTGACCACCGAGCAGGCGATTGACGAGCTCGAGAAGTCCTTTAATGACGTGCCGGAAGTCCGCCCGCTGATTGACTCGCTCCGGGGAGCGGATCGCGGCATCATTCGCTGAGCCAGGAGGCCCTGGTGGCAACTGCTGAAACCGGGCAGGTCAGCTCCCGCAAGGTAACCATTGCAATCATCGCCGGCGAGGCATCGGGGGATATCCTCGGTGCCGGGCTGATTCGCTCGTTGCGCAAACGCTATCCGAAAGCCCGCTTTGTGGGCATCGGCGGCGACGAAATGATCGCCGAAGGCTTTCACTCCCTGGTGCCCATGGAAAGGCTTTCCGTGATGGGGCTGGTGGAAGTGCTCGGGCGCATTCGCGAGCTGTTCAGTATCCGTGCCCGCCTGCTGGATTACTTCTTTACCACTCCGCCGGATGTGGTCATTGGTATCGATTCCCCGGACTTCACCCTGGCCATTGAACGCCGCTGCCGGGAAGCCGGTATTCCCTCGGTTCATTACGTAAGCCCCTCGGTCTGGGCCTGGCGCCAGAAGCGAATTTTCAAGATTGCCAAGTCTGTCGACCTGATGCTCACCTTGTTTCCCTTCGAAGCCCGTTTCTACGAAGAGCACAATGTGCCGGTGGCCTTTGTGGGGCACCCGCTGGCTGACAGAATTCCCATGCAGCCAGATACAGGGGCGGCCCGCAAGGCACTTGGCCTGAACCTCGATCAGCCGGTTCTGGCGGTATTGCCCGGCAGCCGGGGTGGGGAAGTTGAGCGCCTTGGCACCCTGTTTCTGGAGGCCTCCCGCTGGCTGCAGGAGCGCCGCCCGGATATCCAGCTGGTGATTCCCTGCGTCAACCGGGACCGGGAGAAGCAGGTAGAGGGACTGGTAGAGGCGCTGGAAGTGAAGCTGCCGGTTACGCTGGTACGAGGTCGTTCCCGGGAAGTGATGGCCGCCAGCGATGTGGTGTTGCTGGCATCCGGTACCGCAACTCTGGAAGCCATGCTGCTCAAACGCCCCATGGTGGTGGGCTACCGGTTGAGCAACCTCAGCTACAAACTGCTGTCCCGTCTGGTGAAGGTGCCCTGGGTGGCCCTGCCGAACCTGCTGGCGCAACAAGGCCTGGTGCCGGAGTTGCTGCAGGATGACGCCACACCGGAGGCCCTGGGCGCCGCCGTGCTGGAGCGCATGGAAAACACCGAGGAGCGCGAGCAGTTGCAGCAAGCCTTCACCGAGTTGCACGAAAGCCTGCGCCAGAATGCGGACGAACGTGCTGCCACCGCCATTTCCGAGTTAATGGAGCGCCGGCGCTGATGGCCGCAAAAGACCTTCCACCATTTGAGTGCAGCTACAAGGGCCGGTTACTGGCCGGCGTTGATGAAGTGGGCCGTGGCCCGCTGATTGGCGCAGTGGTGACTGCGGCGGTGATCCTGGACCCGGAGCGGCCCATCGAGGGCCTGGCGGACTCCAAGAAGCTCACCGAAAAACGCCGCCTGAAGCTTTACGACGAGATTCTCGAAAAGGCCGCGGCCTGGAGCCTGGGCCGGTGTGAGGCGGCGGAAATTGACCAGATCAATATCTACCAGGCTACCTTGCTGGCCATGACCCGTGCAGTGGAGGGCCTGGCTCTCGAACCTGAATACGTATTGGTAGACGGCAACCGTTGCCCGGATTGGCGCTGGCCCTCCGAGCCGGTGGTGAAGGGCGATGCCCGGGTAGAGGCCATCAGCGCCGCGTCTATCCTCGCCAAAGTCACCCGCGACCGGGAAATGGAGATGCTGGAACAGCAATATCCCGGCTACGGATTGGCCCAGCACAAAGGTTATCCCACACCCGTGCACCTGGAAGCGCTGAAGCGGTTAGGTGCAACGCCGGAGCACCGGCGGTCGTTTCGTCCCGTCCGGGAGTGTTTGTAAAATGAATTCGCACATACTTGCCGCCGTGTTTGCCGCAGTTTTTATGGGCACCATTGGCGCCATCTCGGTGTATGCCGGTGTCAGCGCGGAAACTGTTACCTTCTATCGCTTGTTTATAGGGGCGGCATTAATGGCCGCGTTTCTCCTGCTGACTGGACAGCGAGCAAAGGTATTCACCTGGCCCGGTTTCAAGGTTCTGGTAACCGGGGCATTCCTGGCCGGTTTTGTGGTGTTCTACGTAATGGCCATGAATTACACCAGCATGGCCAACGCCGTGATGCTGCTGTACCTGGCCCCGGCTGCGGCGTCGATAGTGGCGCATTTTTTCATGGGGGAGCGGCTGTCGGGCCTGGGTGCAGCCTTGATCGCCTTAGCGCTGTTCGGCTTTGCCATGATGATGGAATTCAACTTTAACCTCTCCGGACGCGCGGAAGAGGCGGCAGGCCTGCTTTATGCCCTGTGCGCCATGCTCTGCTACGCCGCGTTTATCCTGACCAACCGCTTGATTCACGAACGGGTGCATGTACTGACCCGAAGCGGGTACCAAATGCTGGCCGGGGCACTTTGCATGCTGCCGCTGATGCTCATGCAGGAAGAAAGCATCCAGGCTGGGCAATGGGGCTGGTTGGCGGCGGCCGGCGTGCTACCCGGCTTCCTGGCGATCATGCTGGCGGTGGTGGCGTTAAAGGCATTGCCAGCGGCAACCTACGGCACCCTCGCATATCTGGAGCCGATTACGGTGATTATCCTGGGTTGGCTGCTGTTTGACCAAAGCCTGAACCTGCTGCAAATGTCCGGTGGCGCGTTGATCATCGTCTCGGGCGTGGTGCAGGCGGTCTGGTCCCAGCGGGAGGCGCCTCCTGCGCCAGTGCGGACGTGAAGACTGGTAAGGCGGACTAAGCGACCAGCATTGCGGTGAACGAGGGTGTGGCCGGCGTGGCGGACTTACGGTCAATTTCACCTAACCACCCAAATAGGGGGCCACAAGGATTGGCACATATATGTCACATATACGTCACAGGGGAATTTGGCGGCCCCAGATGCAAAAAAGGCAGACCAGTAAGTGACTGATCTGCCTTTCTTTTTTATGGTAGCGGGGGCAGGATTCGAACCTACGACCTTCGGGTTATGAGCCCGACGAGCTACCAGACTGCTCCACCCCGCATCAAAACTGGTTGTTGGCTTCGGGGCTGGCCCCGATCAACGAGGTGCGCATAATACAGCTGGGCAGGGTGCTTGTCAAACCTTATTTAAGACTTTCGTTGTTCACCGTAACCCTTGAAAATACCGTCAGGGTTAGCTGTGAAGGTTGCTTGCATGAAGCCCAAGCATGATTAGGATGGTACAGAAGCCGCCGGGCTCCCACGCCAGAATCGGCAAGCGATTAAGCGAAAGTCTACATTTTGAAGGGGCACGCAATGCCAAGATTTCTACACACCGCCGACTGGCAGATGGGGCGTACCTACAGCCGTTTTGAAACCGAAGACGGTGCAGCGCTGGTGGAAGCCCGGTTCGAGGCCATAGACAAGCTGGCCCGGCTTGCCAATGAATCTCAGTGCCAGGCGGTGCTGGTGGCCGGTGATGTGTTTGATGCCCAGACGGTATCTGATCGCACTATTCGCCGGGTGTTCAATGCCACCAAGGCATTCCCTGGCCCCTGGGTGATGCTGCCGGGTAACCATGATGCGGCGCTCGCCGAAAGCGTCTGGACTCGCGCTCAACGGTTGGGTGCCGTGCCGGATAACGTGCACCTGGCGCTGGAACCGGGCGTTATCGAACTGGCTGCCGAAGGCCTCGCCATACTGAACGCACCGCTGACCCAGCGCCATACCTATGGTGATCTGACAGAAGCTTTCGGCCGCTACGAGACCCCGGCAGGATTGGTTCGGGTGGGGCTCGCCCACGGCAGTGTGCAGGGATTGCTGGCGGCGGAAATCGATTCCACCAACCCCATTGCGCCGGACCGGGCGCAAGCCAGCAAGCTGGATTACCTGGCATTGGGAGACTGGCACGGTACCAAGGAAATCAACGAACGCACCTGGTACAGTGGTACCCCGGAGTCGGAGCGGTTCCGGAATAACGAGGCCGGTAATGCCCTGATTGTCGATATTGCCGGTCCGGGCGAGCTGCCGCAGGTTCAGGTGGTAGCCACCGGTCGTTACCAGTGGCATCAATGGCGGGAAACCCTTTCTGTGGAATCAGACCTGGACCAGTTACTGGAACGCCTGCAAAACCTGCCCGAATCCTCGGTGGTGGATCTTCGGCTGGACGGCCTGATCACCCTGGCGGGCGAAGAAAAGCTGCTGCATGGATTGTCGGTTGCCGAAGCCCGTTTCCGCAGCATTCGTTGCGAGCGCAGTAACCTGCAGCTGGCACCCACCGACGACGATATTGCTGCCCTGAAAGCCGACGGCTACGTTGGCGAGGTGGTCGAAACCCTGCGGGAGCAGCAAGCCGGGGAACAGGGCGAAGCCGCCCGGGATGCCCTGGCCATTCTGGCCTCCATGCTGAAAACACCGGCTCAGGAGGCAGGCCAATGAAACTGCAGAGCCTGAAAGTGGAACAGCTGCGCCAGTTTCGCCCACCCTTTGCCCTTGAGCATCTTCAGCCTGGCCTGAACCTGATCCACGGGCCCAATGAATCCGGCAAAAGTACCCTGGTGCGTGCCATCCGGGCGGCGTTCTTTGAACGTTACCGATCCCAGGCGGTGGACGACCTTCGCCCCTGGGGCGACTCTGCAGCCGCTCCCACCGTTGAACTGGCCTTCGAGCATCAGGGGGCCCAATGGCGCCTGGTTAAAAGTTTCCTGAAACGCACCCGCTGTGACTTGTCGGTCGGCAATGAGACCTGGAGCGAAGACGATGCGGAGGAAAAGCTGGCGGAGCTGTTGGGTTACCAGTATCCCAAGCGGGGTGCCAGCAAAGCGGAGCATTGGGGTATTCCGGGCCTGTTGTGGGTAGAGCAGGGCACGGGGCAGGATATCGAGCAAGCTGTTGAACACGCGGGCGATCACCTGAAATCCGCCCTCAATGCCCTGGTTGGCGAGGTGGCCAGCACCGGCGGCGATGCAGTCATCGAGGAAGTAAAAGGCAAGCGCGACGTGTTGCTGACGGCCACCGGCCAGCCCAAGGGTGACTACAAAAAACTGGATAAAGAGCGGGAAGATCTGCAGCAACAGGTCGACGATTTGCAGCTGCGGGTTGAGCAGTATCAGGGGCAGGTGGATCGCCTCGGGCAGTTGTCGCAGGAGTTTGATCGCACCGAACAGGAAAAGCCCTGGGACGATGCCCGACGGCAACTGAACCGGGCCCGTGAACAGCTACAGCAGGTCGAGCAGCTGGAACAGCAGCAGGAACAGGAAAAGAATACTTTGGCGCAGCTGGTTCAGAACCGCGAGCTGCTGGAGCAGAACCTCGGCCACTTGAGCCGGCTGGACGAACAGCGCAGCGCCCGTAAGGCAGAACTGGAGAGCGCCGAACGCAAACTGCAACAAATCGAACAGCAAACCGCTGCCCTGGCTGGCGCCCTGAACGATGCCCGGGCTGCCTATGAAAATGCCCGGTCACAACTGCAACTTGCTCGCCAGCAGGAAATCCGGCAGCGGCTGGAGCAGGATCTGCGCCAGTCTGAACAGCGACAGCAGGCCCTCAGCCAGAACCTGGCCAGGGCCCGGGAATACCAGCAACAGGTTGACGAGGCCCGGGAAGAGGCAAAGGCAAACCGCATTGATACCGCCGCGGTGGCCCGCCTGAAAACAACCGCCAGGGAACTGAATGACGAAACCATCCGTTCCGGCACCGTTGCCACCCGCCTGAGCTGGCAGCTGCAGCCCGGCGCTAGTATTACCCTCGACGACCGGCAACTGGAGGGGCAGGGAGAACAGCAATTGCTGGAAGCCTCGCAGCTGGTTATTCCGGGCGTAGGCACCCTGGGCATCGCCCCGGGCGGCGAGGAGCTGGCCAGTACCAGACGCAAGCTCGAAACGCTCGAACAGTCCCTGGACGAGCAATTGCAGGCCATGGCTGTGGCGTCCGTTGAGCAGGCAGACAGCCGTGCTTCCGCCTGGGAGGCAGCGGAGCAAAAACGTAAGCATGCCGTCGAGTTGTTGCGTTCGGTCGCCCCGGCCGGTCTGGAGCCACTGGAAACCGAGCTGGCGGAACTGCAGGCAGAATTGAAAGCTGTTCGTGAAAAACTGGAAGCCACTCCCGTATCGGATCAGGAAGTTCAGGTATTGGATCTGGCCTCGGCCGAAAACGCCCTGGCCAGTGCCGAGAAGCGCTTGAATGACGCCGAGGCCAGCGATCGCAGCCATCAGGCGCAACTGCTCACCGGCAAGCAGGCCCGGGATAACGCGAGGGCCGAATGGCAGCGGCTGGAAGACGAGGCCAACAGCCCCGAGCGCCAACAACAGTTGACCCGATTAACGGCTGAGCTTGCCCGGATCGAACAGCAGCAGGTCAGCCTGCGCGAGAGCATGGCGAAGCGGGAGCAGCAAATCCGCGAGGCCCGGCCGGATATCCTACGGCAGGATATCGACCGTTTTCAGCGCACGATCCAGACTTTGCAGCAAACCCAGGAAGACCGGCAACGGGAACTTCGGGACATTCGTGTTCGGCTTGAAGCCTGGGGTGCCGAAGGCCTGGAAGAGCAATTGAGCGAGAAGCAGGCGGAGCTGGAACAGTGCCAGCGCCGCTACCAGGAGCTGGATCGCCGCGCCCGGGCACTGGATTTGCTGCTCACATTGCTGACGGACAAACGCCAGGCGCTGACCCGGCGCCTGCAGGCCCCGCTGCAAAAACACCTTAACCATTACCTGTCGCTGCTATTTCCGAATGCAACGCTGGAGGTGGACGAACACCTGCGGCCGGGAACCTTCAACCGGGGGAATGAGCTGGGCCAGATTGCCGAGCTGAGTTTTGGTGCCCGGGAACAGATGGGGCTGATCAGCCGCCTGGCCTATGCCGACCTGTTGAGGGAAGCCCAAAGGCCCACCCTGATTCTCCTGGACGACACCCTGGTGCACAGTGATCAGAACCGGCTGGAAGACATGAAACGTATCTTGTTCGATGCTGCACGCAGGCACCAGATCCTGCTGTTCACCTGTCATCCCGAGAAATGGCAAGACCTCGGGGTGCCACCCATTGACCTCCAGAAGCTGAAAAGCTGAAACGAAAAATTTCGTAAAATAACTGAAACTTATTACGACATAACTGATCTGCCCCCGGGTTTAATCGAATCTTGGCAGTTCCGGTTTTACCAGCGGCTTGCCGGCAGCTTCCCAGGCTTCAATGCCACCTGCAATGGACTGAACATGAATGTACCCCATTTCCTTCATTGCCCTGGCTGCCAGGGCTGAACGGCCGCTGTTCTTGCAGTAGATCACCAGGTTCAGGGCCCGGTCTTCAAATGCCGGATCGTTGGTGAGCTTGAATTCCAGAATGCCACGGGACACATTGACGGCGCCGGGAATGTGGCTGGTGTTGTATTCGTCTGCTTCGCGCACATCCAGCAGTACGTCCGCTTTCTTGATGGCGTCGTCGGCCTGGTCCAGCGGAATTTCACGAATTTCCGCGCGGGCGGCTTCCACAAGGTCGTGTGCTGTTTTCATTGGCAGTCTCCTAAAAGTTGGGTCACGGCAGGTTCTCCCGCCAGTGCTTCACGTGAACCTGGGCCTTGATGGCATCGATCACTTCCAGAATCAGGGTGATCAGCGCCTCTTTCTCGCGGTCTTCCGTCAGCCCCTGAGCCGGGTCCGGCAGGAACACGTTAACGATGTCTTCAATAAAGGCATGGTTGGTGGAGGAGGCGAGGTCATCCAGGATCTGGTGCACCACGTTGGCCACGATGTCACCCACCGCATTTTCCAGGGTGTCCTGAATGGTCGGACCCACGACCGGCAGGTACTTCAGGCGTGACAGTTCCAGGTTCTGTTTCAGGGCATGGTCTACCCGGTTTTCCAGGTAAACCCGCAGGGCACCCCGATTGGGGATATAGCCCTGCTTTGCGGCCTGGGCGACCCTTTCGGACAGCCAGTCAGACAACATTTCCCGCCGCGGGAAAAGAATGTCGTGTTGGATACGCTCGAACAGGGGCGAACCACGTTTCACCTCATCCTGCACGCCGCTCAGCACCTTCAGTACAATCCGGTCAGACAGCTCTTCCATAAAGGCTTCGTAGTAGAAGATGACAAACCGGTACAGGCGGGTGCTGGTGAAGTCGATGATCTTGTACTGGTGCAGCCGGTAAATAATGGAAATAATCCGCAGCACCCGCAGAAAGCGGAGGCTGCCTACCGGAATACACCCCACCAGGTCGTACCAGTGGATGAACGGATAGAAATACCAGCGGTCATACACCCGGGCCTTGATGGAGTAGCCCCAGCGCAGGACAAACTCGCCCAGGAAGATCGACACGAAGATCAGGTCGTAGAAAATGAAGCGTTCGTGGATGGGGTGGTAAAGCTCCTGAATGGCCGGGGCGTAGTCTTTCAGCAGGTTTTGTACGGCTATAAAGTTATAAATCGAGTCCCAGATAATCAGCGCGAGATTGAGGATCAGCAGCCCCAGCATCACAAAGTCGATGATGAACCAGGTGAGCTGGTGGCTGGATTTTAGGTTTTCTCGGTTTATCTTGAGCATCCGGGCTACCTTGGGGCCTACAATATCAAAGCTAAGTGACTGGAAGGTTAGCCTATTCAGTCGGTAAACTCAGCAACCTGTTTCAGGGAATCAGCCCGGACACCGGATCGGACGCCATTAAAACCAGCATGCTGTTAGCCAGAACCTTACAACGCCTTGCCACCATCAGCCCGGGCCTGGTGATGCTGGTACTTGCCCCTGCCGTATTCGCCAGCCAGGTTCGGGTGGAGGTTGAGGGCGATGTGGATAACCTCCAGGACAACGCCCAGATCTTTGTTGGCGAAGTGGAAGGCCGCACTGCCGATGGCTTGCGCCGTTACGCCAACACCGCCATTGCCCAGGTGAAAGAGGCGGCCCGGGCGCTGGGCTATTACAGTCCCGAGGTACGCTGGAAAGTAGAAGAAGCCGGCGATGAACCGGCGGAGCTGGTGCTTACCCTCATTCCCGGCGAGCCGGTGCTTATCCGCTCCCGCAATGTGATGATCGAAGGGCCGGATGGTGCACGGGAAGACTTCAGGCAGAACCTCCCGAAAACGCCTGCGCAAGGTGATGTGCTGCACCATGGCCGGTACGATGCCCTGCGCCAGTCTATCCAGAACACCGCCAACAGGCTGGGCTATTTCGAGGGCGAATTCCTGACCCGCCGGCTGGAAGTGGATCCCGCCAAAAACGCCGCTGACATCACCCTGGAGTACCAATCCGGCGAACGCTACCGGCTGGGCAAGGTCACCTTTCTGGAAGGCCACGAGTTCGAACAGAACCTGCTGGAGCAGTTTGTTACTTTCGAGCCCGGTATTCCGTTCCATGCCGATGAAGTGGCAAAACTCAGTAACGATTTGTCCAACAGTGGCTATTTCTCCGGCGTGGATGTAGACGCCGCGCCGTCAAAGGCAGAGGACCGGGTAATCCCTGTCGATATCGCCCTGACGCCCCGGCCGCCGCGCTCCGTGGCCGCCGGCGTTGGCTTTTCGACAGACGTCGGCCCCCGGTTCCGGGGTAACTGGCGGGAACACTACATTAATCCCATGGGGCACCGCCGGGGCGCCGACACCGAACTGTCCGAGTTACGCCAGAGCGTGAGCGGCTGGTACGAGCTGCCGCTGGACCCGCCCATGACGGATGCCATCCGCCTGACCTCCGGTTATCAGCGCGAGCATATTGAAGATGTGGAGTCTGAACGGCTCACCTTTGGCCAGCAGTGGAGCCACCAGCTGGACAACGGCTGGATGCAGATATTGTCCATGCGCTGGGAAGGGGAGCGCTTCAATATTGGTGAGGAAGAGCAGGGTAACTCCAGCCTGTTATTGCCGGGTGTCAGTTATTCCAAGCTGCACGCCAACTCGCCGCTCGACCCGTCCCGGGGTTATCGCCTTCAGTTCGACGTGACCGGGGCCCATCGGGCGGTGATTTCGGATGCCGATATCCTGCATGTGAACTTCCTGGCCAAGGGGCTCTATACCCTGGCCGGCAAGCACCGGTTTCTAGCCCGCTTCAATTTCGGTGGCGTGGCCACCAACAGCTTCCGGGATGTCCCGCCTTCGTTGCGCTTCTTCGCCGGTGGCGACCAGAGCGTTCGCGGCTACGGCTATGAAACCCTGGCACCCAAAGACTCGGATGATGTCGTCATCGGTGGTCGTTATATGGTGGTGGGAAGCGCCGAATACCAGTATGAGTTTGTCCGCAACTGGCGTGTGGCGGCCTTTATTGATGAGGGTAATGCCGTGGATGATGTCTTTGATCCCCTGGCCACCGGCGTGGGTATGGGCATTCGCTGGGTGAGCCCGGTGGGCCCTTTGCGCCTGGATGTGGCCAAGGGTATGGATGACCAGTTCGGCGGCGGCTGGCGGATTCACTTCTCCATGGGGCCGGAACTGTGACCGAAACGAATCAGACACCTCCGCAGCCGGAGCATGGCGCAGTGCCAGCCAGGCCGCCCCGACACAAACGCTGGTGGTTCTGGCCACTGGTGATTGTGTTGCTGGTGTTGCTGTTGCCCCTGGTGCTGGTGGCTATTGTTTTGCTGGCGCTTCTGACCGATGCCGGCACCGCCTGGACCATTGACCAGATTCCCGGGCTGCAAACCGAGGCGGACCAGGGTTCCCTGCTGGGCCAGTGGCAGGCGGAACGGCTGGAATGGCGCGGCTATGGCGTGGAAGTACTGTTGCTGGCGCCGGAAGTGGACTGGTCTCCCAGCTGCCTGTTCGAAAAGACCCTGTGCCTGGATACCCTGAAAGCCGAACAGATCGATGTCACGGTTCAGCCTTCCGATACCGCCGAAGAAACAGAACGGGGTGATATCAGCCTGCCCGCTATCAACCTGCCGGTGGCGTTGGTGGTGGGGGATGTACAACTAGGGCCGTTTGAGCTAAACGGCAGCCCCATCTGGGACAAGGTGGAGCTGCGCAGTGAAGCATCCGGCGCCAGCCTTACCGTAAACCACGCCCTGTACCAGCTGGGCGAGATCCGGGTGACTGCCAGTGGCCGTGCTGAAATGCGCCGGGACTGGCCGGTGGATCTCGATGTTACGGCACAGTTGCCACCCCCGAGCGGAGACAGCTGGACGATTGCAGCCAACCTGGCCGGCAGCGTGCGGGATCTTCGGGTATCCGGAACCAGCAGCGGTTACCTGAATGCACAATTGAACGGCACCGTGCAGCCGCTGGCAGCGCAGTTGCCGGCGGCGCTCACCATTGAGTCAGAGAGCTTCCTGGCCTACGACACCCTGCCGGAAACCCTGACCCTGGAAAACTGGGTGGTGTCGCTGGACGGGTCCCTTGCCAAGGGCTTCCGTACCCGTACCCGTGCCAACCTTCCCGGTACAACCGGCACCATCGAAACCGTCATCAGGGGCCTGGTCACAACCGGTGGTGTCGAGAACCTGGTCCTGACCATGACCGGGCCGGCGGCCAGTGCGCCCTCTGGCGAACAGCCCGACGCTCCGGGCACCCTGGAAGTTCAGGGCAGCGCGAGCTGGTCTGGTGGCCTGCAGGTAGAGGCCGACCTGGTCCTTGACCGTTTCCCCTGGTTCGGACTGATTCCCGGGCTGGAGCCGCCACCGGTTGCCGTGAACCGGCTGGAAGGGAATGTTGAGTACAACGATGGCAACTACAACGCCGATTTACAGGCGGCGGTGAGAGGTCCGCAAGGCGATGCGGAGCTTACCGCAGCCCTGAACGGGGACCTGGAAGCGGTTCGCATCACACAGCTGGATATGACCACCGGTGCAGGTTCCCTGACCGGCGATGCCGAACTGGCCTTCGCGGATCAGCTGGCCTGGCAGGCCCGGCTGCTGCTGGATCAGTTCAACCCTGGCTACTGGGTGCCGGTGCTGGAAGCCAGTCTCAACGGTGAAGTCAATTCCGAGGGCCGGCTGGTGCCGGACAGCCTGCCGGTAATGACCGCCAACTGGGACCTGAAAGGTCGCTGGCAGCAGGAGCCGGCCACCGCCCGGGGTAAGCTCAGCAGCGATGGTACCGACTGGCGCGTGCAGGATCTGCTGGTGGCGATAGCGGAGAACCGGATAGAAGGCGAGGGGCGCTACGGTGAGAGCCTGGGCGCGGGCCTGACTGTGAACCTGCCGCAGCCGGACCGTCTGCTGCCCGGCCTGGCCGGTCGCTTCTCGGCCAGGGTGGACCTGGCGGGTTCGGCGCAGGATCCCGCGGGCAAGGTGACGCTTGATGCCAGTGAATTCGAATGGCAGGACCTGCTGCGCATTGAAAACATGGAGCTGGATGCCAGCCTTGCCAGTGGCGGTGTGCTGGATGCCAGCCTCAACGCAGAAGCGTTGCGTGTCGCTGGGCAGGAACTGGCTGCGGTGACTGCAGACCTTGATGGTACCCGGGCGGATCACCAGCTGGCGTTGACTGTGCAGCACCCGGAAGCCTCGGTGGCGCTGACGTTCGCCGGCGCCCTGGGTGAAGCCTGGAACAGCTGGCAGGGCGCCTTGGCCCGGGGCGAAATCGATGTGCCCGGCTCGGAGCAAACCTGGCGGCTGGAAGCGCCGGCAAGCCTGGATTACACGGCTGACGGCGAAGTGTTGTTTGGCGCCCACTGCTGGCGCTGGCAGGCCAGCTCGGTGTGTGCTGAAGACCAGCAGCTGCTGCCGGATACCCGGATCGCCTATCAGGTTCGCCAGTTCCCCATGCAGGCGCTGGCGCCGTTGTTCCCGGAAACTTTCCGCTGGCAGGCGTCCCTGAATGCAGACATTAACCTGGCACTCACCGAACAGGGCCCCGATGGCCTGATCAGTCTTGATGCTGGCGGCGGGGCCTTCGAGTTCCTGATCCTGGATGACTGGGAAACCCTGCAGCATGAATCCCTGACCCTGGAAGCCCGGCTAAAGCCTGAATCCGCAGAACTGGCCATGGCGCTCCGGGGCCCCGAACTGGGCAGCTTTGACCTGGAACTGGCGGTGGACCCGAATACCGAAAGCCGGCCCATCGATGGCCGCTTCAACCTGAAAGATCTGAACCTGGCTTTCCTGTCGGCCTTTGCCGGCATTGAAGAGGTGGCCGGCGAGGTCAATGGTCAGGGGAGTTTGTCTGGGCCGCTGTTCCGGCCCCAGGTGCAAGGAAAACTGGCGCTCACCGACGGCCGGGTGTTCGACCCGGGCCTGCCGCTGCCCATGGAAGACATCGTGCTGGTTCTGGAATTTCTGGGCAGCCGGGCCGACATCAGCGGCCGTTGGAAGAGTAACGATCGCAGCAGTGGCGAGCTGGGCGGTTACCTGGACTGGCAGGATGAACCTGAAGTCCAGCTGAATATCAGCGGCGAGCGGCTGCCGGTTTCGGTCGAGCCCTATGCCCGGGTAGAAGTGGGCCCGGATCTGACCATTGCTTTCCGCGCCGGTGAGCTGGCGGTGTCAGGCCGGGTGGATGTGCCCCGGGGTGATATCGAAATCAAGGGCCTGCCGCCATCGGCGGTTTCGGTATCCGAGGACGAAGTCATTGTCGGTGTCGAACAGGAAGAGCCCGCCATTCGCACCATGCTGATGGATATCACCGTGGTGGTGGGTGAAGACGAAGTATCCTTCAATGCCTTTGATGTAACCGGCAACCTGGAGGGCACCCTTCGCATTGGCAACAACATGGATACCCGCGGCACCCTGCAGTTGGTGGACGGTCGCTACGAAGCCTTCGGGCAAGACCTGGACCTGCGCAGGGCGCGGATAATCTTTGTGGGGTCTCTGGCCGAGCCATACCTGGATGTGGAAGCCGTGCGCACCGTCGATACCGTTGTGGCGGGTATTCGCCTGAGCGGGCCGGTGAACGCGCCGACCACGGAAGTGTTCTCGGAGCCGTCCATGCCCCAGAGTGATGCGCTGTCTTACATCATTCTCGGCCGGGCGCCCCAGAGCCAGGGCGATGAAGGCCAGATGAGCCGGGCGGCGATTTCGCTGGGGCTGAACCAGGCCAGCGGTATAACCCAGAGTATCGGAGACGAGTTGGGTATTCGTAACCTGACCCTGGAAGCGGAAGGCTCTGGCGACCAGTCTGCCGTAGTGGCCAGTGGTTACATTACCGACGAGCTCAGCCTGCGCTACGGGGTGGGTATTTTCGAGCCAATCACGACCGTGGCGCTGCGCTATGACCTGGGCAAGTATTTCTATCTGGAGGCGGCCAGCGGGCTGGCGGCCTCCCTCGATATCTTCTATACCCGTAATTTCTGACCCGGTTCAGTCCAGTTCGAAGGTGGCGCTCACGCTGGACTGAATCTCACGGGGGCCCACGCTCGAGACGGTATCCCGGGCGGACTTGGCTTCTGCCATCATCATCGGCACGGGCCGGTGCCCACCGTTGATGTTGATAGACACCACCTCGCCGCAGGTTTTGTCCAGCTGCTCCGCCACGAACTGGCAGCGGTTTCGGGCGTCCTCGATGGCCCGGGCCAGCGCCTGCTGCTCAAGCCCCTGCTCGTCGGAATGGAAAAACTGGTGGCTGCCAAGGTTGTACTGGAGGCCCAGTTTATTGGCCTGCTCCAGCAGCGGGTTCAGCAGTTCCAGGTCATTGATCGAGAAGCTCACGGTCTGGCTGGCGACGGAGACCCGTTCCGGCTCCTTGCCTTTCTCCTGAACCGGCAGGGTGCGTGTATACAGGTTTACATCCGCGTCGGAGTAGTCCTGCAACTGGTCTCGCCAGTTTTTGATGGCGCTACGCCACTTGTCCATGGTGTCAGCTACCTGGGCGGAAGCCTTTTGCGGTTGCCTGTGCTCGGCAGAAACCGAGAATTGCAGGCGGGCGCTGTCCGGGTTGTAACGCACCACGCCTTCGCCGGTCAGGCTGACTTCGCCGGCATTGGCGGCCAGGGGCACAGCTGCAGTCGCTAACAGGGCGGCGGTCAGTGCCAGGGGGTGTTTCAGCGATACCATCATCAAACTCCTTATTGATCAAAGGCCGAATATCGGCTTTCCAGTCTTTCCAGTTTTCTGCCCCGGGCGGCGTGCACAAAGTGGCTGAAAATGTGCCGGTGCCCGGTGTGGTAAAGCAGGTATTCCGGATGCCATTGCACGCCCATCAGCCACTGGGCTCCGGTGTTTTCAATGGCCTGTACGAACCGGTCGTTATCCAGCGCCGTTACCCGCAGGTTCCGGCCCAGCCGTTTGATGGCCTGGCTGTGAATTCGGTTGGCGCCAATCACCGTGGCAGGCATCAACCGGCCTAGCCGGCTGTCTTTCACCAGTTGTACGGTTTGCAGGGGCAGCAACAGAGGCCGGTGGCGGGTATGTTCCCGTAGCGGAGTTACGTTCTGGCACAGGGTGCCGCCGTGGAACACATTGATAAACTGTGCGCCCCGGCAAATGCCCAGCACCGGAATATTGATGGCTTCGGCCTGAACCAGCAGCCGGTGATCGGTGGAATCCCGCTTGCGATCGTACCGGGCCGTTACCTGGGGCTGTTGCCCGTAAAGCTCCGGGTGTACGTGGGTGCCACCGGACAGCACCAGCCCGTCCAGCAGGGACACATCGGTATGACTGCCGGGGCGAATGTAATGGGTGTTGGCACCGTGCAGGCGCAGGGCCAGGTTGATCAGCCGGTGCGCCAGGCTTCTTCGCACCGGGCCACTGATGCCGATAGTCAGCCCCGGTTTCTCCGGCAGCTCTTCTGCCATCGGCATGTCGTTGCCCTGATAATCAGACATAACCGTGTTGTTTCAGCCAGTTGTCCGTGGTCTCACGCCAGGAATGGGTGAGGTTGTGGAAGCTGAACTTCTGGGCTTCCCGGAACCGGCTGCGTAAATCGGCCAGGTCTTCCGGATGTGCGGCCAGCTGCTCCAGAACCACCCAGTCATTCCACACCGTGGAGAAATGCCAGCGCGGGTTGTCGATGTCGCAGTCCGGCAGACGGTAATGCAGGGTAGGGCGGCTCTTGATCCTGGGGTCCTTCACGTAGCCTGCCAGCAGTTCCTTGTCGAGATGGGCGAACAGCGGCAGCAGGTCCAGGGCCTTGTTGCGGGTGGGGTTGTAGTGCAGGTAATCCCGCATCAGGGTTTCCAAATCCGGGCGATAGTCATCCGCCATCAGCTTCTCGGTATACCGGCTGCTCCAGGGTTCGATATAGGTGGTGAACTTACGGCTGATATCCAGCTGGTGCCGGGCTTTAAGCCAGTCGTAAAGGGCAGCAAAGGCTTGCAGGTAGGCTACCAGGGTGGCGGGTTCCAGGTCCGGCAATTCCGGGTTCAGCTGCAGGCCAAAGGCAAAGTAGATGGCTTCACGGCTACCTTCGGCGCCCAGTTCCCGTAGCTCATCCATCAGGGTTTCGATCAGTTCCAGTTTCGAGAACGCCAGCGGCGGGCCGACAATCTCCAGCGGAATGACCTTCTCGGCAGCAAAGTCGATCACATCCATGGCATGGCTGCCCAGCTCCCGGATGGATTGCGGCAGGCGCTCGTCGTCCAGGTCCAGCTCCTTGATGGGATCGGAGTCCAGTTCGATGGTAAAGCGGCCATGTTCGGTGTCCAGTGCGGTCACGTAGCGTGAGGTCAGCTCCGGCGACCCCCCGAGCAAGCGGGCGGCATGCTGCACCAGTTGTTCGTAACCGAGCCCCGAAAGCTCGATTTCGACCCCTACGCGGCGTTCTCCACCTTCGTGGTTTTTCAGTCTTTCCGGCATCTTGCAACGATTGGCTGCGTTCATGGAGTGTTTGCATCCCCTTGCTTCGTTTCAGGTCACCTTAACACAGGCTTGCGCCGTGTCCCGTTACCCAAAGGAAAGAAACTGCACAGGGACTTTACACTGGATAAAACACTGTATATAGTCAAATCACTGTATAAAAAACCAGGACGAACAACCCCGGAGAAAAAGCATGAAGCTGACCGCCCGACAGTCCCAGGTGCTGGATATTATCCGGCGATATCTGGATGAAACCGGTTATCCGCCCACTCGCGCAGAAATCGCTGCCGAGCTGGGTTTCCGCTCGGCCAATGCGGCGGAAGAGCATCTCAGGGCGCTGGCTCGCAAAGGTGCGATCGAGATGGTGCCGGGCGCCAGCCGCGGTATTCGCCTGCCGGAGGCTGAGCCGGATCTGGGGTTGCCGGTCATTGGTCAGGTAGCAGCGGGTAGCCCGATCCTGGCGCAGGAGCATGTGGAAGATCATTGCACCCTGAAGCCGGACTTCTTCTCGCCCTCGGCAGATTACCTGCTGCGGGTTCGGGGTATGAGTATGAAGGATATCGGCATCCTGGATGGCGACCTGCTGGCGGTGCATCGCACCCAGGATGTTCACAATGGCCAGGTAGTCGTGGCCAGGGTGGGCGAGGAAGTTACCGTCAAACGCTACCGCCGTGAAGGCTCAAGGGTCTGGCTGATTGCGGAGAACGAAGAGTTTGCTCCTATCGAAGTGGATCTGAGTGAGCAGGAATTGTTTATCGAAGGTCTTGGTGTGGGTGTAATCCGGCGCTCCGATCTTCACTGAACAGGCAGGTGAGTTATGGAACAGTTGAGCTTCAATCAGAACATGGCGTTTCATCCGGCCGCAGTGGCACCGGCGCAAGCGATCTCTGCGGGCCAGCGCCCGGCAAGCATGCGCCGGCCTGCAGGTGGTTCGGCAGCGGGTCATTCGGGCCTGGGCGGCAATGTGACGGAGATTATCCTGCCGGAAGGACAGGTAG
The DNA here is from genome assembly GCF_002375525.1 of Marinobacter sp. UBA3607. NCBI lineage: Bacteria > Pseudomonadati > Pseudomonadota > Gammaproteobacteria > Pseudomonadales > Marinobacteraceae > Marinobacter > Marinobacter sp. UBA3607. Next base: position 72,702 of record NZ_DFLY01000024.1, on the reverse strand, counting down.
AGAACTTTCAGCTGTTATTGCCCATGCTCACCCAGCTGAACCAGGAAAAGCGCTGGCTGGCGTGGATTGATCCGCCCCAGGCGCTGGTGGCCAAGTGGCAGAAGATGCACGGCATTGTGGCGAACGAGATCCTGGTGCTGCGTTCAACCGCGGAATACCCGGCCCAGCAGCTGGCAGAGCGCGCCCTGGGCGCAGGTACCTGTCATGCGGTAGTGCTCTGGACCAACAAGCTGGGGCGCGCCGCCTTTGATTCACTGCAAAAGGCTTCTGCGAAAGGCAACAGTCACGGGGTGATTTTGCGCCAGCGCTGAGGGCTGGCGCAGTATCGGTCAGTGCAGGGTATAGCTGGGCTGGGGGTCGATCGCGTCGCCGTCTTCGTCATCCCAGTCCATGTCATGGCCCATGTCGTAGTCGATATTGCCGGCGGCTTCAATGCCTGCAGCAATCATGGCCTTTGCCACGTTCATATCCCGGTTCTCCATCATTTCCCGGGCTTCTTCGGAAAAAGAAATGCGCACCAGTGGGGCGGCATCATCGTCTATCCGGCGCAACGCGTAGTCGCCGTCAGAGAGTTGTACAATTTCAAAAAACGATGGTGACATTCGTTAAACCTTTGTCGTCATTCGGGTTGTTTCGGTGCAGCCGTGGTCAGGGCTGCTACCACTCGCCGTGCCGCTCTTCGAGTTCCCTTGCAAAAATGGCCATGGCTGCCCTGGTCTGTTCCAGTGCCTGCAGGGAGCGGTCCGGGCCTTCTTCTGCGGCTACCGCAATAATGTTGTCGGCAGAGACCGTCTTTTTCTGCGCTGGTGGTTGGCCCAGGGCCTTGTCCAGCTGAACCAGGTGGTTCCACCAGCTGTCCCGCTGCTGCGCGAGGCTGTCGAGAGTCTCGACTTCCGCCACGTCGTAGTCGAACAGCGCCTTTAACTCGGCCAGGCTGTGCGGCGTTTCCGTCTTTTTCTGGTGCAGCCTTGCGATCATGGTCAGTAGTACGTCGCGGGCTCGCAGCAGGACTTCTGCCACTGCCTGAGACCGGGCTTCTCCGATCACGGCTGCCGGCAGTCCGGTGCTAGCAGCATTGTTGGTTGTTGGCTGGTCAAATTCCCGGATCAGTACCTGGGCCAGGTACAGTTTTTGTGAAACCAGTGAATACCACGTTGAAGCCATGCAATACCTGCCCACATGCAGTGCCGGATGATCAGTTGCCCGCCTGAAGACCACACCCTTGTATATCCATCAGGCCAAGCGGCTAATAGTATCATTTTTGTCCACCCATTTCCTCCCCTTTGATGGTTGCTGTTGATACAGGTGCCTGTTCACAAGAAACTACAAACCTTCACTTGAAACGGTCGTTTGAAACTGGCAAAAAGGGCCGCAATTCGGGCGAAGGTCGATCGCCCGACCATTCAGAATGGAGGTTGAGGGATGCGAAACCAGTTGGTTGCGGCGGTTACCGCAGCAGTAATGGGGTTGTCCGGATCCGTTGTGGCAAAGGTTTCACCTGCCGAAGCAGAGCGGTTGAACAATGAGCTCACCCCGGTCGGTGCCGAACGCGCCGGTAATGCCGAAGGCACTATTCCGGCCTGGAACGGCGGCCTGGCAACACCACCGGCAAACTGGCGAGTGGGAACCAAGGAGATTGATCCGTTCCCGGAAGACAAGCCGCTTTATACCGTTACTCGCGATAACATGGACCAGTACCGTGATGTGCTGTCGGATGGCCATATCCGGATGCTGGAACAGTACGGGCCGGAATTCTTTATGCCGGTTTACCAGACGCGCCGGACGGCAGCCTTCCCCGAGCATGTCTACGAAAAGTCTTTCGAGAATGCCTTGAGCGCAGAGCTGCTGGATAACGGCAACGGCGTGCGAAATACCATCATGACCAGTCCGTTCCCCATTCCCCAGAATGGGCTTGAGGCGATCTGGAATCACATCCTCCGTTATCGGGGTGAAGAGGTTTCGTTCCGCAGTGCCTCCGCCACGCCCCAGCGGGATGGCGCCTACAACGAAGTGGTTAACCAGTACGATTACTACTTTGCCTACAGCCAGATTGGCGCCGAGCTGGCAGATATCGACAACAAGATCTTCTACCTGAAAACCGAGACCATCGCGCCCAGCACCCTGGCCGGCACCATCACACTGGTGCACGAAACTTTGGACCAGGTCCGTTCACCGAGGCTGGCATGGCGGTATGATTCCGGTTCACGGCGTTTGCGCCGGTCACCGAACCTGGCCTACGAGACAGATCTGCCCAACTCCTCGTCGCTGCGTTCCGTTGACCAGAAAGACATGTACAACGGTGCCCCTAACCAGTACGACTGGGAGCTGAAAGGCAAGCGGGAACTGCTGGTGCCGTACAATGCGTACAAGCTGCATGACGACAACATTCGCCCCTCGGATGTGATTCGCCCGAACCACATCAACCAGGAGCTGACCCGCTACGAGTTGCACCGGGTCTGGGTAGTGGAAGCCAAGCGGCGCATTGGTATTGGCCATATCTACGATCGCCGGGTGTTCTACATTGATGAAGACAGCTGGCAGATCATGGCCTCCGAAGAGTACAACGAAGAGGGTGAGCTGTGGCGCGTGTCTGAAGCCCACAACATCAGTTACTACAGTGTGCCGGTGTTCTGGACCACCATGGAAATGACCTACGACCTCAAGGCGCAGCGTTATTACATTGATGGCCTGGATAACGGTTACCCGGCCTACGATTTCGATCCGGGCTTCCGGGGTAATGAATTTACCGCCTCGGCGGCACGGCGGGCAGCACGACGCTGATACCTGACAGAGATACCGGTTAATGCCCAACAACAATAAAGTACTGGTAGTGAGTGAAGATCCCGACCTGCGCCGGGACCTTGTTACTATCCTGGAGTTTCTGGGTGAAGGCCCGGTGGCTGCTGACGACCTGTCCGTGGCGGAGCAATTGCGGGATGCGGAGGATCAGCCGGAGGGGTTCTCCGTGGCCGTGGTGGCAGGTGATGGCCAGGCCGTACAGGATAGCCTTCAGGAGCTTGCCCGCATCGCCCCGGATTTGCCGGTGTTGCTGGCCGGCGGGCCTGAGGCTGCCGACCTGCCCAGAGATCTCGCCAGCCGCATTATCGCCCGCCTTGAATGGCCCCTGAATTACGCCAAGTTTGTCGATTCCCTGCACCGGGCCCAGGTGTACCGTTCCCAGTTTGATCAGGGCAACGGCCGCGGGCACCAGCGGGGTGTCCAACTGTTTCGCAGCCTGGTGGGCACCAGCCGTCGCATACAACAGGTGCGGGATCTGATGGAGCAGGTCGCCGACCGGGACGTCAGCGTGCTGATTACCGGAGAATCCGGAACGGGCAAGGAGGTGGTCGCCCGGAACCTGCACTACCATTCCGATCGTCGCGACCAGCCCTTCGTGCCGGTAAACTGCAGTGCCATACCGGCGGAGCTGCTTGAAGGCGAGCTGTTTGGCTATGAACGGGGAGCCTTTCCCGGTGCCATCACCGAGCGGGCCGGGCGCTGTGAACTGGCCAACGGCGGAACCTTGTTCCTGGATGATGTCAGCGAGCTGCCCCTGAACACCCAGGTGAAGGTGCTTAGGCTGGTGCAGGATGGCAACTTCGAACGCATCGGCAGTAATCGCTCCCGGCCCACCAACGTGCGGATTATTGCGGCGGCAGACAAGAATCTCGAGCAGCTGATCGAAGCCGCCCGCTTCCGTGAAGACCTGTACTACCGGTTGAATGTTTTTCCCATCGATATGCCCGCCCTGCGGGATCGGGTCGAAGATATTCCCCTGCTGATCAACGAACTGATTTCCCGTATGGAAAAGGAAAAACGCGGCTCCCTGCGGCTGAACTCGGCTGCCATCATGAGCCTGTGCCGCCATGACTGGCCGGGCAACGTGCGGGAGCTGGCCAACCTGGTGGAGCGGCTGGCCATTATGTACCCCTACGGCGTGATTGGTGTTCAGGAGCTGCCCCGGAAGTTCCGCTACCTGGATGACCACGACGAACACCGGGCGCCGGAAGATCAGGGCTTGCCGTCTGCCATTCCCGGCCTGGTGGGGCTGGACGGGCCGGTACTGCTGCCGGTTAACGGCATTGACCTCAAGGACTACCTGGCCAATCTCGAGAAGCAACTGATCGAGCAGGCCCTCAATGAAACCGGGGGCGTGGTGGCACGGGCTGCAGAGAAACTGCGTATCCGCCGTACCACATTGGTAGAGAAGGTGCGCAAGTACGGCCTGCGGGAAGAAACCCCGTCCTCCTGACGCCAAAGCGCTCCGTGTTTACCTGCGGGGCTTTGATTTCGGCGGCCTTTCTGAGAAAGTATCGGGATATGCGCACGACAGGGAGTTGACCGATGAACGACAAACCGCATCTTGATGAAGAGGCGCTGGCCGAACTGAAGGATGTCATGGAAGAAGAGTTTGATGTCCTGATCCAGGCCTATCTGGCCGACTCCAGAAGCCGCATCGAAAGCCTGGAGCAGGCGCTGTCAGAGAATAACCCGGACATTTTTGCCAAGACCGCCCACAGCTTCAAGGGCAGCAGCATCAATATTGGTGCGCCCCGGCTGGGGCAGGCGTGCTTTGAAGCGGAGAAGCTGGGTAAGGCCGGAGCACTGGAACAGGCTCCGGCCGTACTGGAGCAGATTTACACGGAGTTTCGGGAGGTGCAGCAGCGCCTCGAGAACTTCGGTTAATCGTTTTTGCTTTCGTAGATCTTGCGGCCCCAGGCTTCTTTCTCGCCCGGCAGGACCAGGTTCAGGATAATCGCCACCACGGCACACAGGGCGATCCCTTCCAGCTGCCCAAGCACCATGTTGCCAATGCCGAATACCAGGGTAACACCCACAATCACCAGGTTACGGGACTGAGACAGGTCCACCTGGTGGCGGATCAGGGTGTTCAGGCCCACCACGGCGATCGACCCGAACAGCAGGCACAGAATGCCGCCCATGACCGGCACAGGAATCGTCTGCAGCGCGGCGCCGAACTTGCCCACAAAGGCCAGGACAATGGCGACAACGGCCGCCCACCACATCACTTTCGGATTGAAGTTGCGGGTCAGCATGACTGCGCCGGTGACTTCCGAGTAGGTGGTGTTAGGCGGCCCGCCCAGCATAGATGCAGCACTGGTGGCCAGGCCGTCGCCCAGCAGGGTGCGGTGCAGGCCGGGCTTTTCCAGGTAGTTCTTGCGGGTGACGTTGCCGATCGCCAGTACATCGCCAATGTGCTCAATGGCCGGGGCAATGGCCACCGGAATCATGAACAGGATGGCGCCCCAGCTGAACGCGGGTGCGACGAAATTCGGCACCGAGAACCAGGCCGCCTGCTCGATGGCGGTGGTGTCGACAATGCCGGCAAACCAGGACAGCACATAGCCCACAATTACGCCGAACATGATCGGCACCAGCCGGAAGATGCCCTTGGCCCAGACTGACATCACAATGGTCACGGTCAGGGAAATCATCGCAATCCAGATGGCCGTGTTGTAGGGCACCAGCTCTGCGGCACCGTCACCGGTGCGGCCAGAGGCCATATGCACGGCCAGCGGGGCCAGGCCCAGGCCGATGGTCATGATCACCGGGGCGATCACCACCGGCGGCAGCAGGCGGGTGACAAACCCGGTGCCGCGCAGGCGAACCGCGCCGGACAGGATGATGTACAGGATACCTGCCGCCATCAGGCCGCCGAGGGTTTCTTCCAGCCCGAACCGGCCCTTGGCGGCAATGATCGGGGCGATAAACGCAAAGGACGATGCCAGGAAGATCGGAATCTGGCCTCCGGTCACCACGTGGAAGATCAGGGTGCCGATACCCGCCGTGAACAGGGCCACGTTCGGGTCCAGCCCGGTAATCAGCGGCATCAGCACCAGGGCGCCGAAGGCCACCAGCAGCATCTGGGAGCCGGCCAGCGCCTGCTTCCAGACCGGGTCGTTGCTATGGTCCTGCATACTCAGACGTCCTTCTGCTTGGTGCCGAAGATCTTGTCGCCGGCATCGCCCAGGCCCGGCAGGATGTAGCCTTTCTCGTTCAGGCGTTCGTCAACTGAAGCGGTGTAGATGGAAACGTCCGGGTGTTTCTCCAGTACTTTTTCCACGCCTTCCGGGGCGGCTACCAGCACCAGGGCACGGATTTCAGTGCTGCCGGCCTTCTTGAGCAGGTCGATGGTGGAAATCATCGAGCCACCGGTAGCCAGCATCGGATCGATGATCAGGGCCATGCGCTGGTCCAGCTCGCCCACCAGTTTTTCCAGGTAGGTTTCCGCTTCCAGGGTGGTTTCGTTACGGATCTGGCCAACCACGCTTACCCTTGCCACCGGAATCAGGCTCAGCACGCCGTCCAGCATGCCCAGGCCTGCCCGCAGAATCGGCACGATGGTAATCTTCTTGCCGTGAATCTGCTCAACGGTGACCGGGCCTGCCCAGCCATCAATGGTCTGCTCCTGCAGGCTGAAATCCTTGGTTGCCTCGTAGGTCAGCAGGGCGCCAACTTCCTGGGCCAGTTCACGAAAATTCTTGGTGCTGATATCTGCCCGGCGCATCAGGCCAAGTTTGTGCTGGATCAGGGGATGCTTTACTTCGTGGATTGGCATTTGTGGCCACCTGTGTGTTCGGATAGTCTGGCGTGGATTTGCTTGAAATAAATGGCGCAAGGATACCGTATCTTTAGCTCCGAGTCAGGCACTCAGAGGGCCATCAAGAGGCCGCGCAGCAAGTTTTTCAGAGAACCATAACAATCATGAATAAACCCCGTCCGGTTCAGGTAATTGCCGTGTCCAGCGGCAAGGGTGGAGTAGGGAAAAGCAACATAGCCGTTAACCTTGGTATCGCACTGGCCGAACGGGGCCGCCGCGTGGTGGTGCTCGACGCCGGCCTGGGTTTGGGTAACCTGGATGTGCTGCTGGGGCTTACGGTCCACCATAACCTTCAGCACGTGCTGGATGGCCAGTGCTCCCTGGAAGACATTCTGGTAGACGGCCCCGGTGGTATCCGGGTGGCACCGTCCGCGTCCGGCAGCCTGGCCATGACCCGCCTGACTGCGGCCCAGCACGCCGGGCTCATCCACGCCTTCAGTGATCTGGGCGATCAGACCGACGTATTGATCATCGATACCTCAGCCGGCGTATCCGACTCGGTATTGGCGTTTTTGCGGGCTGCCCAGGAGATTCTGCTGGTCTTGTGTGACGAGCCCACTTCCATTGCCGATGCCTACGCCCTGATCCGCATGATGCACCGCGATTACGGCACCAGCCGTTTCCGGGTGCTGGCCAACCAGGTGCGCAACGACAGGGAAGGCGCCCAACTGTTTGAAAAACTGACCAGAGTCACCGGTCGTTTCCTGGATGCGGGGCTACACTACAGTGGAGCCATTCCCAGTGACGACGCCGTGCGCAAGGCCGTGCAACGGCAAAAGGCGTTTATGGAAGCCTACCCCAGGGCAAGGGCGTCCCTCGCTATGCGGGCACTGGCAGAAAAAGTCGAAAACTGGCCTTTACCCTCTGCTCCCGGGGGGCATCTTGAATTTTTTGTGGAGCGTCTGGTTGGAGCCGTTGAATGAAACAACTGTATTCCCGTGCCCGTGAGGCCCTGCTGGCGGTATCCCGCCAGGATTTTGTTTCCGGTGCGGATCTCGCGCCATCCATTACCGGCCATTCCATTCCCCGGGAAGAAACCGTCCGCCATCTGCTGGGGCTGATGCCGGAAATCGACAGCCACCAGGTGGTTATGCACGTGGGTGGGGGTTCCGGCTATCTGACGGCCGTGCTGGCGCGGCTGGCCCGCCGGGTGATCTACGTCGACAAGAACCCGGTGCTGGCGGAAAAAGCCCGGGAACGGTTCTTCCAGTGCAGCCTGCATAATGTGGACGTCATGCAGGTGTCTGCCGATGCCGGTATCGAGGTCGATGAACTCTGCGACCTGGTGCTGTGCACAACGTTTATCAAAGATCCGGCACTTCTGTTGCCCTGCGTGAAGCGGGATGGCCATATCCTTTGCCTGGAGGGGCGCGCCGGCCCGGTGCCCAGCCTGGCGATGTTCCGAAACACGGGTGGCCAGCTGGAGCGGGTTCGCACCCTTGGCTGGGTCGACTTCAACCGGAACTCAGAGCAGATCCTGATCGACCTGGGGCTGGTGAGCGATGCAGTGCTGTCCCAGGCCCGAATCGAAGCCGCTGCCGGCAACGACCGGGTCCTGGATGTGGTGCGCCGCAAACTGAACCTGGAAGAGATCGACCTGTACCGGTCTGTGGCCCAGCAGCGGGGCATGAAATTCACCGACGGTGACGAGGTGCTCAACAGCCTGAACGTGGAATTGTTCCGGCGCTTCTCCCGCACCTTCCTGGATTTGTCGCGGCTGATTCCGGTGTCGGAAGAGGACAGCACGCTGACTGTTGTCACTGATGATCCGGACGCCCGTACCGACCAGCTCGAACGGTTGACCCCAAAGCACCGCATTGTCTGCATGCTGGTTACCCCCACGGATTTCCGGCGTATCTGGTCGGCCCTGGACCTGACGGTCAAAGGCAGCCGCTTTGTGGCAGAGCAGGGTGCGAATGCCGGGGAAAAACCGTCGGAATCCGGGGCCAGCAAGGATTTGTTGGGCAAGGATAACTCCAGGAGCATCAGCCCGTACCTGGTGTCGGTCTACGAGGCCATCCTGCTGGATGCCGTCAGCGAGAAGGCCAGTGACATCCATATCGAGCAGTACGAGAACCGGGTGCGCATCCGCCTGCGGGTAGATGGCGACCTGCACGACTTGCCCCAGTATCAGCTCTCGGCCCGGGAAATCCGGGGCGTTATCAACGTTATCAAGCTGCGGGCGGAGCTGAACATCGCCGAGCACCGGCTGCCCCAGGGCGGCCGTTCCCGGCTGCAACTGGGTAATACGTCCTACGACCTGCGGATCCAGACCCAGCCCTCGCTGCACGGCGAGAACGCCGTTATCCGCCTGCTGCCACAAACCGGTCGGGCCATGACCATTGCCGAGCTGGGTATGTCGCCGGCGATCGGCGCCCGCTATGAGCGCTTGCTGGATAACCCCGCGGGCCTGGTGCTGGTGGTGGGGCCGACCGGCTCCGGTAAGTCCACCACGCTTTATGCCGGTTTGCAGACGCTGGCGGACGATGGCCGGCGCAAGGTGATTACGGTGGAAGATCCTATCGAGTACTCCATCGACAACATCCAGCAAACCCGGGTGCGTACCGAAATCGGTTTCAGTTTTGCGGACGCCATGCGGGCTTTCGTCCGGGAAGACCCGGATGTGATCCTGGTGGGTGAAATCCGGGACCAGGAAACCGCCCTGGAAGCCATCCGGGCCTCCCAGACCGGCCACGTGGTGCTTTCAACCCTGCACTGTAACGATGCGGTGGATTCCCTGCAGCGTCTGTACGACCTGGGCATTCATCCCAACTCCATTGCCGGCGAATTGCTGGCAGTGATTGCCCAGCGACTGGCCAAGCGTATCTGCAAGCATTGTCGCAAACCGGCCGAGGCGGATCCGGCGATTCTGGCCGAGGTCTTCCCGAACGGGGCACCTGCAGATTTCCGCTGTTTCGAAGGGGAGGGCTGCGACAAGTGCAACGGACGGGGCACCCATGGCCGGGTGGCCATCGTTGAGTACATGGAAGTGGATTCGGACATCCGGAACGCCATTTCCAGCCAGCCGCCGATCGGTGAGTTGCGTTGGCGGGCGCTGGATGCCGGACTGATTACCATGCGCGACAGTGCGCTGGACCATGTGATTGAAGGCTTGATCCCGCTGTCTGAATTGCCGCGTATCCTGCCCAGGGAGCGCATGGCACCGGAAGTCCGTGGTGGTCGAAGGAGTAACGGATGAACAACACCAAAACAACGGTAAAAGCGGCCCAGCGGGAGCCAGCGGAAGTCACCTACCGGGAAGAGCTCGACAAGCTGGTCGCTATGGATCAGGGGCCGGTGCCGCCGGGCTGGAAGATGTCGCCCCGGGCGGTGGAGAAGTTCCTGGTGGGCGACGAAAAACTCGGTATCGAGCGCAAGTTCGTGGCAGACCGGGCCATGGTCACCCGTATTATCATTTCCCTGTGTACCAATCGGGGCTGCCTGCTGGTGGGTGAGCCGGGTACCGCTAAGTCCTGGTTGTCGGAACTGCTGTGTGCTGCCATCTCGGGCAATTCGACCCTCACGTTACAGGGCGGCGCCATCAGCCAGGTCAGCCAGTTGTTGTACAGCTGGAACGACGCACTTTTGCACAGCGAAGGCCCCACGCGCCGGGCCCTGGTACCCACGCCCCTGTTGCGGGGCATGATGGAAGGCCGGCTGGTGCGGTTCGAGGAAATCGCCCGCTGCCCCCAGGCCCTGCAGGATGCCATGCTGTCTGTGCTGTCAGACCGGGTGGTGGTCATTCCCGAGCTGGGCGAAGACGGGGTGATTCTCGCCCAGGAAGGTTTCAACCTGGTGGCTACCTCCAACAGCGTAGATGAAGGGGTGCACCAGATGAGTGCCGCCCTCAAGCGCCGGATGGACTTCGAGGAAATCCGCCCGATCCGCCTGCTGGCCGATGAAATGGACGTGGTGCTGCGGGAAGTGCGCAAGGCCAACCAGCGCGCCGGCATAGAGGTAGCACTGGATGAAAAGGTAGTGGAAGTCCTGGTAACCCTGTTCCATGAACTCCGTAACGGCCAGACCCTGGACGGCCGAAGCACCGACCGGCTGGCCGGTGCGGCGCTGTCGACGGCCGAGGCGGTGTCCGTGGCCCATGCGGCGAGCCTCAATGCCTGGTATTACGGTGGCGGCACCATGACCATCGAACACCTGATGCATCACATCATCGGTTCGGCCCTGAAAGACCAGCCGGATGACCGCCGGCGCCTGAAGCATTACTTCGAAACTGCGGTCGCCCCGCGCAAGGGTGATCACTGGCAGCAGGTTTGGGCACTGCGCACCCTGATTCAATAAGTTAGGCTTGCTGAGTACATCGGTATTTGACGTCACGCATGGGTAATCCGGTGTCGCATTCGTTATAATGCGCACTCATTCACCGGATGCCTGCGTGGCGTCCTTCGCTCTGCAGACGGGGCCCCGATGTCCGAGCCGTTATTACAGGCTGTAAATCTCGAATGTGAGCGCGACGAGCGCCTGTTGTTCCAGAATCTCAGTTTCTCGGTAATGCCGGGTACCGTTACCCGTATTGAAGGCCCCAACGGCACCGGCAAAACCACCCTGCTCAGAATCCTTGCCGGTTTGAACGACGCCTGGTCAGGTGAATTGCTCTGGTGTGGCGAACCCCGGGCCTGGCACCGTGAATCCTTCCTGCGCAACATGCTGTACCTTGGGCACCGCCCCGGCATCAAACCCCTGCTCACTCCCATGGAAAACCTTCGGGCCCTGATGGCTGGCCGCCGCACCGTCAGCGACGACATATTGTCGCAGGCACTGGCGGGAACAGGACTGGCGGGCTTCGAGAATGTACCCTGTCGCAACCTGTCCGCCGGCCAGCAGCGCCGGGTGGCACTGGCGCGCCTGTTGATTGCAGACGAACCCTTGTGGCTGCTGGATGAAGTGTTCACGGCGATTGATGCGGATGGCGTCAAAGCCATTGAAGAATTATTGCAGCAGCGGGCTGCAGAAGGCGGTGCGGTGCTGGTGACGACCCACCACGACCTGCAGTTGCCCGGAATGAAGCGCATTACACTGGGGGGAGGGCAGAGTGATGAATGCTGAATCCCGGCCGGCGTTGAAACCGGTAGAGAGTGCCATCGGCCCGGTGCAGGCCATGGCGGCGGTCTTCATGCGGGATGTCCGGGTGGCCTTCCGGCAGCGCCAGGATCTGCTCAACCCGCTGCTGTTCTTTATTATGGTGGTAACCCTCTTTCCGTTAGGGGTTAGCCCTGAAGTGGCATTTCTCAAGCAGTCCGGTGCCGGTATTCTCTGGGTAGCGGCCCTGTTGTCGGTGCTGCTGTCGCTGGACCACCTGTTCCGGCACGACTTTGATGATGGCACCCTGGAGCAATTGATATTACAGCCACAGCCCCTGTTCCTGCTGATCCTGGCCAAGACACTGGCCCACTGGATACTCACCGGCCTGCCGCTGGTACTGCTTACGCCAGTGTTGGGAATAATGGTGCACCTGGACGGGAACTCTGTGGCAATTCTGTGTCTAACGCTGCTGATCGGTACCCCGGTACTGAGCCTGATTGGTGCCATCGGCGCGGCGTTGACACTGGGGTTACGGTCTGCCGGTGTGCTCTTGTCACTGCTGATCATTCCGCTGTACATTCCCGTGCTTATTTTCGGTACCGGGACCGTGGCGGCAGCAGCCGAGGGCGCGCCCGTGGCCGGTTATCTCGCATTGATGGGGGCATTCCTGGTACTGGCGCTGACTCTGGCGCCATTTGCAGCCGCCGCCGCGCTGCGAATCAGCATGTCTAACAGTTAAAAGAAAGACGGTGACCAACTGATGTGGCAATGGTTTCACAAATTGGGTTCCCCCAAGTGGTTTTACGGCATCGCTAACCGCTTGATGCCCTGGTTGCTGGCCGGCGGGCTGATCGTGCTGCTGGCCGGACTGGTGTGGGGGCTGGCGTTTGCGCCGAAAGATTACCTGCAGGGCAACAGCTACCGGATTATCTTCATCCATGTGCCGGCGGCGTTCCTGGCCCAGTCAATCTACATAATGATGGCAGTTGCTGCCGTGGTTACCCTGGTCTGGCGCATGAAACTGGCGGACGTGTTTGTCAAAGCCATCGCGCCGGTGGGGCTGGTGCTCACCTTTCTGTCGCTGTTCACCGGAGCCGTGTGGGGTAAGCCCACCTGGGGCACCTGGTGGGTGTGGGATGCCCGTCTCACCTCCATGCTCATTCTCCTGTTCCTGTACGGGGGCGCCATCGCGCTGGACCGTGCCATCAACGACGAGAAATCTGCCGCCCGCGCCGTGGCTGTGCTGGTACTGGTGGGGGTAGTAAATATCCCTATCATCAAATATTCGGTGGACTGGTGGAATACACTGCATCAGCCGGCCACCTTCAAGTTGACTGAGAAGCCCTCCATGCCGATGGAAATGTGGGTGCCGTTGCTGCTTTCAGTGCTTGGCCTGTACCTGTTGTTTGGCTGGCTGGCCTGTCTGCGAATGAAAACCGAGATCCTGTTGCGGGAGCAGCGTACCCGCTGGGTCAGAGAACTTGTTCTGGCGGGAAGGAAATAACCAATGGCATTCGATTCGTTCTCCGCATTTATTGCCATGGAAGGGCACGGCCCCTATGTGTGGGCGTGCTACGCCGTATTTGTTGTGTTGCTGGGCGGGCTGATGATCTGGTCTGCTCGCCGCAACCGTGCCGTATACGATTCCTGCAGACGCAGGCTAGAACAGCAGCAGGGAAGCAAAGACAGCGTCCGCCCGAAAGCGGCGGCCACTTTCACCCGAGTTGAAGTTTCCCAGGACTGAACAGCAGGTAACCCATGCATCCGATCCGCAAAAAAAGACTGACCATTCTTGCCTTCCTGGTTGCCGGCATTGCGCTGGCGGTGGGCCTGACGACCTATGCACTGCGCCAGAACATCAACCTGTTCTACGACCCGACAGAAATCTCTGCCGGTAATGCCCCGGTTGATGTACGCATCCGTGCCGGCGGCATGGTGGAAGCAGGCAGTGTGATACGTGATACCGAAAGCCTGAAGGTGAACTTCCGGGTGACGGATTATGCCGCGTCTGTGCCGGTGCAGTACGTAGGCATCCTGCCGGACCTGTTCGCAGAAGGGCAGGGCGTGGTGGCCATGGGCCGACTGAACGAAGAAGGCCTGTTTGTGGCAGACCAGGTTCTGGCCAAGCACGATGAAAACTATATGCCGCCGGAAGTAGCCGATGCCCTGGAGAAATCATCCAAGGGCCTGAACAAGGCGAACGCAGAGAAAGCTGCAGAAAGCGCGGCTTACTGAGCCCCGAATCATGACTGACCTTGGAGATTTCTGATGTATCCGGAACTCGGACAGCTTGCACTGATACTCGCACTGTTGCTCTCGGTGCTTCTTGCCGTCGTCCCGTTGGCCGGTGCGCTCACCGGGCGTGACAGTCTGCAGGCGTTTGCCCGGCCCCTGGCGTCGGGCATGTTTGTGTTTACCGGCCTGGCCTTTGCCATCCTGACCCACGCCTTCCTGGTAGACGATTTCTCCGTGGCCTACGTGGCCAACAACAGCAACAGCATGCTGCCCTGGTACTACAAGTTCAGTGCCGTGTGGGGTGGCCATGAAGGCTCACTGCTGTTGTGGATCCTGATGCTCACCGGCTGGACCCTGGCCGTGGCCATCTTCAGCCGCAAGCTGCCGTCGACCATGGTGTCCCAGGTACTAGCGGTTATGGGCATGGTCTGTGTCGGCTTCTTCCTGTTTATCATCGTTACCTCAAACCCCTTTGACCGTTTGCTGCCGAACGTGCCGGCGGATGGTCAGGATCTGAACCCCCTGCTGCAGGATATCGGGCTGATCATGCACCCGCCCATGCTGTACATGGGCTATGTGGGCTTCTCGGTTGCCTTTGCCTTTGCTATTGCCGCCCTGATCAACGGTCGCCTGGATGCGGCCTGGGCCCGCTGGTCCCGGCCCTGGACCACCATTGCCTGGTCGTTCCTGACCATCGGCATCGCCCTGGGCAGCTGGTGGGCTTATTACGAGCTTGGCTGGGGCGGCTGGTGGTTCTGGGACCCGGTTGAAAACGCCTCCTTTCTGCCGTGGCTGTCCGGTACGGCCCTGATGCACTCGCTGGCAGTGACGGAAAAGCGTGGCGTGTTCAAGAGCTGGACGGTACTGCTGGCCATCGTCACCTTCGCACTGAGCCTGCTGGGCACCTTCCTGGTGCGCTCCGGTGTTCTCACCTCGGTACATGCCTTCGCTTCTGACCCCGAGCGGGGCAGCTTCCTGCTCATGCTGCTGGGTATCACTGTAGTAGGCAGCCTGCTGCTCTACGCGTTCAGGGCACCGGTGGTGCACGTGCGTTCCCGTTACGGTTCCCTGTCCCGTGAGATCTTTCTGCTGCTGAACAATGTGCTGCTGGTATCCGCCACGCTACTGGTGGCCATCGGTACCCTGTATCCGCTGGTCCTGGACTACCTGGATGCCGGCAAGCTGTCCATCGGCGCGCCGTTCTTTAATACCACCTTCAGTCCGCTGGCCGTGGCCACCGGCCTGTTGCTGGGTGCCGGTATCTTCTCCCGCTGGAAGAAAACCGACGGCGGAATGCTGGCCCGTAAACTGTTGTGGCCGCTGGCGATCAGCCTGGTGGCGACAGCTGCGGTGATGGTCAACTACGGCAGCTTTGCGCCCTGGGCCTTTGCCGGTGTGTTCACTGCCATCTGGATTGCCGTGGCTACCCTGTGGGACCTGTGGGATAAATCTGCTTCCCGCCAGGGCCGATTGCATGGCCTCAAACGCCAGTCCCGCAGTTACTGGGGCATGGTGCTGGGACATCTTGGTGTGGCCATGGTGATGGCCGGTGCCACTGTGGTGTCCAATTACGGTGTCGAGCGGGATGTCCGCATGACTCCGGGTGATTCCGCCATGGTGGGCGATTACGAAATCGTGTTCACCGAAATCGGTGAGCGGCAGGGCGCCAACTTCACCGCCCAGTACGGCAGCTTCAATGTGTTCCTGGATGGCAAGCTGGTTACCGACCTGCACCCGGAGAAGCGTAACTACCCGGTGGGTATGAGCGTGATGACCGAGGCGGATATCGATGCCGGCCTGTTCCGGGATGTATTTGTGGCCATTGGCGAGCGGATTTCAGACGACGCCTGGGCTATCCGCCTGCAGTACAAGCCGCTGGTACGCTGGTTATGGCTGGGTTCCCTGGTGATGGCCATCGGCGGCTTCCTGGCCATTGCCGACAAGCGTTACCGCATTCGTGTGAAAGCTGAGGAAAGACAGAAAGCCCAGGCAGGCAACATGGCTCCCGGCAAGCCGGCGGAGGCATCGTCATGAGGCGCCTGCTGCTGTTCATTCCGTTGCTGATCACGGTTGGTATCGGGATCTTCCTGTTTGCCGGTATCGGCAAGGATCCCACCAAGCTGGAATCGGCCCGTATCGGCAAACCGGTACCGGAATTCCAGCTGCAGGACCTGCACGATCCGGAACATATGCTGGACACTTCGGTTTTTCAGGGGCAGGTATCGCTGCTGAATGTCTGGGCCGAGTGGTGTCCCTCCTGCTGGGACGAGCATGAATACCTGATGCACCTGGCCAGCAACGAGGGCGTGCGCATTGTCGGCTTGAACTACAAGGATCAGCGGGAAACCGCGTTCAGTTTTCTGGGCCGCCTCGGCAATCCCTACGAAACCATTATCTTCGATCCCCGTGGATCCCTCGGCTTTGACCTGGGTGTGTACGGCGCACCGGAAACCTACGTGATCGACGCCGATGGCGTGGTGCTTTACCGCCACGTGGGTGTGGTGAACGAGCGGGTTTGGCAGGAAGTCCTGCTGCCCGTGTTCAATCAGGCAAAGGGAAATAGCTGATGCGTTTTTATCCGCTACTGTTGGCCATACTGTTTGTGGTTTCACCGCTCCGGGCCGAGGTGATGGAGGTCTACGACTTCGATACCCGGGCTGAAGAGCAGCGTTACCAGAACCTGATTGCCGAGCTGCGCTGCCCCAAGTGCCAAAACCAGAATATCGCCGACTCCAATGCTCCCATATCCAAGGACATGCGGGACGAGGTGTACCGGATGATGCAGGGCGGCGCTTCCAACGATGAAATCGTCGGCGCCCTGGTGGACCGTTTTGGCGAATTTGTGCAGTACAAACCGCCGGTCGACAAGCGCACGATTTTCCTCTGGGCGTTCCCGGCCATTGCCGTGATTGGCGGCTTGCTGATTGTGGCTGGCGTGGTAATGCGCTCGCGTAAACAGGGCCAGCAGGAAACGGCACTCAGCCCCGAAGAAAAAGCCAGGGTCGAACAGATGCTGGCCGATAAGGATCAGCCATCCGAGCGCTGATCCGCGAAACACATCCCCAACTGCGACGAAGACTCCATGACTGAAACATTCTGGATTGCCGCGACGGTATTCATTCTCATCGCCCTGGCATTTGTGTTGTACCCGGTGTTCTTTCACCGCCCCAAGGCGCGGATGGATGCAGACCTCAGAAACCAGAACCTGCTGGCCTACAAGTCCCGCCTGAAAGAGCTGGATCATGAACATGAAGCCGGCATCCTGGATGCGGAAGGCTACCAGCAACTGAAAGAAGAGCTGGCGGGCGCCATGCTTGACGACGTTCCCGAAAACGAACAGCCACGCCAGCGGCTGGCAGGCCGGCGCAGCGCCATGGCGGTTGCCTTGCTGGCCGTGCTCCTGCTGCCCGCCGGTGCCTACCTGGGCTACCAGGAATGGGGCGCCATGGACCGGGTAGAGCAGTTCATCACCATGCAGGAAATGGGTGCTTCCGGTAACGATGACCAGACTGCGCGCATGTCCGCACTGGCAGACCAGCTGCGGGACCGCCTCGAGCAGGATCCGGAGAACGCCGACGGCTGGGCCATGCTGGGCCAGACCTACATGCGTACCGAACGCTACGAGGATGCGGCCGAAGCCTTCCAGCGCCTGGCTGCAATTACCGAGCAGGATCGCAATGCCAGCTCAGTGGCCTGGGGCCTGTCAGCCCAGGCATTGTACTTCCAGAGTGAAGGGCAGATGACGCCGGGTGTGATGGCTGCCATCGAGTCAGCCCGCGCCCTGAATCCGAACGAAGTGAACTCGCTGGGGCTGCTGGGCATTAATGCCTTCAGCCAGCAGAACTACCGTGAAGCTATCGAGTACTGGGAAACCATTGTTGAGGTAACGCCGGACCATCCGCAGATTGCCTCTATTCGCGGTGGCATTGCCGAAGCCTACAACCGCCTGGGCGAAACACCTCCGGCTGCGCAGGCTCCGGAGCCTGCGGCACCGTCTGCCGGTGTGACCCTGAGAATTTCCCTGGATGATGCGTTCAAGGACAGCGTTCCAGGTGACACCACCCTGTTTGTCTTTGCCCGTGCAAAGGGCACATCAGGTGGGGCACCGGTGGCAGTCGCCCGCATGACCGCCGGTGTTCTGCCGGTAGATATCCGCCTGGATGACAGCTACGCCATGTCGCCGGAGGCCACCATTTCCTCCGCAGAAGAGGTCGTGATTGTCGCCCGCCTGAGCCGCAGCGGCAGCATCAACCCGCAAGCCGGTGACTGGCAGGGCCAGGTGGAAGCGGAAGTTCTGCCACCGGAGGCCGATGGCGAACCGGTTGAACTGGTCATCAGCCAGGAACTTATCGACTGATCGGGTTCAGCGGAGGCAGCCCGTAGCGGCTGTCTTCGCTTTGTGCCTTCCGCTTTCTCAACCTCTCCAATGCTTTCCCCAATCCCTGTCGTGCCTCATTCGAAACCGCCTGCTGGTGTTGCGAGAACAGCTGTGCCTGCAGTTGCTCCAGGTGGCCGGCCAGTTCCGGGTCATCACCGAACCTGACCACATCGCTGACCGTCGCAAAGCGCTGTTCCGGGAAACGTAACCTGGCCCAGTGCAGCAGTTGGCCGGTGGTGTCTGCTGAACCGTTTTTAACCGCGCGGATCAACTGCTCGTAGGCGTGTTTTTCGGTGTCGTCTTCCAATGGCTCGGATGATAGCGCGCCGCCGGATGGTTTTCGGGACAACCACCACAGTACCAGGGTAGCCAGCCAGAGCAATCCCAGTACCAGCGAAAGCCAAAGCCAGAAAGAGCCCGTGCTGTCTGCCGGGGGCTGGTCATCTGCGGTGGCCGGAGTAGTGGCGGGCGGAGTCTCCGGGGCGCTGTTATCCGGCACCGGCGCAGCGGCGATCGCGCTGTTGCCGGTGATGGTGTAGCGACGCTCGGGCAAGATCGCCTGCTCCAGTTGGTCGGTCTCTGTGTTCCACCAGGGGATGCGGATGGCGGGCAACACCACATCGCCAGCCTGGACCGGCACCAGCGCCGCTTCCTGCTGCAGGGTGGAGCGAAGGCCGTCGACGGTGGTTTCGGTATTTCTCAGGGGGCTTTCCGGGTAGCTGCGGATGGCCGCTGGAGTTTCCTGCGGCAGCGGTGGCAGGGCTTCTGCCGGCAAGCCATCGGCATGCAGGGTAATCTTCCGGGTCAGGTTGGCCCCGGCGTTCAGTTCTCCTGCTGGCGGCAGGCCGTCTTCAGCCAGTGCCAGGCTGCGGGCCGGCAGCCAGGGTTGGTCTGCCGGGTAGGCATCCGGCACCGGTTTTACCGGGACATCATAAAGCTGCTGTTGATCCCGCAGGAACTTCAGCTGGCCGTTGGCGTCCCGTGCCTGGCCTTCGAAGTGGATCGGGGCCAGGCTCAGCTGGCCCGGCTGCTGGGGAAAGATGGCATAGCGTCGCTCAACCACCCGGTAACGGACGCCATCCCGGTAACGGGTGAATTCCCGCTGCTTGCCCAGGGATTCGATGATGGCATCGGGGTGCTCCGGCTCCGACAATTCGCCCCGTATCAGGTTGCCCGAGAAAAACAGCTGTATGGTCAGTACCAGCTGTTCCTGCACATAGACTTCGGCTTTGTCGGCCGACAGTTCGATAAAACTGTCGCGGGCGCCGGCTTCCTGGCTCGGCGCTGTGCCGGTCACCACGTCAATCTCTACCGGTTCGGAGGTGGCATCCTTGAAGGTCAGCTCCGGAATGGTCAGTTTGCCGGTTCGGGTGGGTGCCAGTTGGTAGGTCCAGGTGATCTCCCCGGTCATATCGCCGTTGACGGTCTGCACACTGTAACGCTGGTTCCGGGCCAGGATTTCGAAATCCGGCTCTACCTTTTCAATGTCGGGGGAAGGCAGGTCAGACAGGTCAAAGTTGAACAGGTTGCTCAGGTTCAGGTCGATTTCCATGGAGCCGCGCACGGTCAGGGTTAATACTTCGCCTTCGTAAAGCTGCGTGCGGTCCGGCTCGACCGACAGCTCACTGGCCTGGGCCGGGTGCAGGGCGGCAAGCTGTATCAGTAACAGAAAAACGGGTAGAAGAATGCGTTTTACCATGATGTATCGCCCTCGTCGGGTTGCGTCTGGCGCTGCTGGTACTGCTGCAGGAACTTGCGCTGCAACAGCCCGCCGGGGTTGTCAGGAATACGCCGGAGCCACTGCTCCTGGCCCTGGTTCAGCGGTTGTTCGGAAATTTCGGCCGGAGCTTCTACAGCCTGCCCGTTGTCGGCCGGCTCCTGGTCTGACGGCTGGCCTTGCCCGGATTGCTGCATGTCTTCGCCAGCCTGTGGCTCGGCGTCTTGGCCGCTCTGTCCGGAATCCTGTGTATCACCGGATTGTTCGGATTCCTGCTGGCTGTCTTGCTGGCCTTGCTGCTGGCTTTCCTGCTTACCCTGACTGCCTTGATCGCCCGGGCTGTCCTGATTGTCCTGGCCGGACTGTGAATCTTCGCCCTGCTGCTGGTTGTTCTCCGACTGCTGGTCACCGGAATCGCCTTGTTGCTGGTCTTGCTCTTGCTGCTGTTGCTGGTCGAGCAGCTGCTGAACCAGGTCACGGTTAAAGCGGGCGTCTTCGAAGTCGGGGTTCTGCGCCAGGGCCTGCTGGTAGGCGTCCAGTGCCTGTTCAAGCTCGCCGGCCCGGGCCAGGGCATTTCCCCGGTTGTAGTGGCCCGTAGCCGTGGGTGTTTCGGCAAAGGCCTTGGCGGCCTCTCGGTATCGGCCACTGCGGTACAGGGCCGAGCCTTTCCAGTCCGGCTGCTGCAGAACCCCTGCCGCGCGCTCCGCGTCCTGCTCGATCAGTTCCCGCCCGCGCTGGTCGTCCCGCTGCCACAGGCCACCCCAGTCCAGTGCCAGGGCCGGGCGGGGTGTCAGGGTCAGAGGTACAAGGCTCAGGGCCAGTACCGCAAAGGCACCCCGGCGCCAGCCCAGCAATAGCAGGGGCAGGGCCAGCCAGAGCAGCCAGTAGCCGTCGTCTTGCCAGCGATTGATGGTCAGTCCGTCATCGGTTTCCGACCAATCCTCTTCCGCTCCCGGTTCCAGCGCAAGGGCACGGATATCCGCGTCGCCAAGGGTCAGTTCGTGGCTGTCACCGCCGTTGTCCCGGGCCAGTCTCTCCATGGCATCGGGGTCGGCCCTTGCGATAACAATCTCGCCGTTACTGCGCAGGAAGCCTCGCTTGGCCAGGGGAATCGGGCCGCCTTCCGGTGTGCCCACAACCAGTGTGCTCAGGGCATAGCCGGTGCCGGCCAGGTGATTGCTGATGGCGATGTGATAGCTTCGGGGCACATCATCGGATATCAGCAATATCCGCCCGCGGCCCGGCGCACCCTGCTGCAGCAGATCCACCGCCTGGCTGATGGCAAGGTCTGCCCGGTTACCCTGTGCCGGCATGATGGCCGGGTCCAGAACCCCGAGCATGGCTTCGATGGTGCGGAAGTCTTCGGTCAATGGCGTAACGGTGTGGGCATCACCGGAGTACACCAGCAGGGCGGTCAGGCCGCCGCGCCGTTGCGCCAGCAGGTCCCGAACCTTGCGCTTGGCCAGGGTCAGCCGGTCCGGTTCGGCATCGGTGGCCAGCATGGACAGCGACAGGTCCAGCACAATCACCAGGCTGTCTTCCGGTTGTTTGAGCGGGGTAGGGGCCTGGCGCCAGCTCGGGCCCGCCAGGCCGATGGCCAGGGTCAGCAGGGCGATGTTCAGTGGCAGCAGCGGCGAACGGCTGGCACCGCCCGGGGCGCCTTGCCCAGGTTTGTTTAACAGCGGTTTCAGCAGGGGCTGGGGAATATAACGGCTCCAGCCGGCATCGGCCTGGCGCAGCTTGTGCCTTGCCAGGTATAACGCCGGCAGTGCCAGCAACAGTAATAGCCAGAGGGGTCTTAGGAAGTGAAAATCAGCCATGGTGCACCTCCCCGGATTCATTGCGGCGGGCCCGGCTGGCCAGTAATCGCAGTGCTGACAACAGCAGCCACAGGGCAACCGCTGTGCCCGCCGGCCACACGTAGAGTTCGGTAACCGGGCGATAGAACTGGCCTTCCTGCTCAATGGGCTCCAGCTGGTCGATGCTGTCGTAGATCATTTCCAGCTCCGGGAGGCTGCGGGCCCGGAAATACCGGCCGCCGGTCTGTTCCGCCATGCGGGTGAGCAGGGCTTCGTCCAGGTCCCGGGACGGGTTCACCCGCCGCGAGCCCAGCAGTCCCCGCTGGATCATGGAATCGGCGCCGATACCGATGGTGTATAGCCGCACACCTGTGGCCGCGGCAATCTCGGTGGCTTTGTCCGGGCTCACTTCACCGGCGGTGTTGGCGCCGTCGGTCAGAAGGATGGCTACCCGCTGCTCCTGGGGGCGATCCCGCAGGCGTTTCACCGCAAGGCCCACGGCATCGCCAATTGCAGTTGCCCGGCCGGCCATGCCCAGGCCGGCTTCCAGCAGCAGGGTTCTTACGGTTTCCCGGTCAAAGGTCAGGGGTGCCTGCACGTAGGGCTGGGTGCCGAACAGGACCAGCCCCAGGCGGTCACCCTCCCGGCGGTCGATAAACTGGTCCAGCACCCGCTTGACCGCCTGCAGGCGGTTGATGCTGCGGCCCTGAATAACCATGTCGCGCTCATCCATACTGGGCGATATATCCACCAGCAGCATCAGGTCACGGCCGCTGACCGGCATCTGCACCTGCTCGCCCACATGCTGGGGCCGGGCGATGGCCAGCACCAGGCACAGCCAGGCCAGAAGCAGCAGCAACTGACGCCAGCGCGGTGTCCGGCGCCCTTGGGTGCTGACGCCGGGCATGCCCGACAACCAGTGGCCAACCGGGATGACCGGTGCATCCACCGGTTCACCCTTGCCATGACGTTTGCCGGCCAGGAACAGCAGCGGCAACAGGGCCAGTAACAGCAGCCAGGGATAGGCCAGGGAAATCATAGCTGGGCCTCCAGCCAGAACCGGGCAAAGTCGAGTGCCTGGCCCGGGTCCAGGTTGGTGTTCGGGCGCCAGGGTGCTTGCACCAGCGCTTCCGCTACCGGCCTTGAGGCAATGCGTTCGGAAGGAGAAGTTTCCAGCAGGAATTCGGCCCAGCCCTGGCCGGTGAGGGTTTCCGGATGCCGGTCCGGATAGGCCTGCCGGGCTACCCGCTTGAGCAGCTGGTTAAGTTCACTGAACCATTCGTTGCACTGGCGCGGGTTGGCAGCGAGTTGTAAAAGTTCCTCGCGGGCCTGGCGTTTCCACAGGTTCTGCTGGCGGCGCCGGCGCAGCAACCAGAACGCGACTGCGGCCAGAACCAGAACGACCACCGCCAGAATCCACCAGCCCGGCGCCGGCGGCCACCAGCCACCGGTTTCCGGCAGGTGAATATCGCGCAATTGGGCTAACGGATCTTGCGGGTTCATCCGATCCGCCCTCCCGGGCCTAAAAGCTGGCGCAGGGCGGCTGCCGGCTCTTCGCTGGTCATGATGGTGGCGGCCTGCACACCGGAGGTGCGAAAACAGTCTTCCAACAGCCGTTCATGGGTGACAACTTTTTCCTGCCAGGCCTTTTTAAACGCGGGGTTGGAGGCATCAAACCAGATCGGCCCTTCCGGCGCTGCCACCGCAAACTGGCCGCTGTCCGGCAGCTGTTTCTCCAGCGGATCCATAATGCGCAGGGCGCTGACGGTGTTATGTCGGCCCAGGGCGCCGAGCAGGCTGGTGGTGTTATCGCTGATGTTCATGAAATCGCTGATGATGAAAATCCGGCTGCCGGTATGGGCCACCCGCCGGGCTTCGGCCAGCGCTGTGTCCAGCCCGTGGTCGGGGGCTGAAGGCCGGGGTGGCACGTCCGGCTTGTGTTGGTGGCTGGCCAGGGTATCCAGTAGGCGCAGTACGGATTTCTTGCGCCGGGCCGGGCGCAGCACCTCCAGCTCCTGGTCATTAAATACCAGGCCACCCACCTGGTCGCCGGCCCACAGGGCCAGCCAGGCCAGCAGCGCGGTAACCTGGGCGCAGCGCACCTGTTTGTAGGCCCCGGTGCTGGCGAAGAACAGGGTCGGGCCCAGGTCGGCAATCAGCAGCACCGGCCGCTCCCGCTCTTCTTCGTAGAGTTTGGTGTGGGGTGACTGGCGCCGCGCCGTTACCCGCCAGTCAATGCTGCGGATATCGTCGCCGGGCTGGTATTGCCGCACTTCGGCAAAGGTCATGCCGCGACCACGCTGGCGAGACTGGCGCAAGCCGGCCTGGCGCGAACGCACCGGGCGGGCAGAAGGCAGCTTCAGGGCCCTGGCGTCGGCTTGCAGCCGAACCAGTTCCGGCAGGGTGATGTGGGTTGCTGCGTTGCTCTGCGCCATGGTGTTCAGGCGGTTACCGGTACGCGGTCGATCAGCCTTTGCAGAACCGTGTCTGCGGTCATGCCTTCGGCCTCGGCCTCGAAGGTCAGCAGGATTCGGTGGCGCAGCACGTCAAAGGCCATGGTGCGGATGTCGTCCGGGGTTACGTAGTCCCGGCCATCGAGCCAGGCCAGGGCCCGGGCGCAGCGATCCAGGGCAATGGTGCCCCGGGGGCTGGCGCCGAAAGCCGTCCAGCGGGCCAGTTCCGGATCCAGGCTGGCGGCATCCCGGGTGGCCAGGATCAGGGCCAGCAAATACTGCTCCACCGGCTCCGCCATGTAGATGTCGGATACCGCCTGCCGGGCCTCCATAACCTGTTGCTCTGTAAGACGAATGTCTACCTGTGGTATTCCCTGACGGTAGTCGCTACGGGCAAGGTGCAGAATCTGACGCTCAGCATCGGCATCCGGGTAATCGATCACCACATGCATCAGGAAACGGTCGAGCTGGGCTTCGGGCAGGGGGTAAGTGCCTTCCTGCTCGATGGGGTTCTGGGTGGCCATCACCATGAACAGCTTTGGCAGCGGGAAGGTTTGCATGCCGACACTGATCTGGCGTTCGCCCATGGCCTCAAGCAGGGCAGACTGCACCTTCGCCGGGGCCCGGTTGATTTCATCGGCCAGCACAAGGTTGTGGAATATCGGGCCGCGCTGGAATTCGAACAGGCCGGTTTCGGCCCGGTAGATCTCGCTGCCGGTAACATCGGACGGCAGAAGGTCCGGGGTGAACTGGATGCGGTGGAAATCCCCTTCCAGGTGATCGGCCAGGGCTTTTACCGCGGTGGTCTTGGCCAGGCCGGGTGCCCCTTCCACCAGAAGGTGGCCATCAGCCAGCAGGGCGATCAGCAGTCTGTCTACCAGCTTGTCCTGACCGATGATGCGTTTTGCCAACTGTGTTCTGAGATTACCGAACGTTTGCTGTAACGACATGGAATTCACTGCTCTCGGTTTTGAAGGTCCGGCGGCGCGGGTGTTTGCGCCCGTAGGTAGTTGCCGCAGTTTTGAGGTCTGGCCGGCAAAAATCAAGAGCTTGACTATGCTTATGTGACGATACCGTGATTACGTTTCTTTCACACAAAACCAGAGGTTGGATATGAATGCGCTGACAATTGCCAGCAAGGATCAGTTTTTCGAGCAACTGGCTGAAGCATTCGCAGACAAGCTTGCGAAAACCGAAGCCAAGAAGGTTGTAGAGTTCGCCAAGCAGCATTACGCCCACAGTCCCCTGGAAGAGCTTGTCAGCCGGCGCTTCTCGGACACCTATGGCGCGGTACTGGCGGCCTGGCAGTTCCTGCAGAAGCGCAGCGCCGAGGAAACCCCGGTTACCGTATTCAATCCGGACCTGGAAAGTGACGGCTGGCAGTCTACCCACTCGGTTATTTTTATCCTGCATCCGAACATTCCGTTTCTGATCGATTCCCTGCGCATGGCCATCAACCGCCGGGAAATCGGTACCCACTCCATCCAGCATTCGATTCTGCAGGTGGAGCGAGACGGTAACGGCAAGCTGAAGAAACTGCATTCGGCCAAGAAGTCGTCTGCGGCCTCCTACGAAGCATTGATCGTTCTGGAAATCGATCGCCACAGCGATCCGGCAGACCTGCGGGGCCTGGAAGAAACCCTGCAATCGGTGCTGCACGAAGTGCGCATTGCCGTGGACGATTTCCCGATTGTGAAAGACAAGGTTAGTGAAATCCTGGGCGAACTGGATGCCACCACCGCCGGTATCAGCGAAGAAGACAAGGAAGAAGCCCGGGCGTTTCTGGGCTGGCTCACCGAAGACCACTTTACCTTCCTGGGCTACGACGAATACGACTTCGTCAAAGACAGGCAGGGCATGGCCGTGCGCCGGGTGGAAAACTCCGAGCTGGGCATCTTCCGGGTAAACAACGAACGCCCGGACAAGGTTCGCCTGAACGAGCTGCCCCAGCGCACCCGCCATGAGATGACCCGCACCGACGACATCTTCATCTTCGCGAAGTCGGCCCAGCGTTCGCGGGTGCACCGCCCGGCCTACCCGGACTACATCGCGGTGAAGAAGTTCAACAGCAAGGGTGAAGTGGTGGGTGAGCGCCGTTTCCTCGGCCTGTACACCGCCCGGGTATACAACGAGCGCCCGGACGAAATCCCGCTGCTGCGCCGCAAGTTCCAGACCGTAATGAAGCGTTCCGGCTTCATGCGTACCGACTACGCCGGCAAGGAACTGGAGCAGATCCTGACCCTGTATCCGCGCGACGAGCTGTTCCAGATTGAAACCGAAGAGCTGCTGCGTGTGGCCAAGAGCATCCTGTACATCCAGGAGCGCCGCCGCATCGAAATGTTCATGCGCGAAGACGTCTACGGCCAGTTTGTTACCTGCCTGGCCTTCTTCCCCCGGGACATCTACAACACCGAGCTGCGCCTGAAGGTCGAGCAGGTGTTGCTGGAGCGCCTGGAAGCGGAAGACATCGAGTTTGTTACCCACTTCTCCGAATCGCCACTGGCCCGGGTGCAGTTCACTATCCGCGTGCCCCAGGTGGAGAACCGGCAGCTGCCGCTGGCGGAGATCCGCGACCGTGTGATCGAGCTGGCCCAGTCCTGGAGTGAAGGCCTGGCCGAGGCCCTGCACGAAGCCTATGGCGAGGAGCGCGGCAACGAGTTCTACCGGGTATGGGCGGCTGGTTTCCCGGCCAGCTACACCGAGATGTTCTCGCCCCGTCGCGCCGCCATCGACCTGGACCACATTACCAAGGCGGCCAGCGCCGATGACCTGGCCATGAGTTTCTACCGGGCGCTGGAAGAAGACGACAGCACGCTGCACTTCAAGCTGTTCTACCCGGACGAGCCGCTGCCGCTGTCGGATGTGATGCCCATCTTCGACAACCTGGGCTTCCGGGTTATTGGTGAGCATCCGTTTGAAGTGATTGACCGCACCGGCAAAACCGTGTGGATTCACGACTTTACCCTGCAGGCCCATTCCGGTGGCGTGGATATCCACCGTATTCGGCCCATTTTCGAAGAGCTGTTCCGCCGCGTCTGGCACACCGAGGCAGAAAACGACGCCTTCAACCGGTTGCTGTTGTCGTCTTACATGAGCTGGCGCCAGATTGCCCTGTTGCGTACCTACGCCCGTTACATGCGGCAGATCCGGTTCTCTAACAGTCAGACCTTTATTTCCAATACCCTGGTCAACCACGAGAACCTGACCCGGATTCTTCTGGAGTACTTTGAAATCCGCTTCAACCCGGATCGCTACAAGAGCCCGGGCAAGAGTGGAGCGGCCCAGAAAAAGCTGGAAATCGAATTTAACGCCGGCCTGGAAGAGGTGGAAAACCTCAGTGAAGACCGGGTGCTGCGGCTGTATCTGGAGCTGATGCAGGCCACCCTGCGTACCAACTACTACCAGCCGGACGCCGAAGGCCAGCCCAAGCCATACATCAGTGTGAAGTTTGACCCCACGCGCATTCCCGACATGCCGCTGCCCATGCCCATGTTCGAGATCTTCGTGTACTCGCCCCGGGTGGAAGGCGTGCACCTGCGTGGTGGCAAGGTGGCCCGTGGTGGCCTGCGCTGGTCTGACCGCTTCGAGGACTACCGCACCGAGATCCTGGGCCTGGTAAAAGCCCAGCAGGTGAAGAACGCGGTGATTGTGCCGGTGGGCGCCAAGGGCGGCTTCGTGGCCAAGCAACTGCCGGATCCGTCTGACCGGGAGGCCTTCCAGGCCGAAGGCATCGCTGCCTACAAAACCTTTATCCGTGGCCTGCTCGACATCACCGACAACCTGGTGGATGCCGGCATACAGCCGCCTGAGCGGGTTATCCGCCACGACGAAGACGACCACTACCTGGTTGTGGCCGCCGACAAGGGCACTGCCACCTTCTCCGACATTGCCAACGGCCTGGCCGCTGAATACGGCTTCTGGATGGGCGATGCCTTCGCCTCCGGTGGCAGCAACGGCTACGACCACAAGAAGATGGGCATCACTGCCCGGGGCGCCTGGGTATCGGTTGAACGCCACTTCCGTGAAATGGGCATCAACCCGGCGGAAGACGAGTTTACCGCTATCGGCATTGGCGACATGGGCGGCGACGTGTTCGGTAACGGCCTGCTGTGTTCCGAGAAAACCCGCCTGGTCGCGGCCTTCAACCACATCCATATCTTTATCGACCCGGAGCCGGATGCGGCGAAGAGCTATAAAGAGCGCAAGCGCCTGTTCGAAATGCCCCGTTCGGCCTGGACCGATTACGACACCAAGCTGATCTCCAAGGGCGGCGGTGTGTTCAGCCGGAACGCCAAGTCGATCCCGGTCAGCCCGGAAATGAAAAAACTGCTGGGCATCAATGCCGACCGCATGCCGCCGAACATGCTGATCAGCCACATCCTGAAGTCCGAGGTGGACCTGCTCTGGGTGGGCGGTATCGGCACCTATGTGAAGGGTGCTGAGGAAACCCATGCCGACGTAGGCGACAAGGCTAACGACGGCCTTCGGGTGAACGGCAAAGACCTGCGCTGCAAAGTGGTGGGCGAGGGCGGTAACCTGGGCTTCACCCAGCTGGGCCGTATTGAATACGCCCTGAAAGGCGGCCGGCTGAACACCGACTTCATCGACAACTCCGGTGGGGTGGATTGTTCAGACCACGAAGTAAACATGAAAATCCTGCTCAACCGTGCCGTGGCCATGGGTGATCTCACCGCCAAGCAGCGCAACGTGATGCTGGAAGAGATGACCGACGATGTCTCGGCCCTGGTGCTGAAGAACAACTACCGGCAAACCCAGGCCATCAGCATTGCCAGTGCCGATACCGCGCCAAGGCTGGAAGAATACCGCCGTTTGATGAACACCCTGGAAAGCGAAGGCAAGTTGAACCGGGGGCTGGAATTCCTGCCCGACGACGAGGCCCTGGCCGAGCGCAAGCTGGCCAAGAAAGGCCTGACCCGGCCGGAGCTGTCGGTACTGATTTCCTACGTGAAGGGTGACCTGAAGCAGACCCTGATCGCCAGCACTCTGCCGGATGATCCGCTGCTGGCCGGCGAAATGTACAAGGTATTCCCGAAGGAACTGAACAAGAAGTTCTCGAAGGAGCTGGGCGAGCACCAGCTGCGGCGGGAAATCATCGCCACCCAGATTGCCAACGACATGGTCAACCACATGGGCATTACCTTTGTGGAGCGCCTGAACCAGTCTACCGGTGCCGATGCTGCATCCATCGCCCTGGCCTGGATCATCGCCCGGGATGTGTTCCGGATCGACAACTGGTGGGACCGCATCGAGGCGCTGGACTACCATGTGCCCGCCAAGCTGCAGATGGAGCTGATGCAAGACCTGATGCGCCTGATGCGCCGTGCCGTTCGCTGGCTGCTGCGTAACCGCAGGGCCGAGCTCAATATCCAGAGCCATATGGAGCGGTTTGCCGACAGCGTATGGGCGATTACCTCCAGCCTGCCGGACTACCTGGGCGACCAGGCTCGCAGCAACTGGGAGCAACGCCACGCATACCTGGAAGAATCCGGCTTGCCGAAAGACCTGGCCTCGGTACTGGCCGGCACCGGTTACCTGTACTCGTCGCTGGGCATTATCGAATCCCAGGAGGCCACCGGCCTGCCGCTGAAAACCGTGGCTAACCTGTACTACGACCTGGGCGATCGCCTCGACCTGACCTGGTTTGCCAACTCCATTGCCGCGCTCACGCCCAATTCCCATTGGCAGGCGCTGGCAAGGGAAAGCTTCCGGGAAGACCTGGACTGGCAGCAGCGCGCCCTGACCACCGGCGTACTGCGCCTGGCGGGCAAGGCCGGCAAGGTGCCCGAGAGCGTGGAAGCCTGGGAACAGAAGCACCAGCATATGATCGAGCGCTGGAGTGCCATGCTGGCGGAGCTGAAGAGCGTGCGGGAGCCGGAATACGCCATGTTCTCCGTTGCCCTGCGTGAGCTGCTGGACCTGGCCCAGAGCACCATGCACCAGAATGCGGACAGCGACGGCAGTATCTGAGGCTTGCGTTATGCTGTTGATTCCCGTTCAATTCCGCGCGGGAATCAACCGCAGAGGCAGGATTTATGGCGCAGCTACAAACCAACACACACGACGTTCTGCTCCGGAATGCCGAACTGCTGACCGGCAAGGTGGCCCTGCTGGGCGTATCCGAGCCGGCGCTGCTGGCCCATTGCCCACAACCCGGGCTGGCCATGAGCGAACACGCCGGTGTGTATGAACAGCTGTGCCAGCATGCGAACTGGCAAGCCTGTTTCGGCTATCAGTGCCACGAGCAGGACGCTGGGAGTTTCGACACCCTGGTCATCTTCCTGCCCAAGGCCCGGGCAGAACTGGAATTACGCCTGGCCATGGCACGCTACCTGGGCCGCGAAGGCGCCAGCCTGGTTCTGGTGGGCGAAAAGAAAGAAGGCATCGCCGGAGCCGTCAAGCAATTCACCGCCGTGGTGGCCGACGCCCTGAAAGTCGACAGTGCCCGCCACTGCCAGGTGTGGACCGGCACCAACCACCAACCCCTTTCCCGTTTTGACTTGACCGACTGGTTGCGCTGGACGCAGGTTTCCTGTGCCGGCGTAAGCCTTGACGTAGCCGGCCTGCCTGGTGTGTTCAGCGAAGGGGAGCTGGATGCCGGCACCCGGATGTTGCTGGAAACCCTGGAACAAACCCCGCTGAAAGCAGACAAGGTGCTGGACTTTGCCTGTGGCGCCGGCGTGATCGGCAGCTGGCTGCAAGGCTACCGTCGCGATCAGGGCCTGCCACTGGGTGTGGTAGACGGTGTGGATGTCCAGGCCCAGGCGGTTGCCTGCGCCCGGGAAACCTACGCCCGGGCCGGCGCGGAAGGCCAGATCTACGCCTCCGATGGCCTGGCCGGCATTCAGGGCCGGTGGCCGGCGGTGGTCACCAATCCGCCGTTTCACAGTGGCGTGAAAACCGACACCTCCATGACTGAACAGTTCCTTCGGGAAGTGGCCGCCCATCTGGCCCCCAGGGGCGAGGTGCGGCTGGTGGCCAACAGCTTCCTGCCCTATGAGTCCGTTATCCAGCGCTTTATCGGGCCGGTCGAGAAGCTGGCCCAGGATCGCCGTTTTACCGTTTACAGGGCTTTCAATCGTGCCATCCGCTGAAGTACTGCCGCTGACTGCCGGTAACCTGAAGCTCAGCCGCCCCGGCGCGGAGCCTGGCTTGCGGGCCTGGGATGCGGCGGACGAGTTGCTGCTGGCAGAAGCCGGTAACCGGCTGGCGGACAGCCCCCGCGTGCTGGTGGTAGACGACCAGTTCGGGGCGCTCACGCTTGGGCTGGCCCAGGCCCACGGGCCGGTCACCAGCGTGGCCGACAGTGCAGTCCTTCCGGATGCACTCGATTACAATGCCCGACATAATCCCGGTATCGCCCGGCCAGCGCTGCTGCACAGCTGGCTGAACCCGCCGGAGGGGCCGTTTGACCTGGTGGTCTTGCGCATTCCCCGCCATGGCGCCTATCTGGGCTGGCTGTTGCGCTGGGTAAACTCTGTGCTGGCAGACAACGGCTGTTTGCTGGCTGGGGGCATGATCAAGCATTTGCCGGACCGCAGCGTGGATGTGTTTGCCGAAGCCGTGGTCACCGAAACGGTACTGCCAGCCCGTAAAAAGGCCCGGGTAGTGGTCTGCCGCAAAGGGCAGGCGCAACTGCAGGGCTGGGCTGAAAGCTGGAAAGGTTACCCGCAGGAGGGTCTGCCGGCGCCGGTAGAGGCATTACCGGCTGTCTTTGCCCGGGACAAGCTGGACATCGGCACCCGGGAGCTGTTGCCGCTTGTGGGCCCTGCCGTGGCCGGGCTGAAGCCTGGCGCGCGTGTGCTGGACCTGGCCTGCGGCAATGGCGTGCTGGGCTTGACGGCACTGGCTTGTGGCTCTGATATCACAGTGGATTTCAGCGATGTGTCCAGCCAGGCCATTGCCAGCGTACAGCATAACCTGGGCGCCTGTGGTTACCGGGCCGGACAGTGCCAGCACAGTGATGGAATTCGTGAAGGAGCCGCGCAGTATGACCTGATTTTGCTGAACCCGCCGTTCCATGAAGGCGGTGTGGTGGGGGATCACATTGCCCTGCGACTGTTCCGGGACGCCGCGAAGCACCTGGTGCCGGGCGGGCGAATGCTGATGGTGGGCAACCGCCACCTGGGGTACCACAAGTCCCTCAAGCGCTTCTTTGGTAAGGTAGAGCAGCGGGCCGCAAGCCCGCGCTTTGTGGTATTCGAAGCGGCGCCCTGAGCGCCGCTGCTAACCGTGGTTAAAGGGCAGGGGCAGGGCGATCGTAACCCAGCCGGGCCAGGGTATCGACGATGGTCTGGGTCTGGCTGTCGATCTCGATGTTCACTGACTGGCCCTGTTCGGCCGTACCGAAAGTCGTGGCCCGCAGGGTTTCCGGAATCAGGTGAACGTTAAAGCGGTTACCGGTGACCTCGCCAATGGTCAGGCTGGCGCCGTTGATGGCGATATAGCCTTTCGGGAACACATACTTCATCCAGCTCTCCGGCACCTCGAACCACAGGGTTACGTTGTTCTCTGTGCGGAGGATCTCAGCCAGAACCGCAGTGGTGTGCACGTGGCCGCTGAGCAGGTGGCCGCCAATCTCGTCACCAATACGGGCTGCCCGCTCAAAGTTGACTGAATCCCCTTCAGACAGGTTGCCCAGTGTGGTCAGCCTCAGGGTTTCCTGCATGGCATCAAAGTACAGCAGGTCGCCGTCTTGCCGGGTTACCGTCAGGCAGGTGCCATTGATCGCGACCGAGGCGCCGATGGTTACACCTTGCACCTTGGCTTCCGGAAAGCGCACCACCAGTGTGTTCAGCCCCGGTGCCGTGATGACTTCCGCAATGGTGGCCACCCCCTGAACGATACCTGTAAACATCACGAATCTCCTGAACGGTTGCAGTCATGCCAAGGTATGCTTGACACGGCAGGGTGTCAAACGTATGTTTCAAACAGACGTTTGTTAGAGGCATGGATAACAAAATGGCGCAGTCAGATACCGTAGACCGCATACTTGATGCTGCTGAGGAGCTTTTTGCCGAGCGTGGTTTCTCGGAAACGTCTCTTCGCATGATTACCAGTAAGGCTAAAGTAAATCTGGCCGCTGTCAATTACCACTTTGGTTCAAAGAACGCGCTGATTCACGCGGTTTTCGCGCGTTTTCTGACGCCTTTCTCTGCAACTCTGGAGACTGCGTTCGACGAACTGGAAGCAAAGTGTGACGGCAAACCGGCTACCCTGAACCAGACCCTCTGGGCGCTCACGGAAAGTGCCGTGCGTATGCCCCAGCGCAACGAAAAAGGTATTTCCATTTTCATGCGCCTGCTCGGGCTGGCCTACACCCAGAGCCAGGGCCACCTGCGCAAGTTCCTGGAGCAGGAATACAGCGAGCCATTCGGTCGTTTCATGCGTCTTCTCAAAGAAGCCACCCCTGAGTTGTCCTCGGTTGACCGCTACTGGCGTATCCAGTTCATGCTGGGTGCCACCGCCTTTACCATGTCCAGCAGCGATGCCCTGATCGACATCCTGGAAAACAAGCTGGGTGTGCACACCACGGTGCAGGAGATTGCCGCGCGCCTGGTGCCGTTCCTGGCGGCCGGTATGACCGCACCAGACAAAATGCTGGTTTCTGCCCCGGCCCGGCCCGCGCCGGTTGCCTGAGTTCCCCCGCCTCGGTTAGGCTTCCCTCTGGTTTCCGGCCGGAGGGAGCTTCCCTTTTGAATACCCCCTTGCCCCCCGGGGCTTATCTGACCATTGATATCGCCAGCCAGGTGTTAACGGTGTGTACTGCTGATGGCAGCGCGCTGGCCAGTTACCCCATATCGACCGCCCTGAACGGACCGGGTGAGCAGGATAGCAGCGGCTGCACTCCCCGGGGCGAGCACTATATCCGCGCTTGCATCGGCGAAGGCCAGCCGCTGAATACAGTCTTTCGGGGCCGCCGGCCCACCGGTGAGATATACTCGCCACAACTGGCAGCTGAACACCCTGATCGGGACTGGATACTGACCCGTATACTCTGGCTTTGTGGCCGGGAGTGGGGGCGCAACCGTGGCCCGGGGGTGGATTCCTTCCGGCGCTTTATCTACATTCACGGCACCCCGGATACCGAACCCATGGGCGAGGCCCTGTCCCATGGCTGTGTACGGATGAGAAACACCGACATCGCAGAACTGTTTGCGCGGGTAAGGGTAGGCACCCGCGTTGTTATTGGATGAACTGACAGACTCAGAGGAACACAATGATTGGTCAAATGCTGGCTTTTATGAATGGCTCGATCGAAAAATTCGGTTTGTTGTCAGACGGGTGGCGTGCAGGCGTCCTGATATTCCTCCTGGTTCTGGGCACGGCCACCGTTGCCTTTATAGTCAGCCGGTTGATTCTGGCCGTCGAGAACAAGTTCAAGTCGACTAAAAACAAATGGGACGATGCCTTCCTGCATGCCGCCCGCCGGCCCGTGGTGGCGTTTGTCTGGCTGCAGGGTGTTTACTGGGCAGCCGAGGTGGCCCATCACTTCAGTGACGCGGAAGTCTTCAAGGCCAACGGCACGGTGCTGCAGATCGGCTTTGTCTGGGTGCTGGTCTGGTTCCTGTTCGGCCTGGTGAAGGAAGTCGAAAAGGTCCTGACATCGCCCATCAAAATGCGTAAGCCGATGGATTACACCACGGTGAACGCTATCAGCAAGCTGTTGCGCGCGGTTATTATCATCACCGCGGTGCTGACCGCCCTGCAGACCCTGGGCTTCAGTATTTCCGGGGTTCTGGCCTTTGGTGGTGTGGGTGGTATCGCGGTCGGCTTTGCCGCCAAGGACCTGCTGGCCAACTTCTTTGGCGGCTTCATCATTCACCTGGACCGTCCGTTCAAGGTCGGTGACTGGATCCGCTCGCCGGACCGTAACATTGAAGGCACCGTGGAGCACATTGGCTGGCGCCTGACCACCATTCGCACTTTCGACAAGCGCCCCCTGTATGTGCCCAACGCGGTATTCACCACCATCGCGGTGGAAAACCCGTCCCGCATGACCAACCGCCGCATCTCCGAAACCATCGGCATTCGCTATGCCGATGTACACTCCATGCAGAAGATCGTGGAAGAAATCCGCGAGATGCTGAAAAACCACGAAGAAATCGACAGCAACCAGACCCTGATTGTGAACTTCCTGGCGTTCAATGCCTCATCGCTGGATATCATGCTGTACACCTTCACCAAGACCACCGAATGGGTGCGCTTCCATGAGATCAAGGAAGATGTACTGCTGAAGGTCAGCGACATTATCGAATCCCATGGCGCCGAGATTGCCTTCCCGACCCGTACCTTGCATTTGCCGGACGGTGTCAGGCTCAGTGGCGAGGCGAGCGAACAAGGTGAAGCCCGCAGTGAGGGTAGCAAAGAAGCCCCGGAATCCCGTGGCGAAAGCGAGCAGGGCGGACAATCTGCAGGAGACAAGGCATGACCGCAAGCACCAACCCGGTCGGGATTATCGGCGGTACTGGCCTGACCAGTCTGAGTGACCTCGAAATTGTTGGCGAAGAAACCGTCCGCACCCGTTGGGGCGAGCCCTCAGACAAGCTGGTACATGGCCGGCTGGGTGACCAGGCCGTGGTGTTCCTGGCCCGCCATGGCAACCCTCACCGCATTCCGCCCCACCAGGTGAACTACCGCGCCAATCTGCAGGCACTCTACGACGCCGGGGTGCGAACCGTGGTGGGAGTGAATGCCGTGGGTGGTATCCACAAGGCCATGGGGCCGGCCCATGTGGTGGTGCCAGACCAGGTGATTGATTACACCTGGGGGCGGGCCAGCACCTTTTTTGAGGGCGAGCTGGAGCATGTTACCCACATTGATTTCACCAACCCGTATGACCAGGAAAGTCGGCAACTGCTGATTGATGCTGCCCGGGGGCTGAAGCTGGATTTCTCGGATTTCGGAGTCTACGCGGCCACCCAGGGGCCAAGGCTGGAAACTGCGGCCGAGATCAGGCGACTCGAGCGGGATGGCTGTGACCTGGTGGGAATGACCGGGATGCCGGAAGCCGTGCTGGCGGCGGAGTTGGGTATGCGTTACGTGTGCCTGGCCCTGGTGGTGAACTGGGCGGCCGGAAAGTCCGACCACATCATTACCATGGAAGAAATCGACCAGGCCATTGACCAGGGCATGGCAGGCGTGAAGACAGTCCTGGAGCGGTCAATGGCCGGCCTGGGCCAGCTTAGCCCTCGATCTTCCTGAAGAACACCAGCACGCCAACAGTGGGGGAATCGATAAAGTGGATTTCCTCACTGCGCATGCGGCGGGTTTCGCGAATCCAGGTAATCAGTTCCTGCTGTTCTTCACCTTCCTGCCAGTGGTTAAGATGCACCTTCACGTGCAGGTAGCGCTGGCGGTCGATTTCGATATGGCCTTCCACGGCGCGCTCGCCGGCTCCGCCAAGCCATTTGCCCGCGGCGACCCGCATGGGGCGGCCGTTATAGTTGGGCGGAAACGTCTGATACCAGCCGGCGGTGGCCAGAACCCTGTAGTTGCCGCTGTTTTCCAGACGGGCGGCAGCCTGGTTCAGGTACAGTTCGTTGCGGGCAGCCAGCCGGACATCAGAAGCCCGGTTGCCGTTGGCGTCTTCTACCCACAGTGAGCGGATACCGCTCAGGGGTGGTTCCACCGGCATGCCGGCCATCTGCTCTTCAAGGGCAGAGGGGTCTACCAGTCGTTCGACAATTACCACTTCTGCGCGGTAAAAATCATCCGGTGTCTGGGCCAGGGCCTTGCCGGCTGGCATCAGTACGAATGCCAGGGCCAGTGCGGCAGTCAAAGCCTGCTTGAAACAGAGATCGCGTGCTTGCAAGTGTGTCACTCCAGCTGATTCGGGTTGGCTCAGGCTTTCTTTGCCGGCGCCGGCTTGCTCTGCTCCGGCCCGAGTTCCATGAGCATGGCTGAGATGGCGTCGAGTTTACCACTGGTTGAATCATCATTCAGCCGGAAGCGGAAGCTGTTGGCCCCTTCCAGCCGGTAGGTGTCCGGTGCGGATTGCACTTTTTTAACCAGTACCAGCGGGTCCACCGGCGTGCTTGCGCCGAACTCCAGGCGCACCCATTCCTTGCCGGCGTCCACTTTTACAATGCCCAGGGCGTCTGCTTTCAGGCGCAGGCGGGTCTGGTTCACCAGGTTCTTTGCCGGTTCCGGTAATAATCCGAACCGGTCAATCATCTCAACCTGAAGTTCTTTTAATTCTTCTTCGTTCTGCACACTGGCGATGCGCTTGTACAGCATCAGCCGGTTGTGTACATCCGGCAAATAGTCGTCCGGAATCAACGCCGGAATGCGCAGGTTCATCTCGGTGCCATGGCTCAGGGGCAGTTCCGCATTGGGTGTGCGGCCCTCTCGGATGGCTTTTACCGCTTCGTCCAGCAGCTGCATGTATAGGGTGAAGCCGATGCTTTCAATCTGCCCGCTCTGTTCCTCGCCCAGCAGCTCGCCCGCGCCCCGGATTTCCAGGTCGTGGGTGGCCAGCATGAAGCCGGCGCCCAGGTCCTGGGCTTCGGAAATGGCATCCAGCCGTTTTTTTGCGTCGGTGGAAATGCTCTTGGGCGGTGGCGTCAGCAGGTAGGCGTAGGCCTGGTGGTGGGAGCGGCCAACCCGGCCCCGAAGCTGGTGCAGCTGAGCCAGGCCGAATTTATCCGCCCGCTCGATAATAATGGTGTTGGCACTGGGGATGTCGATGCCGGTTTCCACAATGGTGGTACACACCAGCACGTTGAAGCGCTTGTGGTAGAAGTCCGACATGATCTGTTCCAGCTGGCGCTCCCGCATCTGCCCGTGGGCCACACCTACCCGGGCTTCGGGAATCAGCCGGCGCAGGTCCTCGGCGGTTTTCTCGATGGTCGAGACATCGTTGTGCAGGAAGTACACCTGACCACCCCGCAAAATTTCCCGCAGAATGGCTTCTTTTACCATCGCCTCGTCACGCTGGCGCACGAAGGTTTTCACCGACAGCCGGCGGGCCGGCGGCGTGGCGATAATGGACAGGTCCCGCAAGTGGCCCATGGCCATGTTCAGGGTCCGGGGGATGGGCGTGGCGGTGAGGGTGAGCATGTCTACCTCCGCCCGCAGGGACTTCAGCTTTTCTTTCTGCTGAACGCCGAACCGGTGTTCCTCGTCGATAATCACCAGCCCCAGGTTCTTGAACTTGATATCGCCCTGCAGCAGCTTGTGGGTGCCGATGACAATATCGGCCTTGCCTTCTTCAATGGCGGCAATGGCCTTGGTGGTCTGGGCGCCGCTGCGGAAACGGCTGAGCAGTTCCACGGTCACCGGGGTGTCAGAGAACCGGTCCCGGAAGGACTCATAATGCTGCTGCGCCAGCAGGGTGGTGGGCACCAGTACCGCCACCTGCTTGCCGGACCAGGTGGCCAGGAAAGCGGCGCGCATGGCCACCTCGGTTTTACCGAAGCCGACATCGCCACACACCAGGCGATCCATGGGGCGTTCGCCGGTCATGTCTTCGAACACGGATTGAATGGCCACCTGCTGGTCTGGTGTTTCCTCGAACGGGAAGCCGGCAGCGAAGGCCCGGTAGGCTTCTTTCGGGTCTTCAAACTGGAAGCCCTTGCGGGCTTCCCGGCGGGCGTATACGTCCAGCAGTTCGGCGGCGGTATCGCGAATCTTCTCCAGGGCCTTCTGCTTGGCGTTGCTCCAGCGGTCGGTGCCCAGCTTGTGCAGGGGCGCATGTTCTTCATCGGTACCGGCGTAGCGGGAAATCAGGTGCAGGCTGGAGACCGGCACGTAAAGTTTCGAGCCGCCGGCGTATTCGAGCATCAGGAATTCATCGGCCTGGCCGCCGGCGGTAATGGTTTCCAGGCCTTTGTAGCGGCCAACCCCGTGGTCGATATGCACCACCGGCGAGCCAATGCGCAGTTCGGACAGGTCCCGGTAACCGTGGTCGTCCACCTCGGTGGGCTTCTCGCGCCGCCGGCGCTGCAATACCCGCTCGCCAAACAGGGCAGTTTCGGTAATCAGCGCCAGGTTTTGCTCCGGCAGCACCATGCCCTGTTCCATGGGGGCAATGGTAATGGCCAGGGTGGCGTCGGATTTCTCCAGAAACTCCTGCCAGCCAGTGACGGTGGCCAGTTTCAGTTTGTGGTCACCCAGGTTTTCGATCAGTGCTTCCCGCCGGCCGGAGGATTCGGCACAGATCAGTACCCGGCCGGGAAACTCCCTGATGAACCGTTTCAGTCGTCCGGCAGGATCCGCCGCCCGTCCGTCCATGGCCACATCCGGCAGGGCTTCGGCATAGCAGTTGGCGCTGCCGGCACCTTCAACCGGTTCCGGAGTACAGGTGACCCTCGGGTAGGGTTTGAGCTGGCCAAACACCTCGTCTTGCTGCAGGAACAGCTCCGAGGGCGGCAGGATAGGCCGCAACCGGTCGTGGCGCCGGTCTTCATGGCGGGCCCGGGTTTCGGCATCAAACGCCGCCACGGCATCGTTCAGCCCGTCGGCCGTGAACACCAGGGTAGAAGCCGGCAGGTAATCGAACAGGGTGGCGGTTTCGTCAAAAAACAGCGGCAGGTAGTACTCGATGCCCGGCGGGGTAATGCCGTTGCTGACATCCTGGTACACCGGAGCCTCTTTATCGGCATTCGGGAAATGCTCGAACCAGCGGTTGCGGAAGCCGGAGCGGGCATCCTTATGCCATGGGAATTCATGGGCCGGCAGCAGTTCGATCTGCTCGATGCGGTCGATAGAACGCTGGGTTTCCGGATCGAAGGTGCGCAGGGTTTCGATTTCATCATCGAACAGGTCAATCCGGTAGGGCAGGTTGGAGCCCATGGGATAGATGTCCAGGATCGCTCCACGTACCGCGTATTCACCATGCTCGTACACGTTTTCGGCGTGGTGATAGCCGGCGGCTTCCAGTTGCATGCGCCAGCTGTCGATATCCAGGTTCTGGCCGACTTTCAGCAGCAGGGTGTTGCCCTGCAGGTAGCTGGGGGGTGCCAGCCGGTGCATCAGGGTGCGGGCCGGGACCACCAATATGCCGTGCCGGGTAGATGGCAGGCGGTGCAGGGTGCGGATTCGTCGGGAGGTGATGTCCTGGTGTGGCGAGAATAAATCGTAGGGCAGGGTTTCCCAGTCTGGCAGTGACAGCAGTTCCAGCCCGTCTTCGGTGATGGCGGCGCCGTCTTCTTCCGGTGGCAGGTTCAGGAAGAACCGGATGGCCTGTTCCAGCCGGATGGCGTCATCGGTGCTGCGGGTGATCACCAGGGTCAGACCTTTATGGTCCCTCGCGCTTTCGCAGATGGCCAGGGCGTCGCTGCAGCCGGCCAGCTGCCCCCACTTTCGGTGGTCTGACGGTTTTTCCGGCGCCACGGGCGCAATAAGGGCGGTGGCAGTAAAGGAGCGGGCGGAACCTTGGGGCATGGGCTGGCAAATCTCCTGGGTTGGCGCATCGGAAGCGAAAGCGGCCGCTATTCTAGCGTTCGGGGGTGACAGTGTCATGGCCGGGCGACGAAGGTCGGGCAGAAACCTATTTGCCGTAGGCGCCGTTAAGTTGGATAATACGCGCCTCAAATTATTCCCTGTGCTAAACGAGGTCCCAACCGTGAGTCACGAGCAGATCAACCAGCACCTGTCCAACTGGACAGAGAGAGAGTCCACCGCGGAAGCCATGATTCCGCTGATCGGCCGCCTGTACCGCAAGAACAACGTTGTTACGTCTGTTTACGGCCGCGCGATCATCAACCAGTCTGTGATCGATATCATCCGTGCCCACCGCTTTGTTCGCCAGGTTGAGCACAGCGAGCTGTCTGTTCACGACACCCTGCCTATCCTGCAGGAAATGGACAAGCTGGAACTGGGCCGTGCCCACGTGGATATCGGCAAGCTGGCCGTTAAATTCAAGGAAGAAGGTGGCGACCTCGCCGAATTCCTGAAGCGCGAAATCGGCCCGGTGGTTGGCCAGTACGCCAGCCAGTCTGAAGAAGACTCCAAAAACGAAACCAAAGACGTTGTCCTTTACGGCTTTGGCCGTATCGGCCGTCTGCTGGCCCGCATCCTGATCGAGAAGGCCGGTGGCGGTAACAACCTGCGCCTGCGTGCCATCGTGGTTCGTCAGGGCGGCGCCGAAAACGACCTGGAAAAGCGTGCCAGCCTGCTGCGCCGTGATTCCGTGCATGGTCCGTTCGACGGCACCATCACCGTAGACGAAGAAAACTCCGCGCTGATCGCCAACGGTAACTTCATCAAGGTGATCTACTCCGATGGCCCGGACAAGGTGGACTACACCGACTACGACATCCACAACGCCATCGTGATCGACAACACCGGTAAGTGGCGCGACGAAGAAGGCCTGGGCCTGCACTTGAAATCCAAGGGTGTCAGCCGCGTCATCCTGACCGCGCCGGGCAAGGGCGACATCAAGAACATCGTTTACGGCATCAACAACGACTGGATCACCGACGAAGACAAGATCCTGTCTGCTGCCTCCTGTACCACCAACGCCATTACCCCGGTACTGAAGGCCATCAACGACGAGTACGGCATTGAAGACGGCCACGTTGAAACCGTTCACTCCTACACCAACGACCAGAACCTGATCGATAACTACCACAAGGGTAGTCGTCGTGGTCGTAGTGCGGCCCTGAACATGGTTATCACCGAAACCGGTGCTGCCAAGGCGGTTGCCAAGGCTCTGCCGGAGCTGAAGGGCAAGCTGAGCGGTAACGCTATCCGCGTGCCGACTCCGAACGTGTCTATGGCGATCCTGAACCTGAACCTGAAGTCAGACGTTGAAGCGGATAAGGTAAACGACTACCTGCGCGACATGGCCCTGCACTCCGAGTTGCAGAAGCAGATCGACTTCGTGAACTCTCCGGAAGTGGTGTCTACCGACTTCGTAGGCTCCCGCCACGCCGGTGTTGTGGATGCCCAGGCCACCATTGCCAACGGCAAGCGCCTGATCCTGTACGTATGGTACGACAACGAGTTCGGTTACAGCGCCCAGGTTATCCGCTGCGTTAACCAGATGGCCGGAGTAACCTACCCGATCTTCCCGAAGCGCACCCGCGACTAAAGTCGTAGGCCGCTTCCTCGAGAAGTGATCGGACCGGCCCCGGTAGCGTAAGTTACCGGGGCTTTCCTGCTTTAAGGGACCGCTAAAACCATTTTGGTTACCGGTGGAAATAGGTTTCCTTAATCTCTATAATTGGCGCGATTTTGGGTATGTCTGGCACCCCGTTTCTCAACCTTTCCTGGGCCGCAGGGGGCCGGGCGTTAATAATCCACAGAAACAGTTTCTGATGATTGGACGAGGCTAATGATCAAGATCAAAAAAGGCCTGGATCTTCCCATCAGCGGCGCTCCCGAACAGACCATTACAGATGGCAAGCCGATTCGCCACGTGGCATTGATCGGTTTTGACTATCACGGCATGAAGCCGACCATGGCTGTGAAAGAGGGAGACCGTGTCAAGCGCGGTACGCTGCTGTTTACGGACAAGAAGACCGAGGGCGTTCGTTATACTTCACCAGCCGCAGGCGTGGTGAAAGAAATCAATCGCGGTGAGCGTCGTGTATTCCAGTCTGTTGTTATCGAAATCGATGGCAACGATGCGGAAACCTATGCCCGTTACAACGATTCGGACCTTGCCGGCCTGGAACGCCAGCAGGTGGTCGACAACCTGGTAGAGTCCGGCCTGTGGACAGCTTTCCGCACGCGGCCCTACAGCAAGGTTCCGGAAATCGATTCCGCACCGAATTCCATTTTCGTGTCTGTGATGGACACCAACCCCCTGGCGGCAGACCCCACCGTTATCATCGGCGAGAACAGCAAGGCTTTTGAAAAAGGCCTGACCATTATTTCCCGCCTGACCAACGGCAAGGTCTTCGTAACCGGCAAGCCCGGCGCCAATGTTTCTGTGCCCAAGGCCGACAATATTGAAGTGCACCAGTTTGACGGTGTGCACCCGGCCGGCAACGTAGGTACCCATATCCATCACCTGGATCCGGTATC
This sequence comes from Marinobacter sp. UBA3607, assembly GCF_002375525.1. Taxonomy (NCBI): domain Bacteria; kingdom Pseudomonadati; phylum Pseudomonadota; class Gammaproteobacteria; order Pseudomonadales; family Marinobacteraceae; genus Marinobacter; species Marinobacter sp. UBA3607. The sequence goes on along the minus strand of NZ_DFLY01000024.1, from coordinate 29,468 downwards.
TGCCAGCAAAACTGTCTGGTCCATCAACTACCAGGACGTTATCGACATCGCCAAGCTGTTCGAAACCGGTGAAGTGCCGGTAGAGCGCATTGTGGCGATTGCTGGCCCGAAAGCCTCCAAGCCCCGCCTGGTTCGTGCCCGTCTGGGTGCCAGCCTGCAGGAGTTGCTGGACGGCGAAGTGGCGACTGACTGTCAGGTTCGTGCTATTTCCGGTTCTGTGTTTGGTGGCCGTCGCGGCGAAGGCCCCTGCGCCTACCTAGGCCGCTTTGCCAACCAGGTAAGCGTGCTGGAAGAGCAGAGCAAGCGTGAGTTCATGGGTTGGTTGTCTCCGGGCCCCAACAAGTTCTCGGTGCTGAATATCTATCTGTCCAAGCTCAACCCGGGCAAGCTGTTCAACTTCACCACCACGACCAACGGCAGTGAGCGCGCCATGGTGCCAGTAGGCGCCTATGAGCAGATCATGCCGCTGGATATCCTGCCAACGCAGTTGCTGCGTTCGCTGATTGTGGGTGATACCGAAATGGCACAGAAACTGGGTGCCCTGGAGCTGGATGAAGAAGATCTGGCGCTGTGCACCTTCGTGTGCCCCGGCAAATATGAATACGGTCCGATTCTCCGCGAGAACCTGACCCGAATCGAGATCGAGGGCTAATACGATGGCAATCCGACAGTTTCTCGATGGAATCGAGCATCACTTTGAAAAAGGCGGCAAGTACGAGCGCTGGTACGCCCTGTACGAAGCCGTCGATACAATTTTCTATTCGCCTTCGAGCGTAACCAAGACCACATCCCATGTGCGTGACGGCGTAGACCTCAAGCGCATCATGATCACCGTGTGGTTGTGTACTTTCCCGGCCATGTTCTTCGGTATGTGGAACATCGGTTTCCAGGCCAACAGCTTCCTGGCAGAAAATGCCGGCGCCCAGATTGCCGACGGCGGCCTGCGTGAAGCCTTCATTACCGCCCTGGCGGTAACCGGAGCCGGAGCCGGCCTTTGGGATAACTTCGTATATGGCCTGGCGTACTTTGTGCCCATCTACGCGGTTACCTTTATTGTGGGTGGCTTCTGGGAAGTCCTGTTCGCCACCGTGCGCAAGCACGAAGTGAACGAAGGCTTCTTTGTGACCTCCGTACTGTTCGCACTGATCTGCCCGCCCACCATCCCGCTGTGGCAGGTGGCCTTGGGTATCACCTTCGGTGTGGTGATCGGTAAGGAAGTGTTCGGCGGTACCGGCAAGAACTTCCTGAACCCGGCCCTGACCGGTCGTGCCTTCCTGTACTTCGCCTATCCGGCGCAGATTTCCGGCGACACCGTCTGGACTGCGGTTGACGGCTTCAGTGGCGCCACGGCGCTGAGCTGGGCCGCCAGTGGTGGTCTGGAAGCTCTGGAAGCTCAAATTGGCTGGATGAGCGCCTTCATGGGCACCATTCAGGGCTCGATGGGTGAGACCTCGACACTGGCCATTCTGATTGGTGGCCTGATCCTGTTGGGGATGAAGATTGCCTCCTATCGCATCGTCGGAGGTGTGTTGATCGGTATGATCGGCATGTCGCTGCTGCTAAACATCATAGGTTCCGAGACCAATCCGATGTTCGCGGTTCCGGCGCATTGGCATCTGGTCATGGGCGGGTTTGCCTTTGGCATGATGTTCATGGCGACGGATCCGGTGTCCGCCGCGATGACTGACACGGGTCGCTGGTGTTTCGGTATTCTGGTAGGCGTGATGACTGTGCTGATCCGCGTGATCAATCCGGCGTTCCCGGAAGGCATCATGCTTGCCATCCTGTTCGCAAACCTGTTCGCGCCATTGATGGACCATTACGTGGTTCAGGCCAACATCAAACGGAGGCTTGCTCGTGGCTAAAGCTAAAGAAACCGTCTCCCGCACGCTGATCGTTGCGCTGGTGCTGAGTATCGTGTTCTCTGTCGTGGTATCCACCGCGGCGGTCATGCTCAGACCTGCCCAGGTCAAGAATCAGCATCTTGATATGACAACGAACATTCTCTCTGCCGCAGGTATGCTGGATCAAGGCGATACTGCAGAGCAGATTTTGCAGAAATTCGAGAGTTTCGATGTTCGCCTGGTGGATTTGGATACTGGTAAATTTGTAAAGCCTTCCGCCGTTGGTGTTGCTGAGCCCATGAAATATGATATGTACAAGGCTGCCTCGGACCCTCAGTTGTCTACGGATATTCCTTCCTCGGAAGACAAGGCTGGCATCAAGCGCCGGCCGAATGTTGCCAGGGTGTATACGCTGAGCGAGAACGGAGAGCTAGTGCGTGTGGTACTGCCAATTCATGGTTATGGCCTCTGGTCTACATTGTATGGCTTCATTTCGCTGGAAGGTGATTTGAACACCATTGAAGGGCTTGGCTTTTACTCCCACGCCGAAACTCCGGGCCTCGGTGGGGAGGTAGACAATCCACGCTGGAAGTCGCAGTGGGTGGGGAAGAAAGTTTATGATGGTGATCGCACTGAACCGCAGATCAAACTGGTTAAAGGTGGCGTAAACGTTGATGCAAAAAAAAGGCAGCATAAAGTGGATGCTCTGTCCGGGGCAACGTTGACCAGTCGCGGCGTTGAGCAACTGGTTAACTACTGGATGGGCGACCGCGGATACGCGCCGTTCCTGCAAAAACTTCGTGAAGGGGAGGTCTGATCATGGCAGATGCATCAGCCAAACAGGTTCTCTTCGAACCGATCTTCAGCAATAACCCGATTGCCCTGCAGATCCTGGGCATCTGTTCAGCGCTGGCGGTTACCACCAGCATGAACGTTACACTTGTTATGTGCGCGGCGGTTATTGCCGTTACCGCATTTTCCAACCTGGCCGTGTCCCTGGTACGCACCCAGATTCCGGGCAGTATCCGGATCATCGTGCAGATGACCATTATCGCCTCCCTGGTAATCGTGGTTGACCAGGTGCTCAAGGCCTATGCCTACGAGATTTCCAAGCAGCTCTCAGTGTTCGTTGGTCTGATTATCACCAACTGCATCGTTATGGGCCGCGCGGAAGGCTTTGCCATGAAGAACGGCCCCTGGCTGAGCTTCCTGGACGGCGTTGGTAACGGTCTGGGCTACTCGGTACTCCTGATCTTCGTTGCCTTCTTCCGTGAATTGCTGGGCGCCGGCTCACTGTTCGGTGTCTCCCTGATGCCGGTGGTGAACGAAGGTGGCTGGTACATTCCTAACGGCTTGTTGCTGCTGCCGCCGAGTGCGTTCTTTATTATCGGCCTGGCGATCTGGGGTCTGCGGACCTGGAAGCCGGAGCAGGTTGAAGAGCCGGACTATAAAATGTCTCGCCATGTCGCCAAGGAGGCCTTCTGATGGAGCATTATATCAGCTTGATTCTGAAGGCTGTTTTTGTTGAAAACATGGCGCTGGCCTTCTTCCTGGGGATGTGTACCTTCCTGGCCATCTCCAAGAAGATCGAGGCCGCAACCGGTCTTGGCATTGCCGTGGTGGTCGTGCTGACGGTCACCGTTCCGGTGAACAACCTTCTGTACAACAGCGTTCTGCGCGAAGGCGCCCTGGATTGGGCTGGCCTGCCGAACGTAGACCTGAGCTTTCTCGGATTGCTGACGTATATCGGGGTAATCGCGGCGATTGTTCAGATCATGGAAATGGTACTGGACAAGTATATCCCGGCGCTCTATGCCGCTCTGGGTGTGTTCCTGCCACTGATTACAGTGAACTGCGCCATTCTGGGTGCCTCGCTGTTCATGGTGGAGCGTGACTACACCTTTGGCGAGAGTGTGGTGTACGGCTTTGGCGCCGGTGTTGGCTGGGCCCTGGCCATCATCGCCCTGGCGGGTATCCGCGAGAAGCTGAAGTACAGTGACGTTCCGGAAGGCCTGCGCGGCCTGGGTATCACCTTCATTACTGTTGGTCTGATGTCCCTGGGCTTCATGTCCTTCTCCGGCATCTCACTGTAACTCACCCGGTGATTCGGTTTAACGAAAAGGCGAGACCATGAATACAGAAATTATTCTCGGCGTGGTCATGTTCACCGTTATCGTTCTGGCCCTGGTCGCAGTGATTCTTGCGGCCCGGTCCAGGCTGGTAAGCACCGGTGATGTGACCATTGAGATCAACGACGATCCCGAACACACGCTGAAGACCGAAGCCGGCGGCAAGCTGCTCGGTACTCTGGCTAACAGTGGTATTTTTCTGTCCTCTGCTTGTGGTGGCGGCGGTACCTGCGCCCAGTGCAAGTGCAAGGTTCTGGAGGGCGGCGGTGCCATGCTGCCGACGGAAAAGACCCACTTCACCAATCGTGAAGAGAAAGAGGGCTGGCGCCTGTCCTGCCAGGTTCCTGTAAAACAGGACATGAAGGTGGAAGTGCCGGAAGAGTTCTTTGGCGTCAAGAAGTGGGAATGCGAGGTTGTCTCCAACCACAACGTCGCCACCTTCATCAAAGAGCTGGTGCTCAAGCTGCCGGAAGGCGAGGAAGTTGACTTCCGCGCAGGCGGTTATGTACAGCTGGAGTGCCCTCCGTACGAAATCAACTTCAAGGATTTCGATATCGAGGAAGAGTTCCACGAAGACTGGGACAAGCACGACATCTGGCGCTACAAGGGCGTGAACAAGGAAGACACTATCCGGGCCTATTCCATGGCGAACTACCCGGAAGAGAAAGGTCTTCTCAAGTTCAACATCCGTATCGCTACGCCGCCTCCTGGCACTGATCATCCGCCGGGCATCATGTCTACCTTCGTCTTCAACCTGAAGCCGGGTGACAAGGTAACCGTAATGGGACCGTTTGGTGAGTTCTTCGCCAAGGATACCGATGCGGAGATGGTGTTCATCGGTGGTGGTGCGGGTATGGCGCCGATGCGCTCCCACATCTTCGACCAACTGAAGCGCCTGAACTCCAAGCGCAAGATCAGCTTCTGGTACGGTGCCCGTAGTGTGCGCGAAATGTTCTACGTAGAAGATTTCGACATGCTGGCCCGCGAGAACGAGAACTTCGAGTGGCACGTGGCGTTGTCTGACGCGCTGCCGAGCGATAACTGGGAAGGCCCGACCGGCTTTATCCATAACGTGTTGTACGAAAACTATCTGAAGGACCACCCAGCGCCGGAAGACTGTGAGTTCTACATGTGCGGGCCCCCAATCATGAACGCGTCTGTCATCAAGATGTTGAAAGACCTTGGTGTAGAAGACGAAAACATCATGCTGGATGATTTCGGGGGTTAATTCACTCAAATGACATCCGGCAAGATGAAGCCCGCCAGGGTGGTTATAATCAGCGTTTTCTGGGCGCTGGTTATGGCTGCCCTGGCGGGTTGCTCGTTTCAGGACGAGGAAAAAATCTGGGAGATCTCCGGCGGCATTTTTGGCACCACCTATCATATCAACGTGGTATTGCCCGAAGACGAAGCCCGGTTGCAGACCCTGGCTGATGGCATTGAAACCGCACTGAACGATGTAGACGCCAGTATGTCTACCTGGAAGACGGACTCTGAACTGTCTGTCCTGAACCGGAAACAGGACCAGTCCGGGTGGACGCCCTTGTCTCCGGCACTGTTCGAGGTGATCCAGCGGGCGCAGGAAATCTCTGCCCTGACCGATGGCGCGTTCGACATCACCATCGGCCCCGTTGTGAACCTGTGGGGCTTCGGGCCGGAAGCTCGGCTGGAAAAGGCGCCTTCAGAGCAAGAACTGGCAGTACGGATGGCGGCCACCGGCTGGGAAAAGCTGGAGCTGGATGAGCAGCGCCAGGCAATCCGCAGCCAGCAGCCCCAGTACATTGACCTGTCCGGCATTGCCAAGGGCTATGGTGTGGATGTGGTGGCCCGTTACCTCGACAGCGAAGGGGTACAGGCTTACCTGGTGGAGATCGGTGGCGAGGTCCGTACCCTTGGCCGCAAGCCTGGTGGCGACGCCTGGCGGTTAGCCGTAGAAGAGCCCACAGAGGATGCCCGGCAGGTAAACAAGGTTGTCGCGCTCAGCGGGCAGGCCATGGCAACCTCCGGCGACTATCGTAACTATTACGAATCACAAGGGCTGCGCTATTCCCATACAATTGACCCTGATACCGGTAAACCGATAAGTCACAAACTGGCATCGGTAACCGTACTGGCGGATGATTGCATGACAGCCGACGCACTGGCGACTGCATTCAACGTGATGGGTTATGAGAGGGCTGCGAGCCTGGCTACCCGGGAAAACATTCCCGCATACTTTATCGTAAGGGGAGACAACGGTTTTGAAACCCATCAGACACCGGCATTCTCGTCTTACGTTGTCCAGTAAAGGAGGGCAGTAATGGGTACCTTTCTTTTAGTTCTGTTTATTGTGGTACTGCTGGTTGCCGGCATGTCGATCGGCGTTATTTTCGGTCGCAAGCCGATCAGCGGAACCTGTGGTGGTATTGGTGCCCTGGGTATCAGTGCTTCCTGCGATATTTGCGGTGGTAACACCCAGAAGTGTGAAGAGAGCCGGAGTGGCTCCGACGAGCCGGCAAAAATGGAAGACCTGGCCTACGACGCCAGCAAAGCCGACAAGTAACCGCAACGGGTCACCTACAATCACTATAACGACAGCTACGCACTCAAGACGTAGATAAGGAGTCACTGCGCACATGGCAGAGCATCATTACGACGTAGTCGTGATCGGCGCCGGCCCTTCCGGGGAAGGGGCGGCGATGAACGCGGCCAAGCACAACAAGCGCGTCGCCATCATTGAAGACAAGCCCACCGTTGGCGGTAACTGCACCCACTGGGGCACCATCCCGTCGAAGGCGCTGCGGCACTCGGTCAAGCAGATCATCACCTTCAACACCAACCAGATGTTCCGGGACATCGGCGAGCCGCGCTGGTTCTCCTTCCCCCGTGTGCTGCAGAACGCCCAGAAGGTCATTGGCAAGCAGGTAAAGCTGCGCACCCAGTTCTACTCCCGCAACCGGGTAGACCTGATCAACGGCCGTGCTTCGTTTGTTGATACGCACCGGCTGGAAATTCGTGGCAACAAATCGGTGGAAACCATCCACTTCAAACAGGCGATCATTGCTACTGGCTCCCGCCCGTACCTGCCGCCCGATGTAGACTTCCGCCATCACCGGATCTACAACTCGGATTCCATCCTGAACTTGTCCCACACCCCGCGTACCCTGATTATCTACGGTGCCGGCGTTATCGGTTCAGAATACGCGTCCATCTTTGCCGGGCTGGGTGTGAAAGTAGACCTGATCAACCCGGGTGACCGCCTGCTGTCGTTCCTGGATGACGAAATCTCTGATGCGCTGAGCTACCACCTGCGCAACAACGGCGTGCTGGTTCGCCATAACGAGCAGTATGAATCGGTGAAGGGCGACGACCACGGCGTGGTACTGTCGCTGCAATCCGGCAAGAAAATCCGTGCCGATGCCTTCCTGTGGTGTAACGGCCGTAGCGGCAACACCGAGAACCTGGGCCTGGAAAATGTCGGCCTGGTGCCGAACGGCCGCGGCCAGCTGGCAGTGGATGACCATTACCGCACCGAGGTAGAGCATATCTACGCTGCAGGTGATGTAATCGGTTGGCCAAGCCTGGCCAGTGCTGCCTACGACCAGGGCCGTGCGGCCTCTTCCGATATTACCCAGGACGAGTATTTCCGTTTTGTGAACGATGTGCCCACCGGCATCTACACCATTCCGGAAATCAGTTCAGTGGGTAAGACCGAGCGGGAGCTGACCGAAGCCAAGGTGCCCTACGACGTAGGCCAGGCCTTCTTCAAAGACCTCGCCCGAGCACAGATTACCGGTGAAGCGGTCGGTATGCTGAAGATCCTGTTCCACCGTGAAACCCGTGAAATCCTGGGCATTCACTGCTTTGGTGACCAGGCCGCCGAGATCGTACACATCGGCCAGGCCATCATGAACCAGGAAGGGGAAGCGAATTCCCTGAACTACTTCATCAACACCACCTTCAACTACCCGACCATGGCGGAAGCCTACCGGGTAGCTGCACTGAACGGCCTGAACAGAATCTTCTGACCAGGCCGTGGTGCCCGGGCCTGCCTCAGGCAGGTTCCGGGCTGCTTTCCCTTGCCGGCAGGCTCAGTAACGCCTTGGCCCGGTTATCGAAGAACATTTTGGTACTGGTGGGATAGTCAGAAATAATGCTGTCCACGCCCATTTCTTCCAGCTTCAGCATGTCGTGAATACGGTTTACCGTCCAGGTAGACACGTGCATGTTGCGCTTGTGGGCGGTGTCCACCATCTCCTTGTTCAGGATTTTCCAGTTAACGCAGAAATACTCGCAACCCAGCCGGGTGGCCAGGTTCAGGGGCTTGGGAAACTTGCGCTCCGCCACCAGGCCGATGCGGATATTGCGGTTTCTCCGGCGGATTTCCCGCAAGAACCACGGGTCTGTAGAGGTGACCGCGCAGGTCTGGTACAGGTTACGGCGCTGGATAACCTCGGTTAGCCGGTTGCACAGAATATTCAGGCGCGAACGGCTGTCTTTCTTTACCTCCAGCTGCACGTGTTCCAGGTCGTCAAACTGGTCCAGCAGGGTTTCCAGTGCCGGAATCCCGGTTTTTCGGGGCCAGGCGCTGGTGTTGCGCCTGGCGTCCATGTTTTCCAGCTCGGCTGCCGTGTAGTTACCCACGTTGCCTTTCTGGCCGGTGGTGCGGTCTACCGTCAGGTCGTGCACCAACACGGGAATGCCGTCTTTCGACAGCACAAGGTCCAGCTCGAAATGCCGGATGCCCTGCCGGTATGCATGCACAAAGCCGGGCAGGGTATTTTCGGGGGCCTCACCCTTGGCCCCCCGGTGACCATAAACGATCATTCTGCAGTGTTGTCCTTAAGACGTTGATAAATAGCCTGGCGCTTCTTCCAGGTTTCGTGGCACAGGCGGATATCTTCCAGGTACGCCGGCAGCTCGTTCATCAGCAGGGCCTGGGGGCCATCTACCAGGGCTTTCTCCGGTTTCGGGTGGAAGTCCACCAGCACCATGTTGGCACCGGCAATCACGCCCTGGGCGGTGGCGTGCATCACATCCAGGATGCCATCCGGAGCGCGGTCACGGCTGCCCACCGAGTGGGACGGGTCTACACACACCGGCATGCGGGTCAGGCGTTTTACCGCGGGCACGTGGGCGAAGTCCACCATGTTACGGTGCGGCTGGCCGGCCTCGGTTTTCATGCCGCGCAGGCAGAAAATCACATTGGCGTTGCCTTCGCTGGCCAGGTATTCCGCCGCGTTCAGGGATTCGTTCAGGGTAATACCGAAGCCGCGCTTCAACAGCACCGGGTAGGTAGTCTGGCGGCCAATTGCTTTCAACAGCTCGAAGTTCTGGGTATTGCGGGTGCCCACCTGCAGCATCACGCCGGTAGGACGGCCCAGCTTCTCCAGGCAGGTGTCGATTTCTTCGATGTGGCTCTCGTGGGTGATCTCCATGGCGACCACCTTGATGCCATGCTTGCCCGCCTTCTCGAACACCCAGGGCAGGCAGCCCTTACCGTGGCCCTGGAAGGAATAGGGGTTGGTGCGGGGCTTGTAGGCGCCCATGCGGGTGCAAACTTCGCCGGCGTCTTCCAGCGCCTGCATCATCTGCTCAACGTGCTCGGGTACATCCACCGCGCACAGGCCGGCAAAGATATTCAGGTTGTTCTGGCTGAACTCCACGCCGTTGTAGGTGAAACCGCTCTGACGATTGTCATCTTTATGGCGGCCCAGAATCCGGTAGTCATCGGAAATGCGAATGGCCCGCTCAACCGCCGGCAGCGCTTCGATCTCTTCCTTGTCCAGGGTCTTGGTATCGCCCAGCAGGTAGACCTCGGTCAGCCGCTGGCTGGCGCCCTGGATTTCGTGAACGCGAATGCTCACGCCAGGCAGGTTTTCCAGGTAATGCATGGTCTGGCGATAGGCATCGCTGTCCAGCGCCGTATTGGGGTGAAGAATGGCTAGCATGGAACGTCCTCGTCCTTAAAATTACGCCGCCCGGGAAGCCAGCTGGCGCACCCGGTTCTCAAGCTCAATCTGGTCGGCCGCAAAGCGGCGGATGCCGTCGGCCAGTTTCTCGGTGGCCATGGCGTCTTCATTGGATTCCCAGCGGAACAGTTTTTCATCTACCCAGCCCATCTTCTCGGAGACTGACGCGGAATCCGGGCTCAGCTTGCGGCTGAGTTCGCCCTGGTCTTCTTTCAGCTCCTGCAGCAGGGCTGGGCTGATGGTCAGCCGGTCGCAGCCGGCCAGCATTTCAATCTCGCCGGTATTGCGGAAGCTGGCGCCCATCACCACGGTGTTGAAGCCATGGGCCTTGTAGTAATTATAGATGCGGGTAACCGACTGCACGCCGGGGTCTTCCGCCGCCGGATAGCTGTCGCGGCCGGAACTGGCCAGGTGCCAGTCCAGGATGCGGCCCACAAACGGTGAAATCAGGTGCGCGCCGGCCTGGGCACAGGCAACCGCCTGCACAAACGAGAACAGCAAAGTCAGGTTGCAGCGAATGCCTTCTTTTTCCAGCTGCTCGGCCGCGCGGATACCTTCCCAGGTGGAGGCAATCTTGATCAGCACCCGGCTGGTGTCTACCCCTTGCTGGTCGTAAAGCTCAATCAGGCCACGGGCCTTCTGCAGGGTGGCGGCAGTGTCGAACGACAGGCGGGCGTCTACCTCGGTGGATACCACGCCGGGAATCAGGTTCAGGATTTCCTTGCCGGCCAGAACAGCCAGCATATCGGTAGCCACCGAGAGCTGGTCTGCCGAGGAGCCGCCGTGTTTCGCGGCAATGGCCACGGCTTTATCCAGCATGGGGCGATAGGCGTCAGACGCTGCGGCCTTCAACAGCAGGGAAGGGTTGGTGGTGGCATCTTCCGGCCGCCATTGGGCAATGGCGTCGATATCGCCGGTGTCGGCTACCACGGTGGTCATGTTTTTCAGTTGGTCTAGCTTGCTGGTCATTCGTCCTGTCGTCCCGGTTGTTCTGTTTTGGTGCAGCATCCAGCTCCCGAATGCTTTGGCAACCCCTACAATAACGGCAGGTTACAACAGGAACAAGACAACAAAAGGTATGCCTGTTATCAGCTTTCCGCTATCGGTTGCGGCTCGCGTACCTTGGCCAGTGCCTGCTCGATCACTTCCAGCCCGGAACCAGGCTTGTTGGCGTTCTCGCTCAGGTGCCGGCGGAACTGCCGCCCGCCCGGCTGGCCCAGGAACAGGCCCATAATGTGGCGGGTAATGTGGGTAAGGTACACGCCGCGGTCCAGCTCCTGCTGAATGAACGGAAACATCGCCCGCAGCGCCTCGTGGCGGTTGGTAACCGCGGCATGTTCGCCAAAGAATTCAGAATCCACCCCGGCCAGCAACCAGGGATTGTGGTAGGCCTCTCGCCCCAGCATCACGCCGTCGGTATGGGCCAGGTGCTCGTGGCATTCCTCGAAGGTCTTGATGCCGCCATTGATGATGATTTCCAGGTGCGGGTAGGCCTGCTTCAGGCGGTACACCCAGTCGTACTTCAGCGGCGGAATATCGCGGTTTTCCTTCGGGCTCAGGCCTTCAAGAATGGCAATTCGGGCATGCACAATAAAGGTCTTGCAGCCGGCGGCAGCCACCGTCTCGATAAACTCGCACAGCTCGTCCCAGGACTCCCGGCCGTTAATGCCAATGCGGTGCTTCACAGTAACCGGCAAATCCGTGGCCTCGATCATCGCCGCCACGCCTTCCGCCACTTTATCCGGGTGGCCCATCAGGCAGGCGCCAATCATATTGTTCTGCACCCGGTCGCTCGGGCAGCCCACGTTCAGGTTCACCTCATCAAACCCGAACGCCTGCGCCAGCTTCGCACACTGCGCCAGCTCGTTGGCATCACTACCACCCAGCTGCAACGCCAGCGGAAACTCCGACGGATCATGCCGCAGAAACCGCGCCGTATCGCCATGAATCAGCGCCCCCGTAGTCACCATCTCGGTATACAACAAAGCCCTGCGGCTAAGAATACGCGCCAGGTACCGAAAATGCGGCGTAGTCCAATCCATCATCGGCGCAACCGAAAACCGGCGAGACAAAACGGGGGCGGGCTGTTGAGAGGTCATGAACATCCGGAGAACAAAGCAAATGAAGGCGCCAATTCTACCACGTTCCCCCCATTCGGAGTCGATTAGGGGGCTAGGGGTCTGTCCCTACGTGGACTGACCCCTCTAGGCACCAAGTTCAAGGTGGGGGGGGGAGGTCAAACCCCAGCAACCTTAGACCCCTCCGCAGCCGGCGCCACCCCGCCCCCAGCCCAAACCGGATAAGGAATCCCCGCCAGGCGGTTCATCACAAAGGCATGGGCCAGCAGCAGGGCTACGCCGGCCATCAGGATGGGCAACTGGGCCGGGTTGGGCATCAGGCCCAGGGAGACGATCAGGGCGGTGGCGCCGGCGGGAGGATGGGCTACGCGGAATACCACCATCAGACAGCTGGTGAGGCCCAGCGACAGCGCTGCAGCGCCTACCCTGGACAGGTCAACGCCGGTTGCGAAGGCGGAAGGCTGGCCCTGCAGGCCGAAAATGTACAGGCACAGCAACCCCATCAACGCGCCAATCAGGTGCCCGCACAAGGTGTTGCGGGGCGACGCCGGCTGGGCCATGGGCACGTAGAACAGGATAAACGCCGTAGCCCCCAGCGACGGAAAGATGAACGCCTCCTGCGTAACCAGCGCCACAAACGACACCAACGCAATGCTGAAGCTACCATTCACCAGGTTGAACACCGCCATCACCGTGGTGCGGCTGTAACGGCTGGCTAACCGCTCCAGGTGCAGTGCATGAATCAGCCCTTTGGCCAGCTGCCAGCGAAGTTGTTCGTTGCGACGTCCCATAACGCGGTAAAGTGCCTCCACACGGTGCCATAAAAAGGGCGCGATACTAGGCACTGACGGATATCAAGGCAAACAAGGATTTTCGATAATGGTTAAGGGCCCGCTCAATAACCGCTCAAGTCCGGACTTGGTGCCTGGAGGGGTCAGTCCACGTAGGGACAGACCCCTAGTCAGGCGGGGCCAGACCCTCGGTACAAAACTTGTGCCTAGAGGGGTCAGTCCACGTAGGGACAGACCCCTGGTCTGGCAGCTGGTGGTGGTTTTTTGGCTGTTGATGGCCGGGCCGGCGGGTGCGTTGGAGTTTGAGGTGCAGCAGATCCGGTTCGGGCTGGAGGACATCAGTCATCCGGCGTTGAAGCCGCAGGGGTGGTTGTTTACCGGGCGGGTTGGGGGTTCGTTGTCGGATGTGCAGCTGGACGGGCAGATCAGTAATGATGCGGGGTTGGAAGCGGATATCCGCGTTCGGCATGTGGCCGGTGAGTTCCAGAGCATACGGCTGAGCACCACCATGGCCGGCAGCGAGGCCGTCGGCATCTTCAGAAATACCCTCACCAACTGGCCCGAGCAGCTGAACCTGCTGGAACTCGACAGCGGCGAACTCAGCGCCGAGGTGACCATTCACCTGCAACCCAGCGCACCCATGGCCGTGCACAGCCGCGTGGATTTTCGAAGCCTCAGCGGCCTGATGGACCGAACCGCCATCACCAACCTCAGCGGCCACCTGCTGTTCAGCCTTGAAAACAATCAGCTCACCGCCCGCCTTCGGGACACAACCATCGGCCAGATCAACTCAGGCATCGGCATAGGCCCCATCAGCCTGCTGGCGGATTACCGGGCCACTCAGGCGGAGCCGTTCGCCGGCGAGCTCAACATCCAGCAGGCGAATACCGAATTCCTGGATGGACGCCTGCGCATCGCCCCGCGCACCATCAGCCTGGCTGACCAGCCCGTCAGAATCCCCGTCGATGCCCACGAAATCTCCCTTACCCGCCTGCTGCAGGTATACCCCGCCGAGGGCTTCGAAGGCTCCGGCCTGCTCAGCGGCTCCATCCCCCTGGAAATCTCAGGCACTGGTGTCGAAGTACAGCAAGGCAGTATTACCGCCCTCAGCCCCGGCGGCATGCTCAAACTGCCGGCCGACCAGTTGCAGGCCATGCTCGGCAGCGGCGGCACGGTAGAAACCGTAACCCGCGCTTTGCAAAACTTTCATTATTCGGTGCTCAGCAGCGCGATAGACTACGATGAAAAGGGCAAACTCACGCTTGGCCTGCGCCTTGAGGGCAACAACCCGGACATCCGCAACGGCCAGCCAATTGTGCTCAATGTGAACCTTGAAGAAGATATTCCCGCACTGCTCACCAGTTTGCAGTTGAGTGGCAGAGTAAACGAAGCCGTTACCGAACGTGTTCGCGAACGGCTGCAACAATCCGGGCAGGAGGCAACACCATGACCATGCTAAAGCGCCTACTGCTGCCAATACTGCCGTTGGCGCTCATCGCCTGCACGCCAACGGTACAAGTGGCCGCACCCAAAGAACCCATCACCGTAAACCTGAACGTAAAAATCCAGCACGAAATCTACGTAAAGGTGGACAAAGAAGTAGACGAACTGTTCAGCGAACAAGGCCTGTTCTGAACACACCCGGCCACCACCAAACGCTGATCAAGGAGTTGACCATGAAACGAATCATCCAAACCGCCGCCTTCCTCCTCGCCTTGGGCGTGGCATTACCAGCACTGGCCATGGGCCTGGAAGAAGCCAAGCAACAGCTGGAAACCGCAAAACAACAAGGCCTGCTAGGCGAAACTCCCGCCGGCTACCTGGAGGTGGTGCGCGCAGAAGGCAACGCCCGGGAAGTGGCCGAAGCTATCAACAACGCCCGCCGGGAGGAGTACACCCGCATTGCTGAAAAGCACAACATTCCGGTAACCCAGGTGGAAACCGTGGCGGGCAAAAAGGCTATAGAGAAAACGCCGGCGGGGCAGTTTGTGCTTGTTGGGGGCAGGTGGATTAAGAAGTGAAGGGGTCTGTCCCAACGCAGACTAGGGGTCTGTCCCAACTCAGACTAGGGGTCTGTCCCTACGAGGACAGACCCCTCTACGTACCAAGTTGAGTCAGACTAGAACCAGGCTTGGTGCCTAGAGGGGGCTGCTCAGACTAGAACCGGACTTGGTGCCTAGAGGGGTCAGTCCTCGTAGGGACAGACCCCTAGTCAGCCCCCTAATCAGTCCACTTCCCGAGCCCAGCTAACCAGCGCATCCAAAGCCATAGGCCGAGCAAAGTAAAACCCCTGAAAGCGGTGGCAGCCCCAGGCTCTTAGGATATCGAACTGCGCCTCGTCTTCCACGCCTTCGGCAACCACGGTCAGGCCCATTTCGCGGGCCATGGTGATCACGCCTTTGCACACGGCGGCATCTTTGCGGTTGGTCACCACATTCTCCACAAACGACTTGTCGATCTTGATGCTGCTGGCGGGCAGGTCCTTCAGGTAACTGAAGCTGGAAAACCCGGTGCCGAAATCATCAATCGCCGTGGAAATGCCCAGCTCCTGCAAGGAGTCCACCAGGCTGATTGCGCGGCAGCGGTCTTTCATCAGCACGCCTTCCGTCAAGTCCAGTTCCAGTAGGTCCGCCGGCAGGCCGGTTTCCTTCAGGGTAGCCTTCAACTTGTCCAGAAACCCGAGGCGGTGGAATTGCAGCGGCGACAGGTTAATACCCATGCGCCCCGGCAGCAGCCCCAACTCCCTCAGTTGCATAGCATCTTTACAGGCCTGGGCAACAATCCACTTACCCAGCGGCACAATCTGGCCGGTTTCCTCAGCCAAGGGCAGAAAGCGCTCCGGCTCAATCAGCCCGCGGGTAGGGTGCTGCCAGCGCACCAGCGCCTCCACACCACAGAACGTGCCGTTTTGGTCTACCTGGGGCTGATAATGCAGAAACAGCTGGCCACTGCGAAGCGCCTCTTGCAGATCCTGGCGCATGGTCACCCGGCGTGAAAGCTTGGTGTCCAGTTCCGCCGAATACACCTGAAATGTATCCCGGCCCTGGCGCTTGGCCTTGTACATCGCCATATCGGCCTGGCGAATCAGCTTCTCGGGCGCGGTTTCTTCGTTATCCAACAGGCTGATACCAACACTGGCAGACAAATACAGCTCATGGCAGCCCACCTGCTGGGGCTGGCCAATCCTCTGCAAAATGCGCCCGGCTACCTCTTCTGCCTGCCGGGCCGATTCCAGGCCTGGCAGCAGCACCACAAACTCATCACCCCCAAAACGGGCCAGGGTATCGGTAGGGCGAATGCACGCCTCCAGCACCCGCGCTACCGCCACCAGCAGCTGGTCGCCCACCTTGTGGCCCAGCGTATCGTTGATCGGCTTGAACTCATCCAGGTCAATAAACAAAACCGCCATCAGCGTGTTGTTCCGGCGGGCCTGGGCGAAATCCTGCTGCAGCTTGTCTTCGAACATGGCGCGGTTGCCAAGACCGGTCAGCGCATCGTGCGAGGCTTGATAGGCAAGCTTCTTCAGCAACAACGCCCGGCTAGACGAACGGAACAGCCAGGCAGATATAACCATGCCGCCCACCACCAGCGTGAGCGAACCGGCCCAGGAGAAACGCAGCGGTTCCGGCACCGGCAGTTGCGGAAAGGCGGACGCCAGCAACCCGGCAAAACCGGCCAGCAACGTGCAGCCCAGCACGAAAAATGGCCAGGCCTGCAACCGCAGTGCACGAGAAATTTGTGGCATAGACGGAACTCCGCCTTAAAAGTGGAGGAATAAAGCCGGCGCATATTGTTAGGCCAGTTGATTTTTTGCACAACGGCAGATGTGTAAATAACTCGTCAACCACGTAAATTCTTGTAAAATCCGGGGTCAGTAGTTGTCCTGGCCTCCGCCATAGGGCAAATTGGTATTCTACAGCCCGCCACAGTGACAAATTTTTTACCATGCCACGCTGGTTTTCCCGAGATTCCCTCATTTTCCAAAGCTCCATTCTGGTAGCGCTCCTTGTTGTGGTTATTGTTGTCACCCAGTACCCGATCCATCAGAAAGACCGGGAGCTGCTACAGATCGACATCAACCGCAACCTGGCACTGATGCAGCTGATGACAGAAGGCTATATGGAACAGCTGACAAGAGACGCCGAGGTGATAGCCGCCTCGCCGGAGTTGCAGATGTACATAAAAGACCTGTCCTCCGAGCGCCTGGCGGCTTTGCAGAGTGCCTTTCTGAGCCTCTCTGGCCTGAGGGCAGGCTATGACCAGCTGCGTTATATCGACCGCTATGGTGTTGAACAAATCCGGGTAAACAACCGCAGTGGCACGCCGCAACTGGTCGAGCAGGGCTTGCAGATTAAAACGCATCGAGACTACGTAAAGGCGGGCCTGGCAAGAGAAGCCGGGGCCGTGTTTGTGTCCCGCTTCGACCTCAACATTGAAAACGGCCGCGTTGAAGTGCCCTATGTGCCCGTGGTTCGGGTAGTGGCCAGCGTATACGTAGATGGTGAACAAAGTGGCCTTGTGGTGCTCAATGCCAAGGTGAACGACCTGCTGCATCACCTGCGGACAGCACTGCCAGATAATACCGACCTGGTGGTGCTGAACGATTCCGGCGGCTGGATAGCCGGCGGTGGCGACGCCGACTGGGCATTCGCCAGCGATTCGGCCAGCGTTTTTTCTGTTCGTTACCCGGCGCTTTGGCAGCAGGTTCGCAGCCGCCCAGAAGGGCAGTTCGAACTCGAGGGCCAGTGCTACGACTATCGTTGGCACCACTCTTCCAGGCCTGGCATTCAGTCTCCGGAACTGTTGCTGGCGCAGCGGTCGGTGGAGGAACCCTGCTCGGCCTTTCGCACCGATGCCCTTAAAAAAACAGGCATTCGGCTGGGTTCCGGGTTGCTGGTTACCTATCCGTTGTTTTTGCTTTGGCGTCGCGCTAACACCCGCAAACGGCAAGTGCAGCGGGAACTGGCAGAAAACTACCGCCAGTTGCAGGTGGTTACCGAAATGGCCGGGCATGGGTTGCTGATGGTAGACCGAAACTGCCGGGTACAGTGGATTAACCCCGAGGGTGAACGGCTTCTGGGGTGGACAGAAGCAGAGCTGATTGGCCGTGATTTGCACGAAACTTGCCATGTCACCCCGGATGGCTGCAGCCTGCACGAGGGGCCTTGCCCGACCTTGCACACCCTGGCCACTGGCGAAGACAGCCACGCTGATAAAGAACGTATGATCCACAAAAGTGGACGCATCCTGCACCTGAGCATGAGCGCGCGGGCCTTTGGTGACGATGAAAGCCGCGGTGCCATCTTGGCCATTGCGGACGTTAGCAGCCATATAGAAACAGAACGCAACCTGACCCAACTGGCCAGCACCGATGCCTTGACGGGCGTATTAAACCGCGGGGCCTGGTTGTCGTTGGTTAGCGGCTGGCTGGAAGAAAGCAGCGATGATATCTATGTCATCATGCTGGATATCGACCACTTCAAAAAGGTAAACGATACCTACGGCCACAGCGCGGGTGATACAGTGCTGAAAACCTACACCCACACCATCGGCCAGCTACTGAGAAAGGACGATGTGTTTGGCCGCATGGGTGGAGAAGAATTCGCCCTGGCCGTGCGCCATCTGAGCCTGGACCAAGTGTTGGCGCTGGCTGAGCGCATTCGCCGGGCGGTGGCAGATATGCAGTGCACCTTGGACGACGGCCAGGTAATCACCATAACCGTCAGTTGTGGCGTGGCAAAGTACGGTGGCGAGGGCAGCGTGAAACCTTGGCTGGATAAAGCAGATAAAGCCCTGTACCTGGCCAAGCACTCCGGCCGGAACCAGGTTAAGTATTTTTGAGCGGCAGCATGAGTAACGCCGAACAGCTATACCAGGAGCTGTGGAGCGGTTGGTGAGTCGTTAGGGAAAAGGTTAATGTGCATAGCATCCTATCTGCCATAAAAATCGTCAACATGGTCCGTAATTGATGCAGCAAACCGGAATCTACGAGCAGCTAATCACCAAGCTCATCGAAAGCCGACTGGATAGAGACAAGTTCTATGTCGGCGAGCGCCAGCTCAACAGCGCCGAAGCCTCGGTGTGGCTGTCACGATTCCTCTCCAACATTCTGGAATTTGCCATTGAAGCCGTGCCGTCGAGCGACAACCGGGTTCAGGAGCAAATTGAACTCTCCAACCAGCTCCTGATGTGGCTCAAGAGCCAGATTTCCGACGAAGGCTTTCTGGAAGAGAATCTGCTCGATAGCCAAGGTAAAATCCTCACGGCGCTCTACGAGTTGGAAAACCCGGTTGCTGCCAACCTCAAACAGTACGTTGAAGATATCTTCCCTCTTACGGGCTTAACCCAAAGTGAGCTGTTCTCAGGCAGCAATGCTGGCTTGTCGCTGGAGTCGGAACTCAAGCGCGAAATTCTGTCAGCAGACAAAATCTACTGGCTGGTGTCATTCATCAAATGGGCTGGCATCCGCATTTTCCGGAAAGAGCTGGAAGCCTTCACCGCCAGTGGGCGAGAGCTGAAAATTATCACCACCTCCTACATGGGGGCAACGGATGCAAAAGCCGTTGAGTACCTGGCGAGCCTGCCAAACACGGAAGTGAAACTGAGCTACAACACAGAGCGTGAAAGGCTGCACGCCAAAAGCTATTTGTTTCTCCGGAATACAGGCTTTCACACCGGTTACATCGGCTCATCAAACCTGTCCCGATCGGCGCTGACCAACGGCCTTGAGTGGAACCTGAAAATCACCTCTCAGGAAATCCCCCACATCATCAACAAGTCTTTGAGCACTTTTGAAACCTATTGGGCTTCGGAAGACTTTGAGCGGTTCGATGGTCAGGCTGAGAGTACCGAAAAGCTCAATCGAGCCTTGAAGCAGCAAAAAGGCTTGGATGCTCCCGGCGTCTCCCACTATTTCGAACTAACGCCGTTCCCCCACCAGAAGGACATTCTTGAGCAGCTGTCCGTGGAAAGGGACGTTCATCAGCGTTTCCGTAACCTTGTTGTGGCCGCCACCGGTACTGGCAAGACGCTGATTTCGGCTTTTGATTTCCAGCGGTTCCTGAAAGCAAAGCCAAGCGCCCATTTTCTGTTTGTGGCGCACCGGGAAGAAATTCTGCGCCAAGCCCGCGAAGCTTATCGTGGCGTTCTGCGAAACAATGCATTCGGTGAACTCTGGGTGGGTGGCCAGCTGCCGGAACACTACCGCCAGTTGTTCGTATCGATTCAGACCCTGAATAACCAGCTGGACCAGCTGAAACTGACCGAAGACTATTACGACTACATCGTAATTGATGAAGTGCACCACATTGCCGCCTCCAGTTACCGGGCGGTACTGGAGCACTTCTCGCCTGAGATACTTCTGGGCCTGACCGCGACGCCAGAGCGGCACGACGGTGGCGATATTCTCAGTGATTTTGGCGGCGTGATTGCCGCCGAACTCCGGCTGCCGGAGGCCATCAACCGACGCCACCTTTGCCCTTTCCAATACTTCGGCATAGATGACGATACCGACCTGCGCACCATTCCCTGGAATCGTGGCCGTTACGATGTGGTTCAGCTCACCAACCTCTACACCCACAACCAGAGCCGGGTAGATAAGATCCTGCGCAGCCTGCGGGAAATCGTCACCGATATAACCAGCATGAAAGCTCTCGCTTTCTGTGTGAGCCGTGAACACGCGACCTTCATGGTGGAGCAGCTCTTATTACACGGCATCAAGGCCGATGTGCTCACCAGCGACAACAGCCACGAACGCCAACAAAAGCAGCAAGCCATTCGCTCCGGGCAAATCAACGTGCTTTGTGTGGTCGACATCTTCAACGAAGGCGTTGATATTCCGGAAGTGGACACCTTGCTGTTCCTGCGCCCAACCGAGAGTCTGACCATCTTCCTGCAGCAACTCGGCCGTGGACTGCGTTTGGCAGACGACAAAGACTGCTGCACGGTTATGGATTTCGTGGGCAATTCCCGGCCTGAGTATGATTTCGCCAATAAATTCCGGGCACTGGTGGGTAAGTCAGAACGCTCGATTACGGAAGAACTGAAGCAGGGCTTTCCCCATGCGCCACTGGGTTGCCGAATTGAGCTCACCAAGAAAACCCAGGAAATGGTGCTGAGCAACATCCGGCAAGCCACGCTGACCATGAAGCGGCTGGTGACACTTGTTCGGCAGTTCCCACAGCACTCCACTCAGCCACTCACGCTGAAAAACTTCATAATCCATCATCCCCACAACGATCTGAACGAGCTCTACAAACGGGGCAGCTGGGCCGAACTGGTGAGCAAAGCGAAAGACGAAGACGTAGCCGATGACTCGCCGTTCAAACTCGCGAAGAAGGCCATCTATAACCGGATTTTGATTTGCGACGATCATCAGTACCTGCTGTTCCTCAAGAAGCTATGTCAGGCCGGGTTTAGCTGGGGCGACGCCAGCAATCGCCAAGCCCTGATGTGCCATTACGACTTCTGGCAGAAAGCGGGGCCGGAGCTGGAGTTTGATTCGCTGGCACAAAGTCTGGCAGAACTCAGCAAGCTGGGGCTGGAACAGGAGCTGGCGGACGTGCTTGACTGGAAACTGGCGAAAACCAAGCACGAACAGCCGGCCATGCCGGAGTTACAGGAAGTCCCGCTGCGATTGCACGCCCGCTATTCCCGAGAGCAGATTCTGGTTGGTTTTGGTGCCATGACGTTCGAGCACCAGCCGCCATCGAGGGAAGGTGTGTATGTCATTCAGGATCAGAATATCGAGCTGCTGTTTGTCACCCTGGATAAAAACGAAAAGCAGTTCTCACCAACCACCATGTACCACGACTACGCGATCAACGAGCAGCTGTTTCACTGGCAGTCGCAAAACAGCGCGCGGCCTGACCGTGGCAAAGGTAAGGACTATATTCAACACCAAGCCATCAACAAACGTTTGTTCCTGTTTGTAAGAGAGCAAGCGAAAGACGAATATGGCCGCACGATGGGGTTTGTGAATTACGGAGAGGTTAATTACGTGTCTCACACCGGCTCTCAACCCATGAGTATTACCTGGAAACTCCGAACGCCGATGCCGAACTTTATGTGGCAGCAGGCGGCTAAGCTGGCGGTGGCATGAGTTACGGTCCTTACAACAAAAACGCCCAGAAATTCTTCACCCAATACCAGTCCCTGACCTTCGAACAGGTCCACAGCGACTGGCTCCCTCAGCTGGACAATAAAACCGGTCTGGCGCTCGATGTAGGCGCCGGCAGTGGCCGCGATGCGTTGGCATTGGCAGAACGTGGCTGGGACGTTGTGGCCGTGGAGCCGGCGGCGGAACTGCGCCGGCTGGGTGAGGCGGCAACGGTCCATCGCAGTATCCAGTGGGTGGGTGACTCTCTGCCGGATCTGAGTGAGATCCGAAAACTCAGTTACCGGTTTGATCTGGTGCTGGTGTCTGCGGTTTGGATGCATCTGCCCCCTACTTACCGGGAGCGGGCGTTCCGGATTTTGACTGAGCTGCTGGCACCGTCCGGCATGTTGGTCATCACGCTGCGCCATGGGCCGGGGGATGGTGAGCGCCAGTTCTACGAAGTCTCGAAGGCCGAGCTGGACAGCTTTGCCCGCCACCGGGCGGTTATGCCTGTGCCTTTGCCGGATATGCCGCGTGCGGATCAGCTGAAACGCGAGGATGTATGGTGGGAAACCGCCGTATACCGTCTGCCGGATGATGGCACGGGAGCATTGCCCACGCTGCGGCATATCATCATCAACGACAACAAATCTTCCACTTACAAGCTGGGTTTACTGCGAACTCTGGTGCGAATGGCAGACAGCGCGCCGGGGTTGGTACTGAACCGTAGCGATGATTGGGTAGAGCTACCACTTGGGGCAGTGGGGCTGTTCTGGATCATGCTGTACCACCCGCTGGTGCTGAAGCATCATTTACGGCAGGCGCCGGGTTCCCGGGGGCTGGGCTTTGCCGGGGATGATTTTTATGAGTTGGGCAAGCTGTCCCCGCTGGATTTCAGGGTTGGTTTGTCGCTGTCGGCGGAGTTCGCACCTGTGGTGATGCGAGCGATCAAAAAGGCTGCCTCGAACATTCTAAAAAATCCCGCTCACTTCACCACCTGGCCGGGCACCAATCGCCAGGTTTTCGAGGGTGGCACCAGTCGACTGACTATTCGTAACGAGGCGGTTCGCCTGGACAAGGAAACCCTGGCCCGGTTCGGGCGTTTCCGGGTGCCGGCCATGCTCTGGGACACATTCAGCCGTTACGCCTGTTGGGTTGAGCCGGCCATTGTGAATGAATGGATCAACCTGATGGGGAGCTGGGAAGCCCGTTATTCAACGGAAACCTATCATCAGGCCCTGCAGTGGGTAGAAGGACGGCGTGATACGTCTGTGGTGCGCAGGCTGGTGGAGCAACAGCTTACTGCGGGGCCGGTGGAGTGCGTGTGGACGGCCAGAAATCTTTCCCGTACCCGCTACGATATCGACCACTGTTTTCCCTGGTCGCGCTGGAACAATAACGATCTATGGAACCTGTTGCCGGCTTCTCATACCGCCAATGCGGCGAAGTCTGAAAAACTGCCAGCGGACTCGTTGCTGAAACAGGCCCGGCCTCGGGTGATGGAGTGGTGGGAGCACGCCATCATAGGTACTGAGCGGGAGCAACAGTTCTTCTCCGAAGCGGAAGCCGCGTTGCCGTTGCTGGGGGAGAGCCGCACGGTGGGCAGTGTGTTTGAAGGGATGTTGCAGCAGCGGTTGCGGTTGAAGACCAATTTGCAGTTGGCGGAGTGGCTTGGGGTTTAACTGCCCGGGCCTTGCTTTCCCCAAAAACGTATATACAATGTAAATATCTTTCAGCCATGAGCTTCACCCTCACCAGGAGTATCCGCAGTGACTGATGGTCCCAAAAAGGTGAAACCGAAAAAGGTGAAGCCCAACAAGAAAGATAGTCAGCTGCTGATTCGTATCAGCAGTACCGAGCGCGAGCAGTTCATTGAGTTGTGTGAAGAGCTGGATACCAGCGCCGCTCGCGAAATCAGGCAGTTTATTCGTGGGTTTATCAAGAAGAACAAACCCGCAAACTAGCCGCGACAATGCCCAGGAGGCAATTATGTCCAAGAAAGCTGAGAAGAACCTGAAGAAAAAGATCAACGCCCGTAAAGCCAAGATCGAAAAGCACGAAGCCAAGATCAAGTCGCTGAAGAAGAAGCTGAAGAAAGCTTCCTGATGCGATAGCGGGCCGCCTTGTGCGGCCCGTTGCTACGCTAGCTATGTAGTTGTCCAGTTAACCTACCGTCACAAACAAACGCGTTTTTGTCACAGTCTCCCCGCCGCTAACAATTTAAAATTCTGCAAAACTTCTCCCTCTGCGGTGTTGTTTCCTATGCCCAATTTTTTGCAGAAATTCCCCCTGTACCTGATTGTTGTTCTGTTTGGTGTGCTGCTGGCCGGTTGTGGTGGCGGTGGCTCTGGTGATGAAGTGGGCGACTCCCAGGCGGGCGGCTCTTCCGTGCCATCAGGGCAGGAGTCTGCGGTGGGCAGAGAGTCGGCTTCTGAACGCAAGGCGGTGCTCAGCTGGACGGCGCCTGGCACCCGTGAAGATAATTCCAGCCTTTCTATCGGCGAGCTGGACAGCTACGTTATTCGCTATGGTCAGGACAGCGAGAACCTCTCCGAGCAGGTGGTTGTCCCCGGTGCCGCCGAGCTGAACGGCGGTGAAACTCCGTCTTACACCATCACCGGCCTTAAGCCCGGTACCTGGTATTTCACGGTGCAGGCGCAAGACCAGGCCGGTCTGCTCAGCGCGCCTTCCGAGATGGTTAGCAAAGACATTTCTTCCTGATGATAATATGCAGAAATTGTTGTTATTTCGGTTATAGTGGAACACATATGGACTCCGCCCGAACGGATTCACTATGAACTACCGACTCGCCGAGCTGGCAGACCAGCAAAAAATTCAGGACATGATTGCCCACCAGGCTCCGTTCGAGGAAATCCTGGGCGCGATTACCGACATGGTCGCACGCCAGATGCCGGAGTGCGTGGTGTCTTTCATGCTGTACGCCCCCTCCGACAACACCCTTAGCCTGGTTGCAGGGCAGGGCGTGTCTGAAGCCTACCGCCAGGCCATGCAGCGGGTTGTGGTCGGCCCGAACGTGGCCAGCTGCGGCAAAACAGCCTTCACCCGCGAAGTTGTCATTACCCCGAATATAGAGCACGAGCCGGATTGGGCACCCTTCGCACATCTGGCCCGGGCCGAGGGGCTGAAGTCTTGCTGCTCTGTGCCGGTGCTTACCCCGGGCAATGATCTTTTGGGCACCTTTGCGGTGTATGGCCGCTATCCTTCTGAACCGGCTAGTGATGACCTGGTGCTGATGCACCGGGCGTCTGGCCTGTTGGCGCTGGCGACCGCCCGGGAGCGCGACAGAAAAGCGCTTCAGGATCACGAGCAACGTTATCGCACGCTGTTGTCCCAGCATGAAAATACGCTGTCTGAACTGCGTTTTCAGGAAACCCACGATCCGCTAACCCGCTTGCCCAACCGCACCAGTTTTGAGGCGTTGCTGAACGAGCATTGCTGCTCGAATGGCGACCGGCTGGTGGGGTTGCTGGTGAACCTGGACGGCTTTACCACGATTAACGAAGGCCTGGGCCACACGGTGGGCGACCAACTGTTGCAGGCGGTGGCCGGGCGATTGCGGGCGGAGCTGCCGAAAGAAGCCTTTCTGGCGCGCCTTGGTGGCGATGAGTTTGGCATTCTGTTGGGCACTCGCAGTGAGTACACCGATGAATTGCCTCTGAAGACAGCAGATACGGTGCTTGCGTTGTTGTCCCGCCCGTTTGTGGTGGGCGAGCACACGGTGCATATCAGTGCCAGCATCGGGATTGCGTCTGGCTCCGATGACTGCGAGGGCAATTGCGTGCTGATGGCCCACGCCCATACTGCGGTGCGCGAGGCCAAGAACCAGGGGCGAAATACCTGGGAGTGGTACGCTGGCGAGCAAGATAGTTCCATTCGCGAGCATGTGGCGATTCGCCGGGAGCTGCTGGAGGCGATCGAGGGCGATCAGTTTGTGGTGCATTACCAGCCGCTGGTAGATGCCGCCACCACCGAGATTCGCGGGGTAGAGGCACTGGTGCGCTGGCAGCATCCGGAACGCGGCCTGGTGCCGCCGGGGCTGTTTATTCCAGTGGCGGAAGCAACCGGCCAGATTATCGACATCGGCCGGTGCGTGCTGCGCCAGGCCTGCCATGATATGAAGCAGATTGTTGAGCACCTGGGCAGGTCCATTACGTTGGCTGTGAATATTTCACCGGTGCATTTTCGTCGGTCCAGTTTTTTCAGTGAAATCCAGGGTGTGCTGGAAGACAGCGGCCTGAGCCCGTCTTGCCTGGAGCTGGAAGTCACCGAAGGCGTGCTGATGAGCGCGGCGGAAAAGGCCCTGGAGCAGGTTCAGGCACTGCGCAACCTGGGCGTGAAGGTGGCTATAGATGATTTTGGCACCGGCTTCTCCAGCCTGAGTTACCTGCGGGACTTGCCCATCAGCAGGGTGAAGATAGACCGCATTTTTATTAATGATATCGACACCAGCCGCCACAATGCCGCTATTGTGAAAGGCGTGATCACCATGACCCACCACCTGGGCCTGGAAGTGGTTGCCGAGGGTGTGGAAACCGAAGCCCAATACGAATACCTGCGCGCCCACGGCTGCGACTTGCTGCAGGGCTTTTATTTCTCTCGCCCCGTGCCCCTGAAAGAACTCCTCAAATAACACGCAGGCTACAAAGGGGTCCGCAGGCTACAAAGGGGTCGTACTCCCGGCAGGGGTACGACCCCACCCATCTGCCAGCGCCAGGACGGCATTGTGGTGGTGGATAACGATGTCTGCACCCAGCGAGGAAGACATTGTGGCTGGCGGTATTGAGCCGCCCGCTGTGTGTTTACAACGAAGATGTGGGCACCGCCATCGAAAGCCCGGGCGGCAAGGTGCTGGCACTGGCGCTGGTGGGGGATGGCGTGCACGAAGGCGCTATCTGATAAAGCGGGGTCTGCCCCCGTTCATTAGCCTGCCAGTTCTTCGACCAACACTCCCGCCGGTACCTCCCGACAACCGCTGGCATTCTGCCCGGACCACAACGGTGAGAAATCTCCTGTTCCAGCCGCTTCCCCGACTGCCCGCAGAGGTGCAATGGCATTCGTTGCCAGGGGAAACGCCGGTGCTTGATCGCAAACCGGACCCAGTTCCCGCATCACCCGGTTAACAATGCCCCGCGCCGGGCCGCCGGAGAACAGGTTGGTGATGGCCGTATGCCGCGCCGCCGGGCTTTTCAGGGCCTCGCGGTGCAGGGGCTTGGTGGTGGCTTCCGGGCAGAGCATGAATGCGGTGCCGATTTGTGCAGCTACGGCGCCCAGGTCCAGGGCTGCCCGCACACCTTCAGCCGTGGCAATGCCACCGGCGGCGATGACCGGAATCTTCACGGCAGCCACAATCTGCGGCAGCAGGGCGAACGTGCCCATCTGGGTGGTCATGTCCTTGGTGAGGAAAATGCCCCGGTGCCCGCCGGCTTCCAGGCCTTGCGCGATGATGGCATCGGCGCCGTGTTGTTCCAGCCAGAGGGCTTCTTCTACGGTAGTGGCAGTGGACAGCACCCTCGCACCGGCTTTTTTGACGCGCTCCAGCAGCTCCGGCTTCGGCAGGCCAAAGTGAAAACTCACCACGGCGGGGCGGAACGCTTCGACAATCGCTGCGGATTCTTCGTTAAACGGCATACGCCCCGGGCCGGCGGTGATGCTGGCCGGATCGATGTCGAATTCCTTGTAATAGGGCGCCAGCGCCTGCCGCCAGTTGGCTTCTTGCTGCTCGTTGGGCTCGGGTGGCGTGTGCGCAAAAAAGTTCAGGTTGTAGGGCTGCTGGGTGGCTTCATTCAACCCCTTAAGCTCCTCCCGCAACGCCTCCCCTCCCAGCATTGCACAAGGCAAAGACCCGAGCCCGCCGGCATTCGAAACCGCCGCCGCCAGCCGATAATCCTGAACCCCCGCCATCGGCGCCTGGATGATGGGCTTCTCGACGTTAAACAGGGCTGTCAGTGCGTTGCTCATAGTCTCTTCTCCAATTCGGGGTCAGACCCCCAGTACATTTCGTGTGGCTAAATGTATTGAAGTGACCCCTAAAACTTGGANNATCAGGCTGCAGCGGCAGCCTGCTCTCTGTACTCCACCGGAGTCAGGCCATTGAGTGTCAGCCGGATCCGGTGGTGGTTATAGTAGTCAATGTACTGCTCAATACCGTGTCGTAATTGCTCAACGCTATCGAACCGGTTCAAGTAATAGAACTCGGATTTCAATGT